>NZ_JANGBP010000706.1:0-292 GCF_024462535.1 Adlercreutzia sp. DFI.6.23
CAAAGGATAGCTCGTTCCCGAAGCAGTGTTCTTGAACACTGCGGCGCTGCTTACCAGCTGGCCTGCACTGGTTGTTTCCTTCTCTCCGATAATAATTTTCGCATGAGTGCAGCCAGCAACGCCTCCACCCAGACCAGCAGCGCTGTTGTTCGTAATAAGGGCAGAGGGAATCATCAAGGTGCCATTATTGTTGATATAAATGCCACCGCCGCCCCAGTCGGTTGTAGTCTCTGTTTCATTGTTAATGATGGAACCACCAGTTATCTTGGTGTCTTTTGCGTAAGTAAAAATT
>NZ_JANGBP010000707.1:0-292 GCF_024462535.1 Adlercreutzia sp. DFI.6.23
GCAGACCTTTACATAGCTAAGTAATGAGGATGGAAAGGTTGTTTTTCCTATCCATGATGCAGCAATGGAAAAAGGTATGGAAGTTTTGGTTTTTATCCATCATGATGAGCAAGAAGAAACAATGAACCGTTTTTCCATATGTTTACAAAAGGATAAGCTCGATTATGTATATCATAAGGAAAAGAATGTCTTACAGCTAAAAGATAAGCAAGCACCTATCATTACGAAGGCAGCCTTATCCACTTACCAATTTAGTAAAGATCCCATTCTTATTAGCCTAACGGCGATTGAT
>NZ_JANGBP010000708.1:0-292 GCF_024462535.1 Adlercreutzia sp. DFI.6.23
GGTAGGTGCCGCGTTTCTGCTCGTAGTCGTTGCGGTCGTACTGGATGTCGATGAGCTCGTGGATGACCTCGTCGCGATCCATCTCCTTCTGCTTGTCGACGAACACCGCCATGCCGGCGTAGATGGGAGCGGCACTCGCGCCGGCGGCCTCGGCGATCGGGGCCGGCGTCGGGGCGGGGGCGAGAGCGGGTTCGGCGGCTTCCATGGCGTTCAGGGCGGCGTGCACCTGGGGGAGGGCCGTGTAGTTCGCGATGGCGTAGACGGCGGCGTCGGCCGGCAGGGTGCCCGCGGC
>NZ_JANGBP010000709.1:0-292 GCF_024462535.1 Adlercreutzia sp. DFI.6.23
CCCCGCCCCGCCCGTTCCGTTGCCCCATGCCGACAACGATCACGGCATGACCACCCAGATTCGTTTGGACATGGAGGACTAGCGTCGTGGAAGCCATGATTCCGCTGTTTCTCGTGTCGCTCGTCGTCGGCCTGGTGGTCGGCGTTTTGGCGGGGCTGCTCGGCATCGGCGGCGGCTTGCTGCTCGTGCCGGCGTTCAAGCTCGGCTACGCCATGGACTCCCTCATGTGCACCGCCACCTCGCTGTTCACCATCATCCCGACATCTATCTCAGGTGCGGTTTCCCATATTCG
>NZ_JANGBP010000071.1:0-451 GCF_024462535.1 Adlercreutzia sp. DFI.6.23
GTTTGCATGGTGATTCTTACCGCCGCCATGCTCATCCTGCCCGGCGCGGCCTAAGATTCGTTGATAACAGCCTGCCGGCTGTCATCCTTCCGGGAGGGCGTCCGTTAGCGGGACGCCCTCCTCGTTTTCAGGCTCGTGAGCCTGCACGGCGCGCGAAGCGCGGCGGGCAAAAAACCACCCGCTATGCGGGTGCGCGTAGAAGGCTCCGCCCTTGCGTCAAAACGCCGCCAGTCGGGATACGATACGGGTGTTCAAGTCGTATCAGCCCGGAAAGGCGGCCGTTTTGGCAAACAAGGCACACAGCCTGTCGCACACGAAGTGGATGTGCAAGTACCACATCGTGTTCACACCGAAGTATAGGCGCAAACTGATATACAGCCAATACAGGGTTTCGCTGGGCGAGATATTCCGCAACCTGTGCAGGTACAAGGGGGTGGAGATAATCGAGGGG
>NZ_JANGBP010000710.1:0-292 GCF_024462535.1 Adlercreutzia sp. DFI.6.23
AGCTGTCCTGGACGAGCCCGTTTGGCGACGGCAACGGCCAGAAGCAGCGCAAGCACGCCCTGCTTGCTTGGAAGCCCCTGGTGAAGCCGATGTACGAGGCCCGCGAGGAGAAGCGCGTCTTCCGCGAGATCATCGAGCGCATGGGGTATAACCCCGACGACGCCTACCCGAAGAGCAACTACGACCAGTGGCTTGGCTACTTCCTCGGCATGCGCGTGCTGAATGAGGACGCTACGAAGTGGGAGCCGGTCATCACCTGGACCGAGGCCGACAACGAGAAGTACCACGCGAG
>NZ_JANGBP010000711.1:0-292 GCF_024462535.1 Adlercreutzia sp. DFI.6.23
CTGCGGGAACCTGACCGTCACCGCGACGTCCTCTGCGCCGAACGCGGCCAGCCACCCCGCGGCGTCCGCGGCCCTCACGACTGCCCCCTCTCGGGCAGCCCGGCGCCGTCGGCCGCCTCGGCCAGCAGGTCCTTCATGCGGTAGGACCGCCCCGTTATCTTGAGCATCGAGCAGTGGTGGCACACCCGGTCGGCGCTGGCCGCGGCGGTCACCGCGTCCCCGAACACGTCGGCCCCAAGGCCCACGGCCACGTTGGTGGTGATGACCGTGGAGCGGTGCTCGTAGCGGGCCG
>NZ_JANGBP010000712.1:0-292 GCF_024462535.1 Adlercreutzia sp. DFI.6.23
CTCGGGTAGCAGCTCTGAGTATGATGTACGCGACACGAAGAACGCGAAACCGCATCCGCCGCCCCATCCCGAGGAGGACTCATGGGCCTTTACGCCTCACCCTGTACCAGTACCGGCACTACCACGCATTCGCATCGCCAGCGCAGGCGCTTCGCCGCACTCGCCCTCGCCGCCCTCTTAACCATGTGCGCCCTCGCCCTGGTCGGCTGCGCATCAAACCATCCCATCACGAAATCCGGCGAGCAATGCGCCTCCTGCCATAGCGACGGCCGCGCCGCCGTGGAGGGCAGGG
>NZ_JANGBP010000713.1:0-292 GCF_024462535.1 Adlercreutzia sp. DFI.6.23
GTTCTACTTGTCGCCGAAGTCGAAGTTCTTGAGGGCCGCGAACGGGCTCGCCTCCACGTCCGCCTCGTCGCGGGAGCAGCCGCAGGGCCCCTCGTCCAGATTGGCGCCGCACTGGGGGCACAGCCCCTTGCAGTCGTCGTCGCACAGGGGCACGAGCGGCACCTCGAGCAGCAGGGCCGCCAAGATGAGCGGCACCAGATGGTAGGCGGCGTCCGGGAACACCTCGGCTATCGCGCCCGTCATGGCGGCGGCCTTGTCGCCGGTGAACATGCGCACGCCAGAGAGGCCCCGG
>NZ_JANGBP010000714.1:0-292 GCF_024462535.1 Adlercreutzia sp. DFI.6.23
GAGCCAACGCCGGAGCCGACGCCGGATCCGACGCCCGACCCAGCCCCGGACGACGGTGGCGGCGAGGGTGCCAAAAGCAGCGTAGCCGCAACATAATTGATGCGATACCGAGACGGCGGTACGGGCCCGGGGGTGCGGACTGCTATCATAGCGAATGAATCCGTAGGTGCCTCCGGCGGGCAGCGCCTCGAAGGCGAAGCCGGCCACGAGTGCGGAGGGCTCGCCGTCCTCGGTCACGGGTCGCACCTTCCAGAGGTAGCGCCCGGGGGTCTCCGGCGTGTAGACGAACCGC
>NZ_JANGBP010000715.1:0-292 GCF_024462535.1 Adlercreutzia sp. DFI.6.23
TGGGGCTTTCTTTTGAATTTCCATGATAAAAAAAGGAAACGAATATGCAAAGCGCTTATTGCTTCCACTGCTTACTTTGTTTGTGATCATCCTTATCAGCAAAGAACTGCTGCTGTTTCCGATTCTGCTTCATTTACTGGAAGTGCTTTATCCAATCGCTTTCGGTATCATATTAGCGCTGTTGTTTCAGCCGCTCGTATTGAAACTGAATCGGCGCATGCGTTATCGCCGTGCTGTTTACCTTGTATATGTCGGTGTCGCATTAGCACTGCTGCTGTTTTTGCTTTTTTTC
>NZ_JANGBP010000716.1:0-291 GCF_024462535.1 Adlercreutzia sp. DFI.6.23
CGACGGAACCTGGGAGCCGGCCTCGTCCACCTCGGGCGACATCGCGGCCGCGCTGATGACCAACTAAACGCGCCGTCAACGCGCAAACCCTTTGAAGGGTGCTCCATTGGGGCGCCCTTCTTCTATAATGCCAGGTAATCGACAATGCTTCTCGCGACGAAAAGAGAAATCGAACATGGGTCCCCATACAAAAACGAACAGCGGGGGAGCGACGACTCCCCTCTCCCCTCGCCTCGCTCTTCAACTGGCCGCGCCCCATACCTGGCCGGCGGCCATCATGCCCGTGCTCGT
>NZ_JANGBP010000717.1:0-291 GCF_024462535.1 Adlercreutzia sp. DFI.6.23
ATCCAAGAAGATAAGGTCGTAGCGCTCATGGCGGCGGCCCGCTTCGGCGATCCAGCGAGTGACGTCGGCGCGAACGAGCTTGTTGGCCGCCCCTCCCCGCCGACCCCTCGCCGAACCTCCGTCCGTTCGATCCCTTCGATTCGGCTTGTCAACAACTTCGAAGGCGAACCCGTTGGCCGCAAGATTGCGGGCCACCCAGTCCAGGTACGTCTGAGACAAGTCCACCGTCGTCGTCTCCTTCGCACCGCCGGCCGCAGCATGCAGCGTCGCCACGCCCGTATAGGCGAACAG
>NZ_JANGBP010000718.1:0-291 GCF_024462535.1 Adlercreutzia sp. DFI.6.23
AAAAGCCCGAGGCCACGGCGCGCTCGATACGGGTCTCCAACGGCGCCAGCACGGCCATGACCACATCGGCCCCGTAAGCCAGCGACTGCTGGCGGTTGCGGAACACCGAGTACTGCACCACCACGGCAGGCTTGCCCTCGGCCTCGAAGCCGTCGATGAGGTCGGTGTAGCGCTCCTAGATGCGGGGCATCGTGATGGTGTTCAGCTTGCGCGTGGCGGCCGGCGTCGCGAAGGCCTTGGCGGCCAGGGCGCTGCGCACCACTTCCCCGTTCTCATCGAAGATGTCATCGC
>NZ_JANGBP010000719.1:0-291 GCF_024462535.1 Adlercreutzia sp. DFI.6.23
GTGGTCGGTGCTGGGCGTGGCGGCGCTTTCCGTCTTCGTCGTAGTCGCGCTGTTCCAGATGGCGAACCTGTACGCCGAAGGGCTGGGGCTCGCGGGGCCGGGCATCGCCTCGCCCACGGCCGATGCCTCTGTGGCCGCTGCGGACGCGGGTGGCGGAGCCGAGGCCGCTAGCACCCCGCGCGACGAGTGGCGCGGCGGCGAGCTGCCCTTTCTATACCAGACCGACCCCCAGTACCGCGACGCGCCCTATGCCGGCGCCACGGTGGGAGAGGCCGGATGCGGGCCGACGAG
>NZ_JANGBP010000072.1:0-449 GCF_024462535.1 Adlercreutzia sp. DFI.6.23
CGTATAGTGGACAAAGGGGATTTCGCGGGACCAGGTGCGCACCAAACGCTGTTGCTCCGAAGAGGCCTTGGTCCACTATACGCCTCATTATCATGTCGAGGGGTTGGGAGATGGGGCGGAGCCGTCGCCCGACCTTCCGCGGAGCGGCTTTTCTGTTCCAACTCGTTTTGCCGATTACGTCGACTTGGCTAGCCTTCATGTGCGCTTCGTGCCCTCGTTCAAGGCGGTAGCCTTGGTGATCCGGTTTGATGGGATATTCTCTGAATCTTCCGAACGCGATAAGGGAACGATGCCTTTTAACGAGCCGTTATACGTTCGTGTCCTCGACATGGTGTCGTCCGCTTTGTCCCGGGAAGGCTCGGAGTTAACTGGCAATATTTACACGCAGCTCCTGTACTCAAATCTCCCTCTGCGCGCTGATGGAAGCGATGCGGTGCAGTACTACTATG
>NZ_JANGBP010000720.1:0-291 GCF_024462535.1 Adlercreutzia sp. DFI.6.23
GCCTCGGCCGCTTCATCGTCATCGCCGCCCTTTACGGTGCCGTGGCGGTGCTCATGGCCGTTGTGTGGCGAACCTGGCAAGCGGGACACGAAGCGATGGCGACGTCCCCCGCGAACGACCTGGCCGAAGCCTGCGCCCTCATTGCCGCCGAGCGCAACCTCTCCCCGCACGAGGCCGAAGTGCTGGCGCTTTTGGCCGAGGGGCACAGCCGCACTTTCATCATGGAGAAGCTCGTCATCTCCGACGCCACGGTGAAGAGCCACACCAACCATATCTACCAGAAACTCGGCG
>NZ_JANGBP010000721.1:0-291 GCF_024462535.1 Adlercreutzia sp. DFI.6.23
CAACGAGGAGAAGAAGAAAGAGTATTACGAGAAGGGGTACTGGACGCGCGAAACCATCCGTGACGTCTGGGAGCGCCAGGCGGGCCGCCGCGTCGTCCACCTCGCCGTAGGTCATGCGACAGCCCTGGTCGTCGGCGACGTACTCTTCGCCGGCGTGCGCCCGCGCCTGGCGCTAAGCGAACAGGCCGATGGCAGCACCGATGGCGGCCTCACGCCAGCCAATAGCGGGGGCCTCCAAGTGCGCCCGCTCGATGGCGGCGGCGCGATCCTCGACAGCGGCGAGATCCTTCG
>NZ_JANGBP010000722.1:0-291 GCF_024462535.1 Adlercreutzia sp. DFI.6.23
ATCGGCGCCGCGCTGGTCGCGCACGAGGAACAGGCCGGTGTCGCACAGCGGATTCGAGCAGCCGAGCGGCCAGAAATCGTGCGCCTCGATGAGGCCCTCGGACTGCTCGGCCATCTTGAAGATGACATCGCCCGCCGTTAGGGCGCCTTCGCGGTCGGCCTCGAAACGGCCCGAGGTGAAGGCGGGCTGCAGGGCAAGCCCCGCCACCACATCGGCGTTCTCCAGCGAGAAGCGCAGAAGATCGCCAAGCTGCCCGTCGTTCACGCCGGAGAGCACGGCGACCGAGAGCAC
>NZ_JANGBP010000723.1:0-291 GCF_024462535.1 Adlercreutzia sp. DFI.6.23
ACGACCGCGACCACGGCTCCATTGTATGGGTCATGGGGCCGGCCTTCACCTTCAACGGGTACTCCCGCGAGGCCTTCGCGAAAATCATCGACGCCGGCTATGCGGACGCGGTGTTTGCCGGCAATGCTCTCGCCACCCACGATTTGGAAGGGGCCTACTTCCACATGTCCCTCGGTCAGGACATCGACACCCAGGAGAACCGCCCCAACGGCCACTACCACCACCTGGACACCATCAACCGCGTGCGCTATTGGGGATCCATCGAGCGGTTCATCGAAGAAGAGGGCGTGC
>NZ_JANGBP010000724.1:0-291 GCF_024462535.1 Adlercreutzia sp. DFI.6.23
GTGAACGCTTGGGCCACAGCATCGGCCGTGGGGAGCAAGAAGGATCGCCCTGGATCGGCGGCGATTTCATCGGCATCCACGAGCGGTCTTAGATTCGCGGACGCCTTTGAGGAGGATCGCCAGAAGGCCCTGCGCAGCGGCATGAACGGCCACCTCACCAAGCCCGTCGAAATCGACAAGCTCTTCAAAGCTTTGGACGAACTGCTCAGCTAGCATCGCTCGCTGCGGGAGGGCGGACCCGCCCGCGGACCTCTGGGCGCCCTGCGGAGAACGCCGTTAGTTAAAGAAATA
>NZ_JANGBP010000725.1:0-291 GCF_024462535.1 Adlercreutzia sp. DFI.6.23
CATGCTCCGGCTTGGTAAGAACAGAGAAAAGGCGAAGAGCACGAAGCGGAATGCCGTTCGGCCCAAGGGCGGCCCGCCCGTGCGCGGCGCGCATATCCGAACCGCAGGGCTCGAGAAATAGGAGAAGAAGGTCGAGCAGGCGGCACGCCGCAAGAGGCGCGCACGCGCCGAGGCAAAAGACGTCCTCTCCGCGATCGGCTACGACGCCTTGTACGCCGACGGGACCGCCCAAGTCGAGGAGGGGCTGTTTAGCCAGACCATCGAGTTCGGCGACATCAGCTACCAGTCGGC
>NZ_JANGBP010000726.1:0-291 GCF_024462535.1 Adlercreutzia sp. DFI.6.23
CCTGCTGTCGAGAAACGCGCTGACTGCCTCGGGCATCCCCCCGACGAAATAGTAGGTTTTCAAAAGGGCGATCGCCCGTGATTTGAAGGCCTGGATGAGCGCCGGGTTCGGGTCCCAGAGCTTCAGCTCCAGGTAGGAGGCGGTCACGCAGGCGGCGAAGCCGACGATGATGAGGGCGAAGGCGACGTTGGCCGCCTTGGGGGAGAGCCGCGAGAAGCCCTCGCAGACGAGCGGGAAGATGACCCATACATATTTCATGGCCACCAGTCCGATGAAGAAGTCGTTCACGAG
>NZ_JANGBP010000727.1:0-291 GCF_024462535.1 Adlercreutzia sp. DFI.6.23
TACCGTTTCACCAGCCGCTTGGGCGACCCGTGCCACGAACATCCCAGACAGAACACCTCCGTCAGGTCGAAGCCTTCCATAGAATCCTCCGGGTATTTAGGCACGACTTCACCATTTTCGAGTACATATACCAACAGTCTTTCCCCTTGTTCATTCTTCACATACATAGCAGCAATTTTACATTGCGGGCACAATAACTTTTTCATGCCGCAAAGATACACTATCTTTGTGAACCCGATCTACAAAACCGGATAAAATGAAGAAAAACCGTATTGCACGCGAAAAGGAAAC
>NZ_JANGBP010000728.1:0-291 GCF_024462535.1 Adlercreutzia sp. DFI.6.23
TGGAAGGCCCGCTTGGCCGTCTCGTGGCCCGCGACCTCCGCGAAGTCGAGCGCCTCGACGGCCGCCGGGGCCGCCCGTCCCCCTTGGGCCGGCAGCACCGCCGCCGCGCCTCCCTCACGGGCCGCCTGGGCCAGCGACGTCATAGCGAGCAGCCGCACGTCGTCTAAGGGCACCGGATCGCTGTCGGCGGCGCAGACGAAGTCCAGCCCGAGGCGCCGGGCGCAGATGGCGCAGGCGAGGGTGCCCGCCACCGGCCGCACCCGCCCATCCAGCGAGAGCTCGCCCACGTAG
>NZ_JANGBP010000729.1:0-291 GCF_024462535.1 Adlercreutzia sp. DFI.6.23
TCAGCGGGCGCTCGGGGGTGGGGAAGTCCCGCCGGGTGAACATGCTGGTGGGCGCCGAGGTCTTAAGCGTCGGCGCAGTTCGCGAGGGGGAGGGCAAGGGCCGCCACACCACGGTGAGCCGCGAGATTGTGGAGGTGCCCGGCGCCGGTCGCATCGTGGATATGCCGGGCGTGCGGGGATTGGGGCTGTGGGACGCCGAAGAGGGCATCGGCGCGGCTTTTCCCGATGTGGAGGCGCTGGCGGCGCAGTGCCGCTTCCGCGACTGCACCCACCACGAGGAGCCGGGCTGCG
>NZ_JANGBP010000073.1:0-448 GCF_024462535.1 Adlercreutzia sp. DFI.6.23
CGAAAGCGTTCTCTCCTCTTACGGTATCGCGCTTTGGCATGAGGCTGCCGAGGAAAAGCATGAAGTCAACTACCGACATTGGGCTATGCCCTTGTCTCTCAAGATCCCGCAGGACCGCTTGCCAACATCCGGGAGGCAACGCGCTTCGCGCGCAAGAGCACCACCCGATGAATGTCAGCATAATCAGCAAGGGCTAAAGACGCCGTTAAGGTTCATGCGCCCGCATTAAGACGGTATTAAGATTGCAGTCCGGCAGCTCATCTCCGCGTCTGCGTCGCATCCGCCCCGCTATTCAGCTTTCAACGGATACAGCGCGAGCGAGCTAGAAGCAACGGCGCCTCGAACGCTGGTGCACCGGACGCCACTTCGGAGGTCGTCGCCGTTTTTCAACGCATGTTTGACGCAGTTCAAGCTATAATTCGCCCTGAAAGACACGTATGACTTGCCC
>NZ_JANGBP010000730.1:0-291 GCF_024462535.1 Adlercreutzia sp. DFI.6.23
GAAATGTACCGCTACCGCCACGCGGGCGCCGGCCTGGTCGGCGAGGCCGATTTCTTCAACGGCTACGACCGCGACGCGTGCCCGCGCTGCGGCTCGCCCAAGTGCCGCTTGATCTCGGCTATGTTGGCGGGGCTTGCGGCCAAAGCGGCCACGCCCGCGCCGGGGTAGGTGATCTTCGACGTGGAGCCGAACTTCAGATAGCGATCGGGGTTGCCCGCCTCGCGGCAGGCTTCGGCGATATCGAGCACGATGTCCTGCTCGGCCGGATCGCCGGAGAAATGGTGCACGGCG
>NZ_JANGBP010000731.1:0-291 GCF_024462535.1 Adlercreutzia sp. DFI.6.23
TCGAAAGGCCCACCGACTTCATAACGGCGAACTCGCGGGGGCGCAGGATAAGGCTGTTGGTCACCGTGTTGAACACGTTGGCCATGGCGATGAGCGCCAGAATAACGGCGAACAGCAGGCAGAACACGTTCACCACCGTGGCGATCATCTGGTTGGAATCGCGCTGCTCGATGTAGTCGTTAAAGGAGTAGATCGCCAGCCCGTAGGGACTCTTGTCATGGAAGTACGCGCTGCCGGCCGTCGCCAGCTCCTCGGCGAGCGCGCCGTGGTCTCCATCGGCAGAGTCGAAAT
>NZ_JANGBP010000732.1:0-291 GCF_024462535.1 Adlercreutzia sp. DFI.6.23
GAAACTTAACCCTATCCCCGCCCAAAAAAGAACGACCCCGCCGGAAGGCAGGTTCGGGAAGTTCATGGAGCGGGCGACGGGACTCGAACCCGCGAATACAAGCTTGGGAAGCTTGGGCCTTACCACTTGGCGACGCCCGCATGCGTGAAGGGAATTATAGATAGCCGGCGGGGGATACGACGACGAATTCGCCGGTGGATTCAAGGAAGTAGAGGTCGTCGCCGTCCTCGGCTTGCAGCTTGTGGAGGGCGGCCGGATTGGCAACGACGGCGTTGGCGGCGGCGAGGTATT
>NZ_JANGBP010000733.1:0-291 GCF_024462535.1 Adlercreutzia sp. DFI.6.23
CGCCCACGACGATGGGCCACTTCTTCTTTTTCTTCTGGGCGGCAGGCTCGGCAGTCTGCCCGTCCACCTTTTTCTCTTCTTCTGTCATGCCTCTTCCTTCCAGTCGGGGATCCTCGAGATGCCCTTATGGCATCTCCTTCCTTCGAAGCGAGCGATCTGCCCTCCCCAGCTGACCTCTGAACCTCGAGGGGCAAGGGCGGCGCCATTCGAAGCGCGACGCCATCGCCCCTTGGGGTTTCGCTTCAATGTGCATGATACCTGAACTTGGCTGCAATTGACAACGCCGATCAC
>NZ_JANGBP010000734.1:0-291 GCF_024462535.1 Adlercreutzia sp. DFI.6.23
CTGGTCGCAGCGGGCCTCGGTGGGCTCGACGAGCCGCTGCAGGAAGTAGGCCGTCGCCGCAGGTCCGGTGCCTCCGAGCACGCCTACCAAGCGCCCGCTCATGATGCTGCTTTCGCGCGGGCCGTCAAGCCGTCTGACAGCGAAGGCTCGGAGGAGGCGGAGGCGACGCGCTCGCTGTCCCCGCAGGGGACGGTTCCCTTCTTGCCGCGACCGCTGAAAGGCTCGGCACCTTCCAAATCCTCCACTGCTTTCTCCCGGGCCCGCTTATCTGCCATGGCGGCCCGGCAGGTC
>NZ_JANGBP010000735.1:0-291 GCF_024462535.1 Adlercreutzia sp. DFI.6.23
ACCGGCGGTGCTGATCTGCGGACGGTACATTTCGAAAGAGTCCATCTTCCGGATGGTGCCGTCGGGTACCTCCACCGCCGCAACGTAGGTGCACCCCAACGGATCCAGCAGCGACCGCTGGGAGTACCAGGCGTTCAGCGCCGCCACGCCCAGGCTCGCCTCCTCGAAGCACCAGGACTTAGAAAGCTCCGCCTCCTCGCGCAGGGACATCCCTCTCAGGTCGCCCGTGTAGCCACGACGCGCGCCGCCGGTGGTGGTGAAGCTCACCCCCATGCCACTGTCGGCTTCCAC
>NZ_JANGBP010000736.1:0-291 GCF_024462535.1 Adlercreutzia sp. DFI.6.23
TGGGACGCCTACCTGGGCGCCGACGCGCTGGAAAACGGCGTGGCCGTGGGCATCTCCTCGAGGCGCCAGCGCTCGAACAACGCCATTCCGCCGGCGGTGAAGGCCACGGCCTCTTACATGAACTCCATCCTCGCGAAGATGGAGGCGAAGGCCCACGGCTATGCCGAGGCCTTCATGTTGAACGAGGCGGGGCTTGTCTGCGAGGGCACGGGCGTGAACTTGTTCATCGTGCGCAACGGCGTGCTTTCCACGCCGCCGCTTTCCGACGGACTTCTCGAGGGCATCACCCGC
>NZ_JANGBP010000737.1:0-290 GCF_024462535.1 Adlercreutzia sp. DFI.6.23
AACAGCCTTATCCTGCGCCGCCGCGAGTTCGCCGTTATGAAGTCGGTGGGCCTTTCGAACCGGCATCCCGGCAACCACCATCGGCTCGTACGAGAACGCTAAGAGCGGCATCACCCTCGACAACGCCTGGGCATTGGCCGATGCGTTCAAGATGCCCATCGGCTCTCTCTTCGGCCGCGACGAGAGCAAGTACGAGAAAGCAAGCTAACCGACCAAGGAAGGAGCACCCACATGGAAGAGTCCACCACGCACCGCGTCAAGGAGGCGGTGGCCGGCGCCGTCGAGAAGGC
>NZ_JANGBP010000738.1:0-290 GCF_024462535.1 Adlercreutzia sp. DFI.6.23
CTGATCGCTGCGGCAAGAACGAGCCGAACGTCGACGCGGAGCTGGATCTCATGTGCGCGCTCGTGCGGCTGCGCGCGAAGCAGAACGGCGTGGCGTTCCCCACGCTGGCCAGCCATGACGACCTGGCGCGCGTCGCGCGCGGGTACCGCGAGGGCGTCGATCTTCTGCGCGGTTGGCGTCGTGCGCTCGTGGGAGAGGAGCTGCTGGAGCTTCTGGAAGGCAGGCTCGCGCTCAGCATCGACGGCTCCGAGCTGCGCGTGGAGCATCGGAGTTGAGCGCCTCCGGCGTCT
>NZ_JANGBP010000739.1:0-290 GCF_024462535.1 Adlercreutzia sp. DFI.6.23
CAGTAACAATCGCCGTGGACGTCATGGGCGGTGACCGCGGCCCGGCCGTGGTGCTGCGCGGCGCCCTGCAGGCCCTTGAGGCCGATCCCGACTTGGGGCTCACGCTCGTCGGGCCGGCCGAGGAGGTGGAGCCCTTCGCCGCCGTTCACGATCGGGCGACGGCGCAGGTGGCCACCGAGGCGAGAACCTGTACTTCCTCGGCTGCAGCTCGCATCCGGGCGGTGCCATCGCCGCAAGTGCGCGTTCGGGCATTCAGAAGGTGCTCGAGGACTACGGTGTCGATTTCCGCG
>NZ_JANGBP010000074.1:0-445 GCF_024462535.1 Adlercreutzia sp. DFI.6.23
AGTTCATTCAAGGGGGCGCTTGCAGAGCAGCTCGTTGCCCAAGAACTGCTTGCGAGCAGCCAGGCGGGCAACAAAGTGGATACGGGCAACAAGCTGCACTATTTCATGAACCAGTCGACGCGCACCGAAATCGATTTCATCGTAGATGGAAACGAGCGAGTGCCGCAGCCCGTGCCCATTGAGGTGAAGGCTGGAACCAATCTGAGGGCGAAAAGCCTTGCCGCTTTCGTCAAAAAGCATCTCCCAGTACTGGTCTTGCGCACTTCGTTGGCCCCTTTCTCACGTGATGGAGTGATTAAGAACGTGCCACTGTACGCGTTCGGTGCCTATTTCCACAAGGAGATCGCAGGACAATGACAACGCTCATGCTGCCACGCAGGGGAGGGAGATACGTGGCGGCCTGTATGGGGAAGAGCGACTAGACGAGAGTAGCCGGCGGTTTTGG
>NZ_JANGBP010000740.1:0-290 GCF_024462535.1 Adlercreutzia sp. DFI.6.23
CCCAGGCCCGATGCAAGGACAAAGTGCGGAGAAGCGATAACCCCACATGCCTTGATCACGAAAAGAACGGCGAACTGCACCACGAACAGCTCCACGGGCAAAAAAGGTTGCGAAGCGCTATCGTCAATGTCACCTCCCCGCAAATCCCCCGGAACGACAAACCCCTTTCGGGAAGCAAGCAGGAAAAGGACGATAAGCACCGTCGCCACGCCGTTGGCGATTATTTGATGGAGAGAAGATGGCAGCAGGGCAATAACGACGATGAGAGCCCCCGTCGCACAAAGCCAAAA
>NZ_JANGBP010000741.1:0-290 GCF_024462535.1 Adlercreutzia sp. DFI.6.23
CGGGAATTCCCCGTGCTGGCCTCGCTGAACCCGGCGAAGGCCATCTGCGACATGTTCTACATCGTTGTCGACGACGTCGGTCTCGTAGCCCTCCTTTTTCAACGCGTAGCTGACGAATTCGGTGATGGAAGGCTCGTCGTCAACGACAAGGATGCGGCTCGGTGTCTCTATCATGGTCCTGCCTTTCTCTCGTCATATCGACGAATGCCCGTCGGGGGCATATCGTTGAGACATTGCTATAATCTCTCATGTGCTAACTATACGCAAATAAGCCCGCAGGGCCGGAAAAC
>NZ_JANGBP010000742.1:0-290 GCF_024462535.1 Adlercreutzia sp. DFI.6.23
AAACAGCCACTGCGTCCCCGTAGCTGAATGTAGTATGTGATCGTGTTTCACGTGACACACGATCAATTTGAATCCTTCTGTCGAACATCGCCTGAACCAGCTTGAGGCGATGATATACTGTGCTCCAATCAAGGAAGGAGGTTCCTGTGGGATTATTTGATGGTCTTAAACGAGACACAAAACAAGCCCGGACTGTCGAAGAGGTTGATCAACCTCAGACTCAGGAACAAGAAGTGGTAGCCGCTGAAGAAGAACTCGTTGACGATCCTGAAAATATTGAAGTGGTTGTC
>NZ_JANGBP010000743.1:0-290 GCF_024462535.1 Adlercreutzia sp. DFI.6.23
TTTCGTTGTAATACGCCACCTGGGAAAACTCTGCGAATCGAGACATCACCGTTCTTTTTGGGACGCCAACTGCCGATCTTTCGTGTTTTTCAAGCCATTTCATGCGATTGAAGCGCCGATTTTCTTCTGCATTCCGATCTTTCGTCATTTTCAAGCCATCATGCCAGCTTCGCGCGGAGAAGGTAGCGTATGGGCGACGCGGGGGCTCTGTGTCGGCAGCAGGGCACCCGCTCGGCAAAAGATGATACATTTGCTTTCAGCAGAGGATATTTCATGTACTGCGCTATTCT
>NZ_JANGBP010000744.1:0-290 GCF_024462535.1 Adlercreutzia sp. DFI.6.23
CTGCCGCCTGCCCGAGCATAGCCATCGAGGCAACCGTGGCGGCAATGGCACCACATCGGGGAACTGCTGCAACGAAGACACGTACGACGGCAGATACTGGTAGAAGTTCATGCCCAGGTTCACCAGCGCGGTGAAGATGGCCAAAACGAAGAACGCCGACGTCTTCATGGCGCGAGCCGCCGGAATGCCCTTGGGAGCGGCGGCCTGGGTAGAACCCGCCTAGGCCACTTCTTCAGCGCCCACGGGCAAAAGACCCACATCTTGAGGATGGCTGCGAACACCAAACAAAG
>NZ_JANGBP010000745.1:0-290 GCF_024462535.1 Adlercreutzia sp. DFI.6.23
AAAGAAATGATGCGGGATCGCTCGGAGGCTGAGGCGTTGGGGCTGACCGACGAAGAGATGGCTTTCTACGATGCCATCACCAAGCCGCAAGCGGTAAAGGACTTCTACGACAATGACCGGCTCGTGGCCATTACGCGGGAGCTTACTGAGGCCATGCGGCGCAGCGCCACTATCGATTGGCAGCGCAAAGAGAATGCTCGCGCGGGAATGCGCCGAGCCATTAAGCGGTTGCTCCGAAAGTACAAGTATCCTCCTGAGGGAGTGGACGACGCCATGGAGACGGTTATGGC
>NZ_JANGBP010000746.1:0-290 GCF_024462535.1 Adlercreutzia sp. DFI.6.23
CGAGGAGAAGAATCCCAGCTGTCGTCCCGCCAGCGGGTTCTTCGCGCCGTGGAAGAGGTTGATCTTGATGATGCCGAGAAAGTACAGTCCGAAGGCAATGACCACCAGGCCGCACACCACGTTGACGGCACTTTGATACTCGATGAAGAACGCGCCCACCGACGAAGCCAAAGCTCCCATAGCGATGAACATTGTTGGCGGCGCGGCGAGGTGCGCCTCCGGCATCGGGGCCCTCCACGTCGCCCGCATCGCGCGAGCCGTTGGGATCGCCGAATTCCATAAGCGCATCG
>NZ_JANGBP010000747.1:0-290 GCF_024462535.1 Adlercreutzia sp. DFI.6.23
GGCGAAAGAACACGGCCCAAAGCAGCAGATAATGCCCGTTGCAACAACAAGGTAGGGAAAGATACTCTTCTTACCGGGAGATGTACTCATCGACATCCTCCTTCGTATCGGCCCGCCCTACACGAATCGGACGGGCAAGTAATGTTATTTGCCCGACTCCGACTGGCCGCTCTCTCTCTTCTGAGCACGCAACGCTTTGGGGAGGCGCTTGGCAAACTGCATCAGGGCGCCGCGATCTTTCTTGACAATGCTCCAGCCCTTTGCCAAATCCTCAGGCGCGATAATGACAT
>NZ_JANGBP010000748.1:0-290 GCF_024462535.1 Adlercreutzia sp. DFI.6.23
GTGGTCTTAACCGGCCTTTCCGGCTCGGGAAAATCCTCCCTGGCCTTTGATACGATCTACGCCGAGGGGCAGAGACGGTATATGGAATCCCTTTCGTCCTATGCCCGCCAGTTCCTGGGGCAGATGGAGAAGCCCGATGTGGAGAGCATCGAGGGACTTTCCCCGGCGATCTCCATCGACCAGAAATCCACCAACAGAAACCCGCGTTCCACGGTGGGAACAGTGACGGAGATCTACGATTATATGCGTCTTTTATATGCCAGAATCGGTATCCCCCACTGTCCCAAATG
>NZ_JANGBP010000075.1:0-445 GCF_024462535.1 Adlercreutzia sp. DFI.6.23
CGGAGCCGACGCCGGAGCCGACGCCCGACCCAGCCCCGGACGACGGTGGTGGCGAGGGTGCCTAAAGCAGCGTAGCCGCGACATAATTGTTGCGATACCGTGACGGCGGTACGGGCCCGGGGGTGCGGACTGCTATCATAGCGAATGAGAAACCAAAGCCTCGCTCGACGAGGCTGCCCTGAGCAAGCAACCGTTGCCTCAAGGTACCGAAGACGGGAGAAATCATGAGGAAACGTACCATCGCGCGGGTTTTGGCTGTGGCCCTTGGCGCGGCTTTGGCCCTCGGCGCTCTTGCCGGTTGCCAGTCGCCGGCCACTGGAGCCACCGACCAGCAGCAGGCCAATCGCACCTACCTGACCAAGGTCAACCAGGCGGTGGAGGAGCTGAACACGCGCCTCGGCGAATTCGACGAGGCGGTGGCTCAGGAGAGCGTCGTCTATATGCG
>NZ_JANGBP010000749.1:0-290 GCF_024462535.1 Adlercreutzia sp. DFI.6.23
GGGCAACCCATGGCGCCCGCACAACTACAGCGCCGAGTTCCTCGCCCAGGAACCCGTGACGTCCGAGAGGCACATAACATGCAGGATTTTGTGTTTTTGCGACTTGGGGAATCACTGCGGGGCAACCGATGTCGCGAAAACGCAAAATACCGCACTCCACAAGACGTCGATGTCGCGAAAACGCAAAATCCTGCATGGAACCCGTTGCTCACCCCCCCTTGAGGCACCGTCCTCCCCCAGAAGCTCGCCCTTCCCCGTAAGGTGGAACAGACGCGCGGGCAGCCTCGGCT
>NZ_JANGBP010000750.1:0-290 GCF_024462535.1 Adlercreutzia sp. DFI.6.23
GCTCTGGATCCGCTGAAGGTGATCGGCATGCGCTTCATCTACCTCGACGATGCCGCTGCGGCGCGGGTACGCAACGGGAACCCGCTGGACGGGCGCGCCGTGGAGCTCTTCGAGCGCTGCAGCGTCGATCCGGCGGCGGAGCTGTGCGCCTGCACGGCGGGAGTGCGCCCCAGCTGCGAGGCGCCGCACGATGGCGAGGTCGTGGCCCTTGTCGCCGATAACCGCATAGTGGCATTCTATGAGTATCAAGTCGACAAGGGGCGTTTCGCCCCCCGATGCGTGTTTCCAAT
>NZ_JANGBP010000751.1:0-290 GCF_024462535.1 Adlercreutzia sp. DFI.6.23
CGGTAATTTGCGAAGCCCACTGCGGCGTTTTCGCGGTTTTATCGTCACCTTCACCAAGAATATAGGCTTTATAGTGACCATTTTTGGGTGCATCTGCGGGTAAGGTTTTTTCGTCATAGCCGACGCAGTATTTATCGAGAAAAGGTTGATCAACGAGATTTTCGTTAATCAATACCCAGGCAATACCCGCAACCAGCGCGGCATCGGTGCCCGGGCGAATAGGGAGCCATTCGTCTTCACGACCGGCAGCCGTATCGGTATATCGCGGATCGATAACAATCATTTTGGCG
>NZ_JANGBP010000752.1:0-290 GCF_024462535.1 Adlercreutzia sp. DFI.6.23
CGCTTGGGCCGGGTCGGCGCCGGTGTTCTGGGCCACGATGCCCGCGGCCTCCGAGGCGGGAATGTGGCGGAAGGGCACCACCTGGCAACGGGAGACGATAGTGGGCAGCACCGACTCGCGGGTACGGCCCAGAAGGATCATCACCACGTCGTCGGCCGGCTCCTCCAGTGTCTTCAGAAACGCGTTGGCGGCGCTCGCGCCCAGCTGGTCCACTCGATCCAGATTGTAGATCTTCTTGACGGCCTGAATGGGAGAGAGCGCCGTGTCGGCCACGATCTCGCGCACCTGTT
>NZ_JANGBP010000753.1:0-290 GCF_024462535.1 Adlercreutzia sp. DFI.6.23
CTGGCTCGACTTCAACACGTGCGTGCGCGCCGCGTCCGAGGACTTCGAGCGCCGTGAGACGGCGGCGGCCGACCCTATGCTCATGTACTTCTCGTCCGGCACGTCGGGCAACCCCAAAATGGTGCTGCACGATTCCGAGTACGCCATCGCGCATCTCGTCACGGCGAAGCATTGGCACAACGTGGATCCCGACGGCCTGCACTTCACCATCGCCGACACGGGCTGGGGCAAGGCGGTATGGGGCAAGTACTACGGCCAGTGGCTTATGGAGGCGTGCGTGTTCACGTACG
>NZ_JANGBP010000754.1:0-290 GCF_024462535.1 Adlercreutzia sp. DFI.6.23
CACACCTGCTTCATGGAGTAAAGCTGCGTCATGTTTGTGAATGCTCCTTGCTATCGCTGCCACTGCCCTTTAGCGGTAGTAACTACCGATTGATAGAGTCGCACTTTAGCAGCTGAAAGACATCCTGACAAGAAAGGATTCCCATGAACTCGTTCACTTACCAGTACCCCGTCAAGAACTACTTCGGCGAAGTCGCTCTGCACACCGCGCTCGCCGCCGAGCTGCCCGCCATGGGCGAGAAGGTCATTCTCGCTTACGGCGGAGGCTCCATCAAGCGCACGGGCCTCTAT
>NZ_JANGBP010000755.1:0-290 GCF_024462535.1 Adlercreutzia sp. DFI.6.23
CTCGTCCCAGCACAGCGACGGCAGCACGAGCTCCGCCTCTTCGATGGCCTCCTCCGCCGCGTCCAGATCATCAGCGAAAAACGGGTTCGAGCCCGTGAGAATCTCGTATGTGAGACTCGCCAGGGCCCACTCGTCGGTGCGCACATCGAGCGGCTCCTGACGCAACTGCTCCAAGGGCATGTAGCCGATGGTGCCGCCGCCGGTGGTGCCCGATCCCGTGGCGTCCATGAGGGCGGCTAGGCCGAAATCGGCCACCTTGGCCTGGACTTTGCATTTCACGATGACGTTTT
>NZ_JANGBP010000756.1:0-290 GCF_024462535.1 Adlercreutzia sp. DFI.6.23
GTGTGATCAACGCCGCGGGCCTGTATGCCGACGAAATCGCAGAGCTGGCAGGCGACCGTTTTTACACCATTCATCCGCGCCGTGGCACGCTGGTGATTCTGGATAAAAAGATCGGCAAAACCACCAACAAATGTTTTATTGGCACACCGCCTAAAAACTTTACCAAGGGCGGCGGCCCGACCCAGACACCCGAGGGCAACCCAGTGTGGGGACCCTCAGCCATCGAGGTGCCGGAAAAAGATGATTTGGCCGTAGATGAAGAAGATTTACGCTTTGTCATGGAAAAAGGC
>NZ_JANGBP010000757.1:0-290 GCF_024462535.1 Adlercreutzia sp. DFI.6.23
TTCCATAAGTTCTTCTAACTCCGTAACCTCATTGGTAATGTAGTTATGGATATACTGTATGAGTTTGGTTTCCATGTAAAATCTGCATTCTTTTTCATCATTGAAAAATTCATTTTCAGACAGATAATCTAAGGAAACATTGAAGTCTTGTTCCCGTTTGATAATATCCATGATATAGGGCTCGGTGTGGTCAATATACTTCCATTCTCCCGACAATAATTCATTGGGCGTTACACCCAGCACGTCCATTATCTTCTCTAACGTATCAAAGGTAGGATAATTCACGCCAC
>NZ_JANGBP010000758.1:0-289 GCF_024462535.1 Adlercreutzia sp. DFI.6.23
CTGCCCTGCAACACGGCCCACGGCTTCTTCGACGAACTGCAGGGCGCCTTGGGTATCCCCGTCGTCCACATGGTGCGCGAGACTGCCGCCGCCGCATCCGCTGTGGGCTTGGCGCGCATCGGCGTGCTGGCCACAAGCGGCACCGTGGCCGCCGATCTGTACGGGCACGAGGCCGCACGACTCGGCGTGGACTGTCTTTACCCGGATAGCACCACGCAAGCGCGGGCGAACCGCATCATCTTTGACGAAGTGAAGGCGGGGCGATTCGTAGAGCCAGCGGCTCTCGAGG
>NZ_JANGBP010000076.1:0-444 GCF_024462535.1 Adlercreutzia sp. DFI.6.23
CTGGAGGCGATCGGCGTGGCCCAGGCGCATCTGGTGGAGAAGTACGGCGAGGCCAACGACCGCGAGAGCGCCTACGAGAAGCTTGCCGCCGAGAAGAGCGCCGCTGCCGAGGCCGACGCGCTGGCTGCCGAGCGCGCCCAGCTGGAAAAGGAGCGCGCCGAATTCGAGAAGCAGAAGGCCGCCGAGGCCGATCGGGCCGCGAAAGCCGCGGCCAAGGAAGAAGAGCGTGCTGCCAAGGCTGCCGAAAGAGAGGCTGAGCGTCCCCAGAAAGCGGCCGAGAAAGAAGCCGAGCGCGCCGCTCGAGCTGCCGAGAAACAACGCGAGCAGGCCATGAAAACGGTCAGCTCCGTCATCGGCCAGATCGGGCGCGAGACGAGCCGGCAACTTCTGCGGGGGTTGTTTGGGAACTTGCGGAAGTAGGTTCTCGCTGCCGTACAATACTGC
>NZ_JANGBP010000759.1:0-289 GCF_024462535.1 Adlercreutzia sp. DFI.6.23
CCCGGAGACGGGCATCGTCAACAACGACAAGGAGAAGTGCATCGGCTGCATGACCTGCGAGAAGAGCTGCCCCTACGGGCACCCTGTGCAGCTAGACGACGGCCTGTCTCACAAGTGCGTGCTCTGCTCCGACGAGAACCCGGAGGGCACACCGGATCCCACCTGCGCCAAGGCCTGCCCGGTGCGTGCGCTCGAGTTCGGCACCCTTTCTGAGCTGCGCGAGCGCCATCCCGAGGGCGTATCAGCTATCGGCGAGCTGACCGATGAGACCGGTCCGGCCGTAGTGTTC
>NZ_JANGBP010000760.1:0-289 GCF_024462535.1 Adlercreutzia sp. DFI.6.23
GGGGCGTAGGGCTGCTGGGCGGCCTGTGCCGCCGTGGCGTCGTAATAGGGCTGCGTCGGCGCCGTGGGCGCGTGTTGCGCTATTTCAGGAGCCGGAGCGGCTGCGGCAGGCGCCGGCTGCACAGCATCGGAGGGCGCCGCGGGCGCAGGCTGAGAGCCGGGACTGGGCGCTCCGAAGGCAGCGAAGGGGTTCTCGGGCACGGCGCTTGGCGCCGGCTCCGGCGCCGGCTGCTGAGGCTCCGCGCCGGAAGCGCTTGGGATGTTGCTGTTCTCGTCCATGGTCTTCGACC
>NZ_JANGBP010000761.1:0-289 GCF_024462535.1 Adlercreutzia sp. DFI.6.23
GCTCGTCCGCGGCTCAAACGTGCTCGTGGCCGACGGGGCCTTCCCTGGCGTGGCCATCGCCCTCGGACGCGATTTCCGCACCCTGCGCTTCGATGGGGATCGCTTCGTCGTGGGCGCCGGCGCCTCGCTCTCCTCGGTGGTGCAGGAGGCCTTCAAGCGCGCCATCGGCGGCTTCGAGTTCGCCGTGGGCACCCCGGGCACCATAGGCGGCGCCCTGCGCATGAATGCCGGCACAGCCGACGAGTGGATAGGGCAGCGCGTCATCTCCGTCACCACTTACCGGCCCGGG
>NZ_JANGBP010000762.1:0-289 GCF_024462535.1 Adlercreutzia sp. DFI.6.23
GCCTCGCCGACAACGGCGACGGCGAGGCCGTCGATCTCGCCTTCCAGGAAGAAGCCGCCCAAGGCCACGGTAAAGGGCACCTCGGCGCGGCGGTGCTCAGAGGAGGCGAAACGGACGGCCTCGTCGCTTCCGAGCCAGCGGGTCAGCGCCCTGTACAGCCGTTCCTGCTGACCGGCCGAAAGGCTCTCTTTCTGAATTTGGGCCTCGTTGGCCGCCTCGCCCGGGCAGAAGAGCGCCCCGCGCTCGCTCAGCTCGATGGCCTGCTGGGCCAGGCGGTGGAATGCCGTGC
>NZ_JANGBP010000763.1:0-289 GCF_024462535.1 Adlercreutzia sp. DFI.6.23
CTACTCCGCGGGGAATGAGTACACGTGGCCGCCGCCGTAGAACTTCCCGAGAAGGTGCAGGTTGCTCGCCGATTCGCTTGCCAAGTATATCTCGCCGTCCACTTCGTCGATGCCCTCGGCCATGGGCGGCACCGTCAGCGTCTGCACGAGGGTCGCGTCGTCCAGGAAGTACAGCGGGCAGCGATGGCTGTCCACCAGGTAGCTTCCTCCTCGATGCGCGCGAGCTGGGTCGTAGATGCGCACTTCGGCATCGCCGAAACCCCAGGACAGGCTGAGCGCGATGTTACCG
>NZ_JANGBP010000764.1:0-289 GCF_024462535.1 Adlercreutzia sp. DFI.6.23
CGGGAATCGAACCCGCGTTATCAGCTTGGAAGGCTGGAGTTCTACCATTGAACTACACCCGCAGAGGCAGATGGGATTATACCCCAATCCTCAAGGCTTTCGTCTCAAATCCGATGAATAATCCATTAAGCGGTCCACGCACGGCAATCGTACGGCAACACCGAAGGGCGGCCTTTTCTGGAGCTGGTATCGGATCCACGCGACTGCCTTTGGAGGATCGGGTGTCGCGAACCGGTGTCGATATCCGGAGGTTTGGAACTTGGGAGCGACGAACTGCCTGAAAATGCAC
>NZ_JANGBP010000765.1:0-289 GCF_024462535.1 Adlercreutzia sp. DFI.6.23
CTGAAGCGCCTCCACCGGTGCCTCGAACAAATTCATGAAGCTCGTGATGGCGGCGAACACCACGGCCACGAACAGGATGACCGCGAAAACGCCGCCGAAAGGCATCTCCTGAAACACCTGGGCCAGCGTGATGAACAGAAGCGGCGGCCCAGAGGACACGTCCAACCCGAAGGCGAACACCGCCGGCACCACCACGCACGCGGACACGAGCCCCGCGATGGTGTTGAAGATGGCGACGTTCTTCGCCGCGTCCACCACGTCCACGTCTCACTTCAGGTAGCTGCCGTAC
>NZ_JANGBP010000766.1:0-289 GCF_024462535.1 Adlercreutzia sp. DFI.6.23
TGCACGATCATGGTTGACACAAGCACAAGCCCCGTGAGCAGGCAGATGACGCACGTGGACCAAAACGCGCCGGTCATGGAGATGAGCGCCTGGTCGGCGGGGTTCTTCGTCTTGGCCGCCGCCGCCACAATGGGGGCGGTGCCCAGTCCCGACTCGTTGGAGAACAGGCCGCGCGCGCAGCCGAACTGCAGAGCCATCACCATGCCGGAACCCACAGCGCCGCCGAAAGCCGCCTTCGGCGTGAAGGCGCATTCCAGAATAAGCCCGACGGCCTCGCCGAGCACCGGGG
>NZ_JANGBP010000767.1:0-289 GCF_024462535.1 Adlercreutzia sp. DFI.6.23
GTGCCCTATGTGCAGCACCTGTGGGAGCCCTCTTACGTCCCGCCCACGCGCAACGACGGCATCGCCGAGCGCTTGTCCGGCCAAGGTCACGACATTCTGTTCGAGCATAAGATGGTGAAGCTTGTTCACGCCGATGGCAAGGTGACGGGCGCTATCTTCGAAACCAAAGACAGTATGAAGCAGATCAATGCTAAAAACACCCTGCTCGCCACGGGCGGCTACGCGGCCAACCCCGTGATGATGACCGCCCTGCAGCCCTCCGCTGTATCCTGCTGCACCGCCTCCAGCT
>NZ_JANGBP010000768.1:0-289 GCF_024462535.1 Adlercreutzia sp. DFI.6.23
AGGGATCCACCTGCTTCAGCTTGCCCTCCTCCATGACGTTCGCGTACTCGGGCGCGATATCCATCATGTCCGCGATGGACTGGCGCGACTTGTCACGGCGTAGCTTTGGAATAGCTCGCCCACCTGGAAGAACAGCATCACGGCCGCACCTTCGGCCATGTGCGGCTCGGTGTCGGGGAACATCTCTCATCGTAGGCCTCGAAGGGCGTATGGTAGGTGGGCATATGGTAAAAGTCCTTGTCGATGGGCTTGCCGATGTCGATGCGAGCGCCGGGATTCTCCACGTAGA
>NZ_JANGBP010000077.1:0-444 GCF_024462535.1 Adlercreutzia sp. DFI.6.23
CGCGGGAGTTGTTGCCGCCGTTGGAGTGACGTTGCGGGCCCAGCCCTGAATGGTGGCCGTCGGACCGTCCATGTACAGGTCGGCCAACTCGCGGATAGTGTCGGCCGGGATTCCGGTAATGCCGGCGGCCCACTCGGGGGTCTTCTCGCCGGTGCCCTTGTAGGCGCCGGTGCCGGCGAGGTAGGCATCGTAGGACATGTCCTCCTTGATGGTGAGCTTGCCGGACTTGTCGAGCCCCATGAAGGCGGTGCTCGTGGGCTCGGCGGCTTTCACGTCGTCGGCGAAGCTGTCGGAGAAGAAGCCGACGAACTTGTCGCGGATGAGCTGCTCGTCCAGCTTGCCGGCGCTGAACAGGTACTGGATCATGCCGGCCACGAGCGCCTTGTCGGTACCGGGGCGGATGGGGATCCAGCGGTTGGCCACGCCCACGGCGGTATCCGACAG
>NZ_JANGBP010000769.1:0-289 GCF_024462535.1 Adlercreutzia sp. DFI.6.23
CTTTTGCCACCGACAACGCCGAGGAGCTGACGCTGACCCCCAAGGGCCGCTATCTGGTGGTGGTCATGATGCGCCAGTTCTTCATCGGTGTGAACAACCCGCGCGAGCCTGGTCGCGCAGGTATGGTGAAGAAGTACGGCGTTGTGCCGCACGAGGCCCAGGCCGAGACCCACTGCACCAACAACACCGCCGAGCTCCATAGTGCCGATGCCCTCGCGGATGCCCCAGTCGACCGGGTCGTGGTCGGTGACCATCATGTTGGCGCGGCCGCAGCAGCCGTCCACCTGGG
>NZ_JANGBP010000770.1:0-289 GCF_024462535.1 Adlercreutzia sp. DFI.6.23
CAGAAGGGTTGAAAGCGCGTCTCTGGGGCGTTTGCCTTAGGCCACGGGCTCCAGCGCGGCCACCTGCTGGCCGGCGATGCGGCCGTTCACGAGGCAGTCGAGTGTGCCGTTGCAGCCCAGACGGCAGGCGCCGTGTACGCCACCGGTGGCCTCGCCCGCGCTCAGCGTGTTTTCCAGGCTCTCGGCGCACCAGTCGGGCACGTTGTCCACCGAGCCGATCTGCACGAGCGGCGTGCCCACCTCGAACATGGCGTCGCAGAAGCGCTTGCGGTCGGTGAGCTCGTTGACG
>NZ_JANGBP010000771.1:0-289 GCF_024462535.1 Adlercreutzia sp. DFI.6.23
GCTCCGGCCCCCGCAACCGAGGTCATCGATGCCGCTTGCACCGATGACGGCCGCGCCATCGTGCCGGCCGCCGTGGTGGAACCGGCGCCTGAGGGCAATGCCATCGCGCGGTTCTTTCGCCGCCTGTTCGGCAAATAGGCCGGCGTCGCAGCGCCCGGTTCTCACAGAAGACGAACGCCCAAAGATAGGGGAAAGGAAAGCCATGCTCGAGAAGGTCACGTTCAACAAGAAGCCCATGATGAAGGCCGTCTACAAGGAGCAGTGGGACGAACTTCTGGCCAAGCTCGTG
>NZ_JANGBP010000772.1:0-289 GCF_024462535.1 Adlercreutzia sp. DFI.6.23
GCTGATGATCTCGTCCTGCACGGACTTGGGCAAGGGCTCGTAGGAGTCCATCTGCATGGTGTACACGGCGCGGCCCTGCGTACCGGAACGCAGGTCGGTCGCGTAACCGAACATGTTGCCCAGCGGCTCCTTGGCCTCGATGACCACGGCGCTGCCACGCTGCTCCTGGCCCTGGATGAGGCCACGACGGGACGGATTGTCACCCATGACGAAGCCGGTGTACTCCTCGGGCGTCTCAACCTCGTCAGCCATGACGGGCTCCAGGATGACCGGGTTGGACTTGCGCAGG
>NZ_JANGBP010000773.1:0-289 GCF_024462535.1 Adlercreutzia sp. DFI.6.23
TCCAGAACGAGGCTCTGTCCGTCGTCCGGGACTGCTGCACGTCCCTTCAGGCGGTGCCTCGCTACCTGCACGAAGCCCTACTCGGCTACTTCTGCAGCTACATGGTAGTAGGGGGAATGCCTGCAGCAGTGCAAGCCTTTCATCGCGATGCTCGTCGCCAGCCTGCCGCGCGGCCTCACCCCGCGCGGCCTCACCCCGCGCGCCATCGGGCAGCGCCTGCGCCGGCCGCGCCCCTCCCGGGCCGCGCTGGAGCGCCTCCGGAAGATGCCCTTGGCTACCGCACGGCCCG
>NZ_JANGBP010000774.1:0-289 GCF_024462535.1 Adlercreutzia sp. DFI.6.23
GTGTAGCCGGCGGTGATGGCGGCCAGGGTGACCAGGTAGATGGCCACGAAGCTGACCCAGGCGCCGATGTTGTCCAGGGGGAAGCAACCGCCGAGCGCGGCGCACAGGACGAGCTCCGGAAGGCCCGTCAGGCCGAACCCGGCGATGCGTGCGGGGTAGCTCAATCGCCCGATGACCGCCTCGGTAAACCAGAATGCCTGCAGGGCGCACAGGGCCAAGGCGGCGGCGAGCAGCGAGTGCGTGATGACGATGCCCTCGACGGGCCCGGCGAAGATGAGGACGGCTGTGC
>NZ_JANGBP010000775.1:0-289 GCF_024462535.1 Adlercreutzia sp. DFI.6.23
GGCGTTCACATAGCCCAGATGCAGCTTGATGTCGGTCTCCAGCGGGATGGTTGTGAGCGCGCTGCCGTCGGTGATGCCCACGAGAATGCCGCTCGTCACCGTGTAGCCGTTGATGGCCATGATGAGCTCGGTAAGCGACGCGCGGTCGGTGCAGGCCACCTTCTTGGCGCGCGGCACCTCCGACAGGGCCTCCTCGAAAAACGCGACGGGGGCATCGGGACCCTGGTCGAAGTACACATGGGGGAAATCAGCCAGCTGCTCGAGGCTCAAGCTCTTCGCGTTCACGAAG
>NZ_JANGBP010000776.1:0-289 GCF_024462535.1 Adlercreutzia sp. DFI.6.23
CTCGTGCACGGGAATGCCCAAAAGCTCGTAGATGTGCGATCCCAGATAGTCGGAAACAGGACTTGAGGTGTACGAGGGTAGATGCTTGCCCATCAAATCCCGCGTCGTGCGCGGATACTTGGCAATCCAGGGCTCCCCTTCGATGAGAATGCCCTCTTTCTGTCCCGCGCGCCCTCCATAGAAAAGGCCGCTCGGAGCGCAATCGCGCAGTTCAGCGATCTCCACCATGAAACGACCTCCTTCAATTCGCGCAAAACAGTTCAGCCATTGTTGCACGAGCGCAATAACG
>NZ_JANGBP010000777.1:0-289 GCF_024462535.1 Adlercreutzia sp. DFI.6.23
TCCTCAGTCGCATCGACGCTCGAGAACAGCGCCTCCAGACGGCCCGGATCGGCGAAGGCCCCGGGGTTCTCGCGGGCGATGTATGTCATCAGGTCGGCGTCGCGCACGTAGGTGCCCACCACCGATTCCAGGATGCTGCGATCGATAGCATCCATATCTGTCGTCTGGCCGATCTGCAGCCCCGGCGCCAGGGACAGCACCGGCTCGCCGTCCTCGTCGACGGAGAACACCCCCAACACCACGCCGTCGACGAGGGCCGATGCGGCCGCCTCCCCATCGGCGAAGCGGC
>NZ_JANGBP010000778.1:0-289 GCF_024462535.1 Adlercreutzia sp. DFI.6.23
CTGAAAATGGACGCGCGCTGTGTGGGAGGCCACAGCCTCACCCAGCTCACGTCCGTGGCCCAGTACGTGGCCGAGCTCTGCAAAGTGTCGGTGCCGGCGCACCATCCCTACACCGGCTCTTCGGCCTTCGCCCACAAGGGTGGCCTGCACGCGAGCGCCATTGCGCGGTTTCCCGCCGCCTACGAGCACGTGAGCCCGGCGGCGGTGGGCAACGCGAGCCGCACGGTGGTGAGCGAGATGGCGGGGAAGGCCTCGCTGCTCGCGAAGGCGAATAACCTCGGGTTCGACC
>NZ_JANGBP010000078.1:0-442 GCF_024462535.1 Adlercreutzia sp. DFI.6.23
TTTCGTTCACTTTGGGATGATAGGGATTGGTCCATTAAGCGGTGCAACGAGTTCCTTAACCTGCTCGAACGATTTAACGCTGTCGAAAAACAGGATTCCATGCCAATGCGGCTTCTTTGGTGTACCGTCCTCGTTCACATCGGAATCGTGGAGCGGTGAGACAAGGCAGTCGACAAGCCAACCGTTGATAATCTCGCGCCAGTTCTCCGGCGCACTATCTGGATAGAACTCAAAGAGCCAGTAATCCTTACGTGCTGCACGTTTCTTTTCGTACTTCTTATCCGCACGTTTCTGGGCTTCAGACCTAGCCATGCTATAATCTCCTTGTCTTGAATGCCCCTGCTGCCGCCAAGCTTGCTGGGGCAGCCCATCGAGTTCGCCGGCTATGTTGACGACTTCGATCGCACGATCTGCGCCATGGAGTTCTCCCTGGACGACGGCG
>NZ_JANGBP010000779.1:0-289 GCF_024462535.1 Adlercreutzia sp. DFI.6.23
CTCGGGAATGCCAATAACGGTGTCGGCCACCTCGATGAGCAGGCCATCGCGGGCGGCCGGGAGCGCCACGGTCAGGCGCAACGGTCGCCTCCACCGCATTCTCCACGTCGAGCACATCGAGGGGAGAATTTCAACCCGATAGCGGTCGGCCTCGAGGCTCGCCGCGTCCAGGGTGTCCATCTGGCGCCCCTGCCGTCGGAGCGCTCCGTTCACCGCCACGGCCACCGCCACGATGACGGCCGCAAGCGCCCCGAACAGGCTGACGTTGGCCATCGTGCGCTCGCGGGCC
>NZ_JANGBP010000780.1:0-289 GCF_024462535.1 Adlercreutzia sp. DFI.6.23
GGATCATGAGCGCCAGATCGCTCAAGGTGCAAGCAATGGCCGAGCGCTTCAGGCCGACGTAGCCCTCGTCGGAAAGGTTGAACGTCCTGTGAAGCCAAGGCGCCCTGCCGCTCGACGGCTTGCCGGGTTTCTCCGCAGGGTCGCACTCCTCGGCGGAGACGCCCTGCGTTGCATGCGGGGCGGTCGCTTCAGAGGATCGGGTGTCGTCGCGCGGGGCCGCTTCGATGCCCCATTCGAGCGCTTCCGTGTACTGCTTCCACATCTTCGCGTACGTCCCCGATGCGGCGAG
>NZ_JANGBP010000781.1:0-289 GCF_024462535.1 Adlercreutzia sp. DFI.6.23
TCTGGAGATCTTCACAGACCGGGAAGGGGAGATCATTCTCAAAAAGTACTCGCCGATGATGGAGCTCAATGCTTTTGCCGGACAGTACGCGGACGCCATGGCCCAGGCCACGGGGCTCATGGTCTGCATCACAGACCGGGACCAGGTGATCGCAGCCGCTGGAGGCGCGAAGAAGGAGCTGCTGCAGAAGCCCATCAGCAGACAGCTGGAGCATGTGATCCAGGAGCGGGCCACCGTCCAGGCCGGGAAGGACGACCGGAATTATGTGGAGGTCTCCGCAGAGGATATG
>NZ_JANGBP010000782.1:0-288 GCF_024462535.1 Adlercreutzia sp. DFI.6.23
CTTCGGCGCCGCGGCCGCCTGCGCGGCCCTGGGCCTGGCCCGCTCCACCTACTACTACCAGCTCGACGCCCTGACCTCGCCCTCCGCGCCGCCGGACGGGACGGCGGGCGAGGTCGAGCGGGCCTTCCGCGTCGACGGCAACTCGTCGAGGGGCTACCGGTTCGTGCGCGAGGTCGTGTCGCGCCGGCGCGGCCGGCCGGTGTCGGAGAAGGTGGTGCGGCGGCTCATGCGCGGGCTCGGGCTGCGCGTGTGCTACGCGCGCAGGGGGCGCTACAGCTCCTACGCCGG
>NZ_JANGBP010000783.1:0-288 GCF_024462535.1 Adlercreutzia sp. DFI.6.23
CGTCGCTGCGCGCTCTGCAGAAAGTGGTGGAAGGGGTGCTCGCCGGTTATGGCGAGCGCTAGGACGATGTCGAGCGCACGTTTGTGTGCCGCTACCGTGGGATGCTTCTGGGGTTCGTCTCCTTCAAGAGGCCCCCGCTGAAGGCTATCGCCATCTCCGACGCCGACCTGGCGAAGTGCATCGCCATGGCCGGGCCTTTGGTGTGCGGTATCAGCCAGGAGGTGAGCCTGGGGGAGGGGGATCTGGCCGTGCGCAGGGCGGCCATGGCCTGGCGCACGGCTAGATCCC
>NZ_JANGBP010000784.1:0-288 GCF_024462535.1 Adlercreutzia sp. DFI.6.23
CCTGGCTCGCTGCGCAGTGCCCGCACCGCGGCGGACGCAACACCCCGAGCCGCGACTCAACTCCCCTGACGGTCGCGGGCAGCGGCGTCGGTGCGGTAAGCCTCCCAGCCGCACTCGCCGGGTTGGTAGAAACAGCCGCGCTCAAGGCCCTCGGGCAGATAGCGCTGATCGACCCAGCCGGCCGGGTAGCTGTGGGGGTACTTGTACTCGCCGTATTTTTCCGACCCGGGGCGATGACGATCGCGCAGGTAATCGGGCACCTTGCGCACCGGGCCGTTGCGCACTTCG
>NZ_JANGBP010000785.1:0-288 GCF_024462535.1 Adlercreutzia sp. DFI.6.23
TCTCCACCTTCTGATAGCCGGGAAGCAGGCTCGGCCACATGCCCATGTCGCCGGAGCCCTGGACGTTGTTCTGGCCGCGCACCGGAGCCAGGCCGGCGTTGTCGCGGCCGATCTGGTTCGTGACGCAGGCAATGGCGGCGATGGTGTGCACCGTCTTCACGCCCTGGCGCTGCTGGGTGACGCCCATGCCCCAGCCGATAATGGCGTTGGGGGCCGTAGCGTACATGCGGGCGGCCTTGCGAATATCGTCGGGGCTGCAGCCGCAGATGTCGGCGACCGACTCCGGCG
>NZ_JANGBP010000786.1:0-288 GCF_024462535.1 Adlercreutzia sp. DFI.6.23
CCGCGTTCGAAAGGGGATAAAGCGCGCAGCGGGCTGGGGATACCTCCTCCCGACCTCCCAGTCAGAGGAGCCCCTACACCGTCTTCCAAAAATCAAGGTGATAGTCGCGGCCCTCGATGGCCTTCGACACCGCAGATTCCGGATCGTCCAAATCGCCCCAGTAGCATGGGCGCAGGTAAGGCACAGGCGCTTGCGGGCGCGAGTGATGGCCACATAGGCGAGGCGCCGCTCTTCTTCCACGGCCGCCGCGTCGCCCACGGAGTTCATGTGGGGGAACAGGGTCTCCTC
>NZ_JANGBP010000787.1:0-288 GCF_024462535.1 Adlercreutzia sp. DFI.6.23
ACGAGGGCCGATGCGGCCGCCTCCCCATCGGCGAAGCGGCACACGTCCAGCAACTGATCGTCGCCCCTTTCCCCCAGCGCCTCCGCCACCGCCGAAAACGGCGACGTGTCCCACGCCTCATCGGCCCTCGTCGACGGCGAGGTGATGGGGGTGTTCTCCGTCGAGCGAACCGCTGCGCCAACGCATCGCCGAGGGCCTCCCCGCCCTCGGCACCTGCGCCGGCCTCATCCTGCTCGCCGACCATTTCCGCACCCTGCCCGTCACCGTGCGCCGCAACGCCTACGGCCG
>NZ_JANGBP010000788.1:0-288 GCF_024462535.1 Adlercreutzia sp. DFI.6.23
AACAAACACGACGAGCGCACCAGCCAGCACCAGCGGCACGCTGGCCGTAAGGCCGGCGGCCATCATAAGCAGCGAACCTGCAACTGCCACCCCCAGCCCTCCCGGTAGCAAAGGACGAGGGCCTTTCCGGTCGAGCATACGGCCGCCCGCCAACGATGCCAGGGCATAGGCAACCACCAGCGGCCCCATGCAAAACCCCGCTACCGTCGACTCCCAATGAACCTGCTCTCCGAGGAACAATGGCACCATCACATTCAGCGAGAAGTACACGCTCATGGTCGTTGCCAC
>NZ_JANGBP010000079.1:0-442 GCF_024462535.1 Adlercreutzia sp. DFI.6.23
CGCCGACAACGGCGCCGATGCGCTGCACGCCGTCGCTCGCGATGCGCCCGACCTCATCATCAAGGACGTCATGATGCCGAAGATGGATGGATTCACCGCCTGCCGCGAGCTGCGGACCCGAGGCGTCACCGTGCCGGTCATCTTCCTGTCGGCCAAAGGCGACATCGTGGACAAGGGCGTCGGATTCGCGGCCGGTGGCGACGACTACATGGTGAAGCCCTTCGACCCCCGCGAGCTGATGATGCACATCGAGGCGCATCTGCGCCGCGACGCCATGCGCCCGAGCAGCGCTGTGCCTTCCTCCGGCACCATCACCGTGGGATGTCTTTCCTTAGATATGGCCCAGCACCGCGCCACCTTGGCCGGCGAACACGTGTCGCTGACCCCGAAGGTGTTCAAGATCCTGGCGACGCTGGCTGCAAGCCCCGGCACGGTGCTTTCC
>NZ_JANGBP010000789.1:0-288 GCF_024462535.1 Adlercreutzia sp. DFI.6.23
CGCTATTGATGGCAAGCAGACGACCAGCCCCATTTTTAGGCGAAAGATTGAGCAGGGCCTCGTTCACGACGGGGAAATAGAGGCCCGTGGCAACGGCCTGAACGAGTCGCGCCGCCACCAAGGAGGGAAAATCCCAGGCCACCACGCCAAGCATGGAGCCGACGAACGACACGATCAGCCCGAAGAGCATGACCTTCCTCAAACCGAAGCGGTGGAGCGAGAGGGCACGCGGATCTTCCAGGCGTAGCGAGTGTGAGGGTCCTCGAACTTCAGGCGCTGGAAGGCCAG
>NZ_JANGBP010000790.1:0-288 GCF_024462535.1 Adlercreutzia sp. DFI.6.23
CGCCGCAGTTCGCATGGCAGAAGTAGCACAGCGACTTGCGCATCTCGACGCCGGGGGCGAGGATGTCAATCTCGTTCCCCATCGATAACTCTCCTCTTCTCGTCTCCTGTCGATCGCACCTCGGAAACCGCCGAGGCGCACAGGGCCACAAGGACCCAGGCCAGCCTGTCCGCGAGAGCGCTGCCGCCGCGGCGACGCCCTCGCTGGCGTTCGATTTTCGAACACCGAAAGCCTTGCACTAATAGTAGACCTTACCTATATTAGATGCAATCTAATACTTGGTTGCAT
>NZ_JANGBP010000791.1:0-288 GCF_024462535.1 Adlercreutzia sp. DFI.6.23
GTGAGGGTCTCGCCCAGGTTGTGCAGCAGGTAATAGTCGAAGTAGTCGATGCCGCACTCCTCAAGGGAGGTGTCGAACATGGCGCGGGCCTCGTCGGCGTCCTTACAAGCCACGCCGGCAGCTTCGTGGCGATGGTGAACGAGTCGCGCGGGTAGCGCTCCACAAGGGCCTTGCAAAGGGCCCACTCCGACTTGCAGCCGTGGTAGCCGCGGGCCGAGTCGAAATAGGTGAACCCGGCGTCCATGAAGATGTCCACCAGCTCGCAGACCTTGTCAATGTCGATGGACG
>NZ_JANGBP010000792.1:0-288 GCF_024462535.1 Adlercreutzia sp. DFI.6.23
CCCAAGAAGGGGAGAGCCAGAGCCGCGGCGGCTACGAGGCCATCCGCGACGAGCGGTACGCCGAGATGATCGAGGCGGCCCAGAGTGCCGATATCGACGCCATCGCCGGGGCCACCATTACGACCGCCGGGGTGAAGCAGGCCGTGGCCGACGCGCTCGCCCAGGCGGAGATTGCCGCCGGCGCCGAGACGGCTGGCGGCGCGGCGACGAAGAGCGGCGGAGATGCCGCCGCAGCGAGCGATGCCGACGCCACCGCTGCCCTAACTGGAAAGGAGGCCTAGCCATGGC
>NZ_JANGBP010000793.1:0-288 GCF_024462535.1 Adlercreutzia sp. DFI.6.23
CTCGTTGCCAAGCCGGTGCTGTTCGTTCCGTCGCCCAACGTGGCCGAGGATCATCAGACCAAAAACGCCCGGGCGCTGGAGACGAAGGGCGCGGCGGTGGTCGTTCCGGACGCCGAGTGCCGGACGAAGGCGATGCCGCGGGCCGTGGAGCTGCTGGCGGATCGGGAGACGCTGGCGGCGATGAGCCGCAATCTGGAGGCGCTGGCCAGGCCCGACGCCGCGGAAGATATTGTCAATGAGATTGTAAAGGTAATGAAGTGATGGAATACAAGAACGTCTATTTTCTGG
>NZ_JANGBP010000794.1:0-288 GCF_024462535.1 Adlercreutzia sp. DFI.6.23
CTCATCATATGCCCGATGACCTCGGCCGGCACGCCGGCGGCCATGTTGTCGTAGTGGGTCTTCGGCACGATGAGGGTGTGCACCGGCGCCTCGGGCTCGATGTCGTCGAAGGCGTAGCACACATCGTCCTCGTACACCTTGGCCGACGGGATCTCGCCGGACACGATCTTGCAGATGAAGCTCTCCAATGTCTCGCGCAACTCCGTCCGCTCGTTGCCGAAGATACTCCAATCGGTCTTGCTCATCTTCGATATCGAGCTTCACGTCCTCGAGCTGGCTGTCAAGCTC
>NZ_JANGBP010000795.1:0-288 GCF_024462535.1 Adlercreutzia sp. DFI.6.23
CTTCAATAACCAGCATCATAAAATCATAGTTCAGACGATGTACGATACGCATATATTCCATCAAAGCCCAAGCTACACAGAATAATGATATGATGCAGCAGGCATCCATTAACAATTCAAATAAACGTTTATTAATCACCGTACGGAAGTAAAAAATAAAGAGAAAGATCACTAAGATACCGATTCCACAAACAGCTCCCAGCCAGTTTTGATGGAATGCTGCCACCAAAGAGGCTAACAAGCAAAAGGCAATTGCGAATTTTGATCTTGGTACTGATTGAATGATCG
>NZ_JANGBP010000796.1:0-288 GCF_024462535.1 Adlercreutzia sp. DFI.6.23
GGTGCGCCGCGGCCCCTTCGGCGACCTCTTCCATGGGCGCCACGGCCAGAATCTCGTTCACCCGGCGCACCCGGCGGGCACTGAGGTGGCGCTTGAGAACGTGACCTTCGCCTACCCCGGCTCGGCGCGCCCGGCCCTGCGCGACGTGAGCCTCACGGTGCCGGCTGGCGCCACGGTGGCACTCGTCGGGCCCTCCGGCGGCGGCAAGAGCACGCTGGCGAGCTTGGTGCCGCGCTTTTGGGATCCGCAGGAGGGCGTGGTCGCGGTGGGCGGCGCCGATGTGCGGCG
>NZ_JANGBP010000797.1:0-288 GCF_024462535.1 Adlercreutzia sp. DFI.6.23
CGATTGCCTGCGGCAGAGACAATGTTTCGGCATACATCGCCTTCCCTGTAATCGCTCCGTAGATGTCCAGATGCTTCAGTGCCTGTATGTGCGTAATGTCACGGATACCGCCGGAAGCTATGATATTGATCGATACGGTTTTCTTTAGCTCTGCCAGCATCTCCGTGTTTGGACCAGCCATGGTCCCATCCTTGGAAATATCTGTCACAATGATCGTCTTTACCCCCATGGCCTCCATCTGAATGGCAAAATCAATATATTGCAGCTCACTTTCCTGCAGCCAGCCAT
>NZ_JANGBP010000798.1:0-288 GCF_024462535.1 Adlercreutzia sp. DFI.6.23
CGGCGTAGTCGGCATGCAGGTAGGGCTCGGAAAGCGCCACGCCCTCGAGCGCGGCATCAGCGGGAATGGACGACGCGCCCAGGTCGGCCTCGCCCGCGGCCACCTTCGCGGCGACGTCCTCGGGGCGGCCGGGGGTGATGTTCTGGTCGGCGTCCTTGTGGTTCACGGCCTTGGCGAACTGCACGTCCAGCCCGGTGCGCTCGCCCACCAGCCGGAGCAGCTCCACGGTAAAGCCGATCTGGCTTGTGCTGGTTGCCTGCTCGTAGGGCTCGCTGTTGAGCGCCGAGG
>NZ_JANGBP010000008.1:0-130196 GCF_024462535.1 Adlercreutzia sp. DFI.6.23
AGTCATCCACGGACATCTCGCCGGGCATCGAGAACCACAGATCCAGCGCATCCTGCTTGGCCCTCTTGTCGTACATTCGAACTCCCTTCCGGACACCTGGGTGTCCAACTTGGAGTCCGCACCCCCCTCGGGAAGTTTGGGAAGCGGCATTTTGACAATAATATATCGAATAACAATAGCCTATAAGAGCTATCGCTTCTTGGTGACGCTTATAACTCGAGATCTCGTGCAGAACCCTCCTTGTTCGTCAACCGACTGGGGCGTTTTGGAATATAACGGGTTCCGCAGGCGGCGGCTGGCGTCCTTATGTTGTTCCCCGTCGGTCGCTCTTCGTGCTTGGGAAACTTAAAGGTGGTGCGCATTCCGTGCGGGTGGGGAACGAGGTCGCGGGAGCGTGGTAAGATGACGGGGAAATAAGAGATGCGCGGTTCGGCGGCTTTGATGCGATCCGCTGGCTGCGCGGGCGCGTTAGGGGTTGTTCCATGAATCCGCAGAGTCCGGGAACGGGCGGCCAGAGGCCGTACGACAGCTGGGGGAGACCCCAGGGCGAGTCGCAGCAGGCCGGGCCGCAGCAGACCGGGCCGCAGCAACTCGGCCCCGAGTACGTCTACGAGATGCCCGAAGATTTCCAAGAGCAGCAGCGGAGCGCCCGGCGGGACAGCGCCGACGGGAATGCGAAGGGGCGCCCCCAGGGCGCGAAGCCGGCGCCGGACGCGCCGGGCGCCGGCTCCTGGTCGGTCGGACCTTCGGACAGCCCCATTCCCGGCATGTCGGCCAAGGATTTCCAGAAGATGTGCCGGTCGGTTGACAAGGCGTTCTCGCAGTTCGCCCGCATCGTCGACCAAGGGGTGAACGAGGCCGCCGAGGCGCTAGGGCAGTCGCCCGAGAAGAACCTGAAGGCCCATAAGGAGCTGCAGGAGAAGCGCAAGCGCGAGAAGAAGGCGCGCAAGGTCCAGGAAGAGGCGCAGCGCCGGGCGGCTCAGCAAGCCTACGGGCAGCAGCGTTACGGGCAACCGGGCTACGGGGCGTCCCAGGGCGCGCCGACAGGTGGCGTTCCCCAGGGTTTTCAACAGGCGGTGACCTCCGCGGCCCAGCAGGCCCAACAGTGGGCGCCGCTGGCCAAGGCAAAGAAGCGCTTCCGCTCGTCGTGGGGGCTGACGGCGTCGGGCGCCGTCATGACGGCTGCGGGTGGCGCGGGCACGTTTATGTTTGCTCTTTTGTCGATCATTGGCATTGCGACGACGCCGGTGTTTAGTGTGGGCGCTGTCATTGGAGAAGCGCTGTTTATTGCCGGGTTGGGTGTGTCGGCATGGTCGCTTATTGCGGGTATCCGACGGCTGCAGTTGGGAGGTAGGCTGAAGGCTCTTCGGGGTATCTTCGGCGAGCGCGAGGTCTGCGCAATGGGCGAACTTTCTCGTCGTATGCAGTTGAACCCCAAGGCGCTTCTCGCTACTGCCAGAACCCTGATCAGTCGCGGCTACCTCCCCGAGGGGCGCATCGACGACGAGAACACCACCCTCATGGTAACCGAGAACGCCTACCGCCAGTATCGTCAGTTCCAGCAGAGCCAGCGCCAGACGCTCGCCGAGCGCGAGGCGGCCGAGGCGGCCCGGGCAGCTGAGGCGGCGGCGCGGGCGGCCCACGAGCAGGATATCTCCGAGCGCCTGACGCCCGAGCAGCGCGCCTTTGTCGCCCGCGGCCGCGACTACGTGCGCCAGATGGACGAGCTGAACGCCGCCATCGACGACGCCGCGGTGAGCGAGCGCATTACGGCCATTCAGGACGTGGTGGGCCGCATTCTCGCCCGCGCCGAGGAAGAGCCGGCCGTCATCGCCGGGCTCGACCGCCTGACCGCGTACTACCTGCCCACCACGGTGAAGCTGCTCGATGCCTACGACCGGTTGGAGGAGGAACCTATTCAGGGCGAGAATATCTCCAGCTCGCGCAGCGAGATCGAGCATACGTTGGAAGTGCTGCACAGCGCTTTCGAGAAGCTCTTCGACGATACGTACCAAGACCTCTCCCTCGATGTGTCCGCCGACATCTCGGTGCTGCACGCCATGCTCGCCCAAGAGGGACTCACGGAAGGCCCCTTCGATGTGAAGCCGTAAACGATTGTGTCGCGCGTGGCCGCCTCCGGCATTTCGAGCGCGCCTGCCGCGAATGCCCGAAGAGGGCCTTAGCTGCGCTCCCGCCTTCGCGCTTTCCCGCTTGACCTGACCGACTAACTCGCCTCATCTTAGAAAGGATGCCCCATGACCAACGAACTGACCGATCTCACGAACATTCCCGCCCCGACGCTCACGCTCGATCCCGTAAGCGACGGCGAGGTGGCCGAGGCCTCCATCATCGAGGTGGACCCGCCCGCCGCGCCCAGCCTCGCCGACTCGCTTTCCGCCGAAGAGCTGGCCCAGGTGGACGCCTTCGCCCAGCAGATCGACATCGCGAACTCCCAGCAGGTGCTCACCTTCGGCGCCGGCGCCCAGAAGAAGATGGCGTCGTTCTCCGAGACGGCGCTCGCGAAGGTGCGCACCCAGGATTTGGGCGAGGCGGGCGATCTTATCGCCGGGGTAGTGACCGAGCTCAAGAACTTCGACGTGGATGACGACGACAAGGGCTTCTTCGGCCTGTTCAAGAAGTCGGCGAACAAAATCACGTCGCTCAAGGCCCGCTACGACACCGCCGAGGCCAATGTCGACAAGATCGCCAAGACCCTCGAGGGCCATCAGGTGCAGCTCATGAAGGACGCGGCCACGCTCGACAAGCTCTACGAGCTGAACCTCACCTACTTCAAGGAGCTGACCATGTACCTTCTGGCCGGCCGTCAGCGCCTGGCCGAGGTGCGCGAGGGCGAGCTGGCCGAGCTGTCCGCCAAGGCTCAGGCCTCCGGTTCCACCGAGGACGCCGAGGCGGTGCAGAAACTCGCCGCTGCGTGCAACCGCTTCGAGAAGAAGCTGTCGGACTTGGATTTATCCCGCACTGTGGCCATGCAGATGGCGCCGCAGATCCGTCTCGTGCAGAACAACGAGATGCTCATGATCGAGAAGATCCAGACGACGCTCGTGAACACCATTCCTCTGTGGAAGAGCCAGATGCTGCTGGCGCTGGGGCTCGCCAACAACGAGGCGGCGCTCAAAGCCCAATCCGCCGTCACCGACATGACCAACGAGCTTCTGCGCAAGAACGCCGAGAAGTTGAAAGCTTCCACCGTGGAGGTGGCCCGCGAGTCCGAGCGCGGCATTGTGGACATCGAGACGTTGAAGGCCACCAACGAGAACCTCATCCAGACCTTCGACGAGGTAATGAAGATCCAGGCCGAGGGCCGCGCCAAGCGCGCCGAGGCTGAGGTGGAGATGCGCCGCATGGAAGCCGAGCTGCGCCAGAAACTGCTGGAGGTGAAGTAGCCCGTGCGCGTGATGGCGCTGGATATCGGGGAAGTGCGCGTGGGGGTGGCGGTGAGCGACCCGGGCGAGCGCGTGGCAAGTCCGGTGTGCGTGATGCCCGCCGCCGAGGTGACCGGTTGCGCCAAGCCCTTCCGCCGACTTCTGGAGGACTGGGAGCCGGAGCTGCTCGTCTGCGGGCTGCCCTGCACGCTCGCCGGCGAGGAGGGCCCCCAGGCGGCCCGCATTCGCAAGGAGGCCGCGCGCATCAGCGGCGCCTGCGGCATTCCCCACGTTTTCGCAGATGAACGGCTCAGCTCGGCCGAGGCCAAGCGGAGTTTGCGTGAAAAGGGTCTGACTGAGAAGGAGATGCGCGGCAAGGTTGATATGATAGCCGCAAGTCTGTTTTTGCAATCTTGGCTCGACGAGCGTGCCCGCGCTTGAGGTATTCGCGGGGCTAATCGCCGGGCCGTTTCGTAGAGAAAGGCCGCACCTTGGCTCTCCATGGCAAGAAGGTCACCTATTCGTCCCACTCCTCTCGCGCCGCCCGGGCGGCGCACGCCAAGGGGGATCGGGAGTTCCGTACCTACGACACGAGCGCCATCATGCCGAAGAAGTCGCCGGCGCCCTTCATTTGCTTGGGCATCGTGGCCGTCGTCGTCATTGCGGCCGTGTGCTTCTTCGCCTTCCGCGGCTGCGCCGGCTCGCAAGTGGAGCTGCTCGCGCCGGGCCAGTCAGCAGAGGTGACCATCACGGAAGGGGAGACCGCCTCCTCCATCGGCGATGCGCTGGTGGCCGCGCGCCTCATCGGCAGCTCGCGGGAGTTCACCGACGAGGTCACGCGCCTGGAAGCCGCCTCGGCGCTCATTCCCGGCACCTACACCTTCCAGGGCGGCAGCACCCCCGAGGAGCTGGTGCGCGCCATCATGGCCGGCCCCGCCCAGGTGGGCGACACGCTCGCCGTGCCCGAGGACATCACCCGTGCGGAGCTGTCCGAGCTGGTGGCGAGCGCCACGGGCGGCCGCATCACCGCCGAGGCCTTCCTCGCCGCTTCCGAGAACGCGAGCGCCTATGCGGCCGACTACGCGTTTCTGGAAAGCGCCGGCGAGAACTCGCTGGAGGGCTTCCTGTTCCCCAAGACCTACGCCGTGACCGAGGACATGGATGCCGAGGCCGTCGTGCGCATGATGCTCGACCAGTTCGGCACGGAGACCGCCAGCATCTTCGGCGACTTCGCCAACAGCTACCCGGCGAGCCAGGGGCTCACGCTGTACCAGGCGGTGAACCTGGCCTCCATCGTCGCCAAGGAGTCCACCGGCGACCAGGAGGTGCGCGATCATGTGGCCGGGGTGTTCTACAACCGCCTCGCCTCCGATCGGCCCTACCTGGAATCCGACGCCACCACGGCCTACGAGGTGGGCCGCGAGCCCACGGCCGAGGAGGTGCACGCCGAGACGCCCTACAGCACCTACGCGAATGCGGGCCTGCCGCCGACGCCCATCTGCTCGCCGGGCCTCGAGAGCCTCACCGCCGTGTGCGAGCCGACCCAAACCGAGGACATGTTCTTCTACTTCTATCCCGATGCCGACGGCAACATGCAGGCGGCGTTCAGCAAGACCTACGAGGAGCATCAGCAGGCCATCGCCGATAATTCCAACGCTGGTGGCGCCGACGGGTCGGGCGATGCTGCAGCCGGTGAAGGCGCGGCCGCCTAAGGGCGCCCTTTCGGTCTTCAGGTGCGACCCATGGCGCTTCTCACCCCCGATCGCTATTTCTCGCGCATCAGCGCCATCGATATCGAGCGCGATTTGCTCGGGTGCGGCCTGACTCATGTGCTGCTCGATATCGACAATACCGTGCGCGCCCGGGATACGGGATGCGTGCCGCGCGATGTGGGGATGTGGCTCGGTCGGGCGCGGGAGGCCGGGGTGAGCTTCTGTTTGCTCTCGAACAACTGGCATGCCGACGTGTACCGATTCGCCGGCGAGCTGGAGCTGCCCATCGTGGCCAAGGCCTTAAAGCCGCTGCCGCCGGCGTTTCTCGCGGCTCGGCGGAAGATCGGGGGAGCCGCCGCCGACACGGTCGTTGTTGGCGATCAGCTGGCGACCGATGTGCTGGGAGCCCATCTGACGGGCATGAAGGCCTATATGCTGCAGCCGTTGGTCGAGCAGGATCTGCCCCACACGCTGCTGCTGCGCAACGTCGAGCGGGCTATTTTGGGAGATCGCAAGCCGGAGCCGGCAATCAATATCGCGGAATGCGAGGCGAGCCGTTCCGCGGCGCGCCGCGGACAAGGAAGCGCCCCGCGCCGCTTCGGGCAGGGCGCGCAGCGCGGGGTCGAAGGGGCCTCGCGCGAAACGGGAAGGGAATCGCTGTGAGCGAGAAGCTGTATGTGCTGGGGCACCCGGTGAGCCATTCGAAGTCGCCGGTCATGTACAATGCCGTCTACGAGAAGGCGGGGCTGCCCTGGCATTACGGTCTCATGGATGTGCCGACGGCGCCCGAGGCCGAGGCGTTCCTTGCGGCTCGCGACTTCCTTTCCATCAACATCACCACGCCCTATAAGCCCGAGGCGTTCGCTGCCGCCGATGTGCGGGCCGCCTCGGCCACGCTCGCCCACGGGGCCAACGTGCTCGTGAACAAGGACGGGGCCCTTATCGCCTACAACACCGACGGCCAGGGCTGCGTGGCCTATTTGGAACGGGCCGGCGTCGATTTTCGCGGCGCGTCCGTCGTCGTTTGCGGCACGGGGCCGACCTCCCTCTCCATCCTGCACGCCGTGGCCCAGGCGGGGCCGGATGAAGTGATCCTCATCGGCCGCGACAAGGCCAAGGCCCGCAACGTCATGCGCACCTACGCCGACGAGCTGGGGGCGATGGTCGGACGGGTGGTGGACATGCCCGCCTTCAAGGAAGGGCACCTGAGCTTTTCCGAGGTGTACAAGCAGGTGGGCTTCAAGTTCGGCAGCTACGCCACGTCGCGGCAGGCCATCGCGGGCGCGGACATCATCATCGACGCCACGCCGCTCGGCATGAAGGCGGGCGACCCTGCCCCCTTCGACACGGCGCTTCTGAGCGCGGGCCAGACGGTGTTCGACGTGGTGTACGGCCACGGCGAGACGGCGCTGGCCCGGGCGGCCCGGGCGGCGGGGTGCCGGTTTTTCGACGGTGCCGGCATGCTCGTCGGCCAGGCCGTGGTCACGGTGGGCATCCTGCGCGACATCACCGGCGAGACGGCCCTCGACATCCCCGAGGACGAGCTGTTCGCCCTTATGGCCCAGGCGGCCGGGTTTAATCTCGCCTAAGGCCCCTCGGGCGCGCGGGGATTTGGCGGCCGAGATGCCTTTGGCCCCATAGGCGGCGCGGCGCTGTCCTGCTATCATAGCGGCAATGGAAAACACCCTAGCTCGAAAGGTCGCGCCATAATGAACCGCACTAAGATCGCCCAGCTCTACGCCGATGCCGACGCCTTCGCCGGGAAGACCGTCACCGTTGCCGGTTGGGTCAAGTCAGTCCGCGATATGAAGAACTTCGGCTTCGTCACGTTGAACGACGGCAGCTGCTTCAAGGACTTGCAAGTGGTCATGGACCGCGCGACGCTGGAAAACTACGACGAGATTGCGCACCAGAACGTGTCGGCGGCTCTCGTGTGCGAAGGCGTGTTGAAGCTGACGCCGGACGCCCCGCAGCCCTTCGAGCTTGCCGCCGAGAGCATTCGCGTCGAGGGCGCCTCGGCTCCCGACTACCCGCTGCAGAAGAAGCGCGCCACGCCGGAGTTTCTGCGCACCCAGCAGCATCTGCGGCCGCGCACGAACCTGTTCCGCGCCGTGTTCCGCATCCGCTCGGTGGCCGCCGCCTCCATCCACCGCTTCTTCCAAGACCGCGGGTTCGTCTACGTGCACACGCCCATCATCACGGCGAGCGACTGCGAGGGGGCCGGCGAGATGTTCCGCGTGACCACCATCGACCCGGCCCAGGCACCGCTCGTGAGCGAGGAGGCTGCCGCGGCCTCGGACGGCGCGCTTGTGGCCGGCGAGGTGGATTGGAGCGCCGACTTCTTCGGCAAGCCTGCCTCGCTCACCGTGTCCGGCCAGCTGAACGCCGAGAACTTCGCCATGGCCTTCGGGGATGTGTACACGTTCGGCCCCACCTTCCGCGCGGAGAACTCCAACACGGCGCGCCATGCCGCCGAGTTCTGGATGGTGGAGCCCGAGATTGCCTTCGCCGACCTTGAGGACGATATGGAACTGGCCGAGAGCATGCTCAAGTACGTCATCCGCGACGTGATGGAGCGCTGCCCCGACGAGCTGGCCATGTTGAACAAGTTCGTCGACAAGGGGCTACTCGAGCGCCTGGACCATGTGGCCTCCTCCGACTTTGCGCGCGTCACCTACACCGAGGCCATCGACATCTTGCTCGCGGCGCAAGCGGCCGGGCGCGCCTTCGAGTATCCCGTTGAATGGGGCATCGACTTGCAGACCGAGCACGAGCGGTTCCTCACCGAGGAGCACTTCGGCCGCCCGACGTTCGTGATCGACTATCCCGTCGGCATCAAGGCCTTCTACATGCGCCTGAACGACGACGGGCGCACCGTGGCCGCCATGGACTGCCTCGTGCCGGGCATCGGGGAAATCGTGGGCGGCTCCCAGCGCGAGGAGCGCCTGGAAGTGCTCGAGCGGCGCATCGCCGAGCTGGACATGGACGCCGAGCAGTACCGGGCGTATCTGGACTTGCGCCGTTTCGGCACCTGCCAGCACGCGGGCTTCGGGCTCGGGTTCGAGCGCTTGGTGATGTACCTCACGGGCGTGAGCAATATCCGCGACGTCATCCCGCACCCGCGCACGGTGGGCAACGCCGAGTTCTAAGAGGGCTCAGGGGCCGCTTCCGCCCGCACTTTACCGTCCCGAAACGGTCGGGTGCCTCTGCGTGCGCTACAATGGGTGCCGATCTGTCTCGGGCGCCCTCTGTCGGCGCGCCCTGCGAGAAAGCTGCGTCTATGGAATACATCACTGCCGGAGAAAGTCACGGGCCGAATCTTACGGCCATCGTGACGGGCGTGCCGGCCGGCCTGCCCGTGTCCGTCGATCACATCAACTCCGATCTGGCTCGCCGCCAGGCCGGCTACGGGCGCGGCGGCCGCATGGCCATCGAGAAGGATACGGTGCGCGTCACGAGCGGCATCCGCTTCGGTCGCACTATCGGCAGTCCCATCGCGCTTGAGGTGGCCAACCGCGATTGGGAGAACTGGACGGAGCGCATGGCCGCCTTCGGCGAGGTACCGCGCGACTTGGTGCGCGAGGTGACGCCCCGGCCGGGGCATGCCGACTTGGTGGGCGCCCTGCGCACGAACACCGATGACTGCCGCAACATCCTGGAGCGCGCGAGCGCCCGGGAGACGGCGGCCCGGGTGGCCGCGGCCGGCGTGGCGCGCGAGTTTCTGGCGGCGCTCGGCGTGGAAGTGATGTCGTACGTGGTGTCGGTGGGAGATGCGGCCATGCCCGAGGAGACGATGGCCGATGCAGCCGAGCACAAGCCGCTCGACATCGAGCTTTCGGAGATGCGCTGCCCGGACGCGAAGGCGACCATCGCCATGAAGAAGGCCATCGACCGCGCGAAGTCCGACGGCGAGAGCTTGGGCGGCACCTTCCGCATCGTAGTCTGCGGGCTTGCGCCGGGGCTCGGCACCTACGCCACGGGCGCCGATCGGCTCACCTCGCGGCTGGGCGCGGCGCTCTTTTCCATCCCCGCCATCAAGGGCGTGGAATTCGGCCTCGGGTTTCAGGCGGCCGCGCGTCCCGGGTCGCAGGTGCACGACCCCATCGTGCTCGCCGACGGCGAGTTCCGCCGTACGTCGAACAACGCCGGCGGCTTAGAAGGCGGCATGACCACGGGCATGCCGCTCGTGATCACGGCGGCCATGAAGCCCATCCCGACGCTCATGACACCGCTGGAAACGGTGAACCTGGACACGCTCTGCGTGGAGGAGGCGTCGAAGGAGCGCTCGGACGTGTGCGCGGTGCCGGCGGCGGCCGTGGTGGCCGAGGGCGAGGTGGCCTTCGCGCTGGCGAATGCCTACTTGGAGGCTTTCGGAGACACCTGCATGGCCGATATCAAAGCGAACATCAAGGCCTACAAGGCGCGGCTGCGCACCATGGGGCGCTAAGATGGCAGAACGCATGGAGCTGACCCGCCCGGTCTTTTTCGTCGGGTTCATGGGCGCCGGCAAGACGTCGGTGGCCCGGCGCCTCGCCCGCACGTGCGGCGTGGCCTCGGTGGACATGGACACCTACATCGAGCGCCGCGAGGGCAAGAAGGTGAAGGAGATCTTCGCCGAGGGCGGCGAGGAGGGCTTCCGCGCCATCGAGACGGACGTGCTGCGCGAGCTGGGCGCTAAGCCCGACCCTTTGCTCATCTCTTGCGGCGGCGGCGTGGTGGTCACGCCGGCCAACCACGACGTCTTCCGCGAGGCCGGCTTCGTGGTGTATCTGGAAGTGACCGCCGACGAGGCCGCCAGCCGCATCAGCGATACGTCCACCCGGCCCTTGTTCCAGAACCTGGAAGCGGCCCGGGCCCGCTGCGAGGAGCGTCTGCCGCTGTACGAGGCGGTGGCCGACGTGCGCGTGAGCACCGCCGGCAAATCGGTGCCGGCCATCGCGCGGGAAGTGCAGCGCATTTTGGAAAAGGAGGGAATCCTGTGCCCGCAACAAAGATAGTGGTCAACATCCCCGGCGAGGCGCCCTACGACGTGCGCATCGGAGCCACGGTGCTCGGCGGTCTCGGCGAGTCGGTGCGGCGGCTCGATGGCGTGGGACGGGCGCCGCACCTGCTCGTCCTCACCGATTCCAACGTGGGGCCGCTGTATCTGGAAGAGGCCAAGTCGTCGCTGAAGGCGGCGGGCTTCCGCGTGAGCGATATCGTCGTGCCCGCGGGGGAGGACTCGAAGTCGCTCGCGGTGGCCGGGGAGATCTGGTCGGCCATGGCATCGCTCGGGCTCACGCGCGACTGCGCCGTGGTGGCCCTCGGCGGCGGCGTCGTGGGCGATCTGGCCGGGTTCGTCGCTTCCACGTACATGCGGGGCATCCCGTTTGTGCAGGTGCCCACCTCGCTTCTGGCCATGGTGGACTCCTCGGTCGGCGGCAAGACCGGCGTGAACCTTCCCGAGGGGAAGAACCTCGTGGGCACGTTCAAGCAGCCGGCCTACGTGTGCGCCTCCACGGCGGTGCTCGCCACGCTGGACGCGCGCGAGTGGGCCTGCGGCTGCGCCGAGATCGCCAAGGCGTCCGTGATCGACTCCGACGAGTTCTTCTTCTGGATGATGGACCACGCCGCCGCCCTGGAGGCGCGCGATCCGGTGGTGGTCACCGAGGCTATCGCGCGCTCGGTGGTGTTCAAGGCTAACGTCGTGGCCGAGGATAAGACGGAGAGCCGCGGGGTGCGCGAGTGCCTGAACTACGGGCACACCCTGGGGCATGCGGTGGAGGCGCTCGCGGGCTATGGGACGTTCTCCCACGGGGCCGCGGTGGCCGAGGGCATGCGCTTCGCGGCGCGCCTCGGCGTGGATGTGGTGGGCACGTCGGCCGAGCTGGTGGATGCCCAGGACGAGCTTCTGGACGGGCTCGGGCTGCCGGCTTTGGCGTGGTCGGCGCCGGCTGACGAGATGCTGGCTGCCATGAAGTGCGACAAGAAGACCCGCGCCGGCGAGGTGCGCTTCGTGCTGCCGCGCGACATCGGCGACTGGGAACTGGTGGCCGTGCCTGACGACGTGATTTTGGAGCATCTGCGCCGGTGGGAGGCTTCCAAGAGTTTGTGACGTTGACGGCGATCGGTCGGGGAAGGTGCTCCGCAGCCCGCTGCGCGCTTGATCCCCTTCCGAACGCGGCAAAAGAAACAGCGAAGATGACGCACATAAGCCGGTACCATCCCGGCATCGTTGCTGCTGAAGTGGAAGCTGTTTCTTAACGGCCGCGTTCTCCAGGGGGCGCGCAGAGGTCTGCGGAGCACCTTCCCCGACCGATCGGAGAGAGGCGAACTTTGTTGAAGAAGATACTGCTCATGAATGGGCCTAACTTGAATATGTTGGGGGTGCGTGATCCGGCTATTTATGGCACGGACACGCTTGAGGCCATCGAGGAGATGGTGCGTGCCTACGGGGCCGAGCATGGCTGCGAGGTCGACTGCTTTCAGTCGAACCACGAGGGCGCGCTCATCGATCGGCTGCATGCGGCCCACGGCAACTACGATGGTATCGTGTACAACCCCGGGGCCCACACGCACTACTCCTACGCGCTGCACGATGCGGTGGAATGCATCGACGTGCCGGTGGTGGAGATCCACATCTCCGACATCTCCAAGCGCGAGGAGTTTCGCCGCCACTCGGTGATCGCGCCGGCCTGCATCGCCCAGGTGAAAGGCCTCGGCAAGGAGGGCTACCTGCGCGCGCTGGATATTCTGCTGGAAGGGGAGTAACCTGCTGGTCCGGCCGTTACCGAGGCGGGACTACCCGTGCTCAAGCAATGGCTCGCTTGGTGGAACAGCCCACTGGGCTGTTCCAGTCGCTGTGCAACCTGCGCGCGGGCAGCCCCACCTCGGCAACGGCCTGCTTTTGCATCGTTGAGGAAGGACGATAATGACGGTATTCGACGAGTTGAACGATCCGAAGGCCTGCGAGCGGCACCTGGCTCGCTTGCGCGAGACGTTTCCCGAGCTGGGCGTGAGGGCGTTTCTCGTGCGCGACACGTCGAACATCCAGTGGCTCACCGCCTTCGACGATGTCTTCGACGAGGAGGCGGCCCATGCTTTGTATGTCTGCCCCGACCACGCGTGGCTGCATACCGACTCGCGCTACGTGACGGCCTGCGAGAACGCCGCGCGGCACAAGCCTTTGGAAGTGAGCGCCGAGCGCGAGACCCACGCGCAGTTTGCCGCCAAGCGGTGGGGAGGCCGGGCCACCGGGGCTGCCGATGCGCTTTTGGGCATCGAGGGCGGCGTCTCGCTCGCCGAGTACCGCCGCTTGCAGAAGGCGTTCGCCGAAGCCGACGCGGAGGAGCCCTTCGTGGAGACCGATGGCGTCGTGGTGGGCCTGCGCGCGGTGAAGGACCGCTACGAGATCGCGTGGATGCGCGGCGCCCAGTCCATTACCGACGCCGCCTTCGAGCACATCGTTCGCTATATGCGCCCGGGCATGATGGAACGCCAAGTGCAGTTGGAGCTCGAGGAGTTCATGCTGCGCCACGGCGCCCAGGGCCTGGCGTTCCCCTCCATCGTGGCCACGGGCCCCAACGGCGCGAGCCCCCATGCCATCCCTGGCGCCACCATGCTGGAGGCCGGCCAGTGCGTCGTGCTCGACTTCGGTGCCCGCTCCTACGGCTACTGCTCCGACATGACCCGCACGGTCTTCCTCGGCGAGCCCGATCCGGAGATGCGCGCGGCATGGGACGCGCTGCGGGAGGCCAACGAATCCGTGGAGGCCATGCTCGCCCCCGGCGTCACCGGCAAGGAGGCCCACGAACGGGCCGAGGAGGTGCTGGCGGCGGCCGGCTTCGGCGGGCGTATGGGCCACGGCCTCGGCCACGGCGTGGGCATCGATATCCACGAGGAGCCGGTGCTCGCCCCGCGCAACGAGCGGCCGCTCGTTGCCGGCAACGTCGTTACCGTGGAGCCCGGTATCTACCTGCCGGGCAAGTTCGGCATGCGCTTGGAGGACTTCGGCGTCGTGACCGACGACGGCTTCGACGTGTTCACCAACTCCACCCACGACCTCGTGGTCATCTAAGATGCCGCGCCGTCCGTACGGGCGGTGCGCTAGAAAGATACAATGCCGCTCGTCGGCGGTGAGCGGTTGAGTTTGCGCCATCTAACCTTTGCGTGGTTGTGCTCGCGTATTTTCTGCGAGTCAGAATTTTCTCAGTGCTATAACTGAAACCGTACAGAGGTAATTTCTATACCGGAAAGGACGGTGAGGAGACGATGACGGAACGGAAGATCAATCGTGGGAGCGAGATTCGGGCCAAGGGAAAATCCATGGGGCGCGAGCGCTCGGGCGTATCGGCCGATCCGTCTGACAGACCCTCGCCGCAAGCCGGTGGCTTAAAGGCTGCGTCTTCGGCCGAGGGCGTCCAAGACACTCAAGACGGTCTTTCGCTTTCGACGAAATCTGCGGAAGGCTCGCCCGCCGTTCTCGCCGAGCGCTCGATGACCCTGCGCGCCGCCCTGTTTCTGACAGGCCGCATCGCCCTTATGCTGGTGGGCATCGCGGTCATGGCCCTGGGCATCGACATCGTCGTGAAGGCCGATTTGGGCAACTCGCCCATCTCCGCCACGCCCAACGTGCTCTCCCTCGGGTTCACGGCCGTGAGCTTCGGCACGTTCATGCTGGGGTGGCAGTGCTTTCTCGTGCTGGTGCAAATCGCTCTTCTTCGCCGGGAGTTCCGCTTGGTGGACTTGTGGCAGATTCCCATCTCGGTGTTCTTCGGCGTGTGCATTGACACCTTCATGGCGCTGCTCGGCCCTGCTGCGCCGACGAGTTATGTCGCCTCGTGGCTGTGGCTCGCCGGCGGCATGGCCGTTCTCGCGCTGGGCATTGTGATGACGGTCGTCTCGGGCACGGTCATGAACTGCGGCGAGGCCGTGGTGCAGGCCGTAGTGCGCAAGACGGGCGCCCGGTTCGGCACCGTGAAGGTGGGCTTCGATCTCGCCTGCGCGGCCTTGGCGTGCCTGTGCGCGTTCCTGTTCGTGGGCCATTTGGCCGGCGTGCGCGAGGGCACCTTCGTCTGCGCCGCCTTCACCGGCGTCATCGTGAACGTCTACATGGGCCTCTACGGCAAGCTGCGCGACGCAGCCCGCAGCCGCCGCGCCGCAGATTCTGGTACGGCGTCGGAATGCTGCACATCGGCTGAAACGGTAGGGCCCTTTACTTCCGAGTGAATAAATACTAGGCGGTGGCTTTTTCGTCTGGATCGAACAAGCAGTCTGGCTGGTGGACCTGGGTTACGCGTGGCTGGCGTCGCGCGTGGCCATTGCCGATCGCCTTTGCTATGCGCAGGATCGTGTAGGCTCCGAAGAGGGCGGTGTATACGAGCAGCGATCGCTGCGCGGCGATTCCGCCGTGCAGAGCTGCCGGCGCCAGAATGAATGCGAGATGGCAGAATACCAGGCCGAAAAATACATAGGAAAGCCGCTGCGCTCTATTCCAGGTTGTTGCAGTCATAATGCGTTTGACGACGTTAAGTGACGTGATCCCTAAGACGGTTAAGAGTGCAAGCAGAATGAGCGCCACAGCCATGGAGACGACGATGTTCTCGTCGAGATTGTTCGTACTTAGGAGTCGCGGCAGATAGGAGACGGCATAAACGGTCACATGGCTCATGGCGAGTATCCAGGCGATGATCGATAGCTCTCCCCGAATAGGGCTGAGGCGGCGATGGAGACGGGAGGTGCTGTCGAGACATCCTATGAGCATGACGATGGCGAAGAGTGCCAGAGCAAGCTCGCATCGTTGTACGAGTTCCACCAGGATTCCCCACAGCCAGCGGGGGAGGACAATGAAGCCGCTGGCGAGATAGAGCGTATCGAGGGCGATGGCGCAGAGGTAGAAGACGACCGGCCAGCGTTTGATCGGTTTTCGAAGCAGGTAGACTGCCGCGCAGGTCGTAGGGAAAGTCAGAAGGAAGTTCATGGCGGCCTCCTTGGTTTCGAGAAGCGACGGCCGACAGCTCATCAGAGCGTGCCGGCCGTGCGATGCGGTTTACGAGAGGGGCGTTCCCGCTAGCTCGTTTTCGATGCTGGCAAGCGTTATCGCGGTGAGGTGCGCCAGCGCTTGATAGAAGCTCCCCTCAGCTGCGCTGTTGAGCTTTTCGAGATAGGTCGGCGCCCAGGGAAGCAGATGCTGATCCAGAAACTCGCCAACGAGTTCGGGGCGATTGCTGGCGAGCCAGCTGAGAAGCGCGAGCATGCGTCCGATGTGGTCGATCGGCTCCCGGCTTTCCGCCTCGTGGAGCTCGATGCCCTGGGCGCGCATCCATCGGCTGATCGCGAGGCACGAATCGCCGAACACGACCGCCTCGGAATCGAGGTACACCGATCCCCAGGGAGGCGCCGCTAGCTTCCGGGGGCCGACGAAAAGGCGGTGGTAGGCGCGGTCTGTCTCGTGGATGTCCGCTCTGCCTGTTCGGGCGAGCTCCTCGGAGACGGCATGCAAGTCTTCGGCCGTGCCCCAGGGCCATTCTTCGGCGAGGTTCATGGCGGCCAAGCCGCGGATAATCTCCTTGCAGTGGGGCAGTGCCGGGCGCTCCAAGAAGAGGGTGCCCAAAAGCAGGGCGCACTGCTCGATATCCTCAACGTTCGCGTTCATGACTATTCCACTTCCAGCGGATTGGCGATGTAGCCTTCGTCGAGATTGTAGGTGTTCGAGTCGATGGCTTGGCAGGAGCCGATAACAAGGTTGGGTGCCGTGGTCGGCTCGGGAAGGGGAGCGACTTGGCTCGTGTCCCCGTACTTTTCTCGCAGCTCGTCAATGGGGCCGAATTCAAGGGCTCGCAGTGGGCAGGCGCCTACGCACATGGGCTGTTCCTCGTTGCGCACGCGGGCCAGACAGCCGTCGCACTTGCGGGCGCGAGAGAGTTCGGCGTCGATGCGCGGGGCGTCGTAGGGGCAGGAGTTTCGACAGGTGCCGCAGCCTATGCAGACTTCTGGATCGGAATTCACCAGGCCGGTCTCCTCGTCCTTCTGCATGGCTCCGGTGGGGCAGTTTTCCACGCAGGCGGCGTTGTCGCAGTGGTTGCAGGAGATCGCCAGATGGTAGTTGAATGCCGTCTTGTTCCAAGCGCCCTCGGAGGTCTTCTCCCAGCTGCCGCCCTCGAAGTCGTAGATGCGGCGGAACAGGATATCGGGTCCTAGGTCGTGGTAGTCCTTGCAGACCAGCTCGCAGGTCTTGCAGCCGGTGCAGCGGGACGAGTCGAAATAGAAGCCGTACTGGGTCATGGGTTCCTCCTTAAGCCTTTTCGACCTGGACGAGCGTGGAGCCGGTCGACGGACAGTTCTTCGAGATGGGCGACCAATGGTGGCCGCTCAGTGTGTTGGCGTTGGCGCCGATATCCACGCCGTCAACCATTTCGCGACGATGTGCATGCGGCATTCCCACCACGCCGGGCATGATGCGGGAAGTGACGCGGGCCATGATCTGTACCTCGCCACGGTCGTTGAACACGCGCAGGGTGTCACCGTTCTGGATGCCGCGCGATTCGGCGTCGATGGGGTTGATCCACAGGCAGTGGCGACAGGCCTGCTGGAGCTCCTCGATTACCTGGTAGCGGCTGTGGAACTGGTTTTTGGCCTTCCAAGTGGAGAACAAGAGCGGGTAAGTGTCGTTGATATCGGCCACGCCCTCGATTTCGGGGAAGTAGCTGGGCACGGGACGTACTACGTCGCGGTCGCCGTTGTGGAACGTCCAGGTGTCGCGAATGGTGGCCAGGCGCTCGGAGTACAACTCGATCTTTCCCGACGGCGTCGTGCGCGGGCGGCCCTCAGGGTCGTCGACGTAGTCTTTGAGGGCGATGAAAGGAACGGCTTGCACCGGGTCGCGCCAGAAGCCCATTTCGAGCCCCTCTTGGAACGACGGTGCATTGCCGTTGGGGGCCGAGGGACGGCTGTACTCTTCGTAGCGGGTCTCCATCCAGTCCTCCCAGGTTTTGCCCTCGGTGAACTCGTCGCGCAGCCCGAGGCGCTCGGCGAGATCGGCGACCCAATCATACGAGAGACGGCATTCGAACTGCGGTTCCTGGACAGGGCGGCCGAAGACGAACCCGAGAGCGGATCCGCCGGTCACGGTGGAAACCATGTTCATGCGTTCCTGGTACATGAGATCGGGCAAGATGATGTCGCAGAAGGGCAGTGAAGTGGACATGATGACGTCGCAGCCAAGGATGAACTCGCACTTGCTCTCGTCTTCGAGGATTGTCGCGGCCCAATTCAGGTCGGAGCTGGAGTTGCCGAAGCAGCCGGCCTCGTACAGGGCGAGGAACTTGATGCCGACCTCCAGCTTGTCGCCGCCCTGGATGCCGTCGGTGAGCGCGGTCATCTCGAGCGGATGGTCGATAGCGTTGAACCGGCCGGAGATGGAGATCTTCTTGGTGACGGGATTCTCTCCGATGGGCACCGAGTTCCACATACCGCCGTCGAAGTTCATCTGCATGCCCTTGCCGTTGAGGCCGGGGCATGTGCCCTCGCGGCCGATATTGCCGGTGATGACGGGAAGGGCAGCGATGGCGGCTGCGTTCCATTCGCCGTTGTGCCGACGCTGCGGCCCAAAACCTTGGGTGATGAAGCAGGTTTCGTGGTCGGTGATGAAATGGGCGAGATAGGTGATCTTCTCGGAGGGAAGCCCGCAGATGGGGGCGGCCCACTCGGGGGTCTTAGGAATGTTGTCATAGCCGGTGCCCATGATATAGTCCATATAGGAGGAGTTTGCCGGCGCAGATTCAGGCATCGTGTCGGCATCAAATCCGACGACATACTTGTCCAAGAAGGCCTTATCGTGCTTCCCCTCGCTGATAATGACATAGGCGATAGCGCTCGCCAGAGCTCCATCGGTGCCCGGGTAGATGGGGAACCACTCGTCCGGATTGCCAGATGACCCCTCTCCCAGGCGGTAATCTACGAAGGCGACCGGGATGCCTGCCTCGCGCGCTTTGGCCACCTCGTAGACCTCTCCCATGCCGCACATACGCGATTCGCCCGACCCGCAGCCGAAGAACAGACCGCAATCGGCGTCTTTGATGGCCGAGGTGTTGCTTCCGAGACCACCAGCACAATCGAATGTCTGGCTGTCGAAGCCGAACAGGTAGTTGGCTGTCTGGGCGATCTGGCCATTCGATTCCGAGTTAATGGTTCCCAAATGACCGCCGGTCAAATTGAAGAGGCGCTGGATGGGGTAGTTGCGGGTTCCTGTTGCGCACAGGAAGAATGCCTCGGGACCGTAGGTGTCAAGGGTGTAGCGGTACTTCTCGGCGATGATATCGAGAGCCTCATCCCAGCTGATGCGTTCGAACTCCCCGCTTCCTCGTTTGCCCACGCGTTTCATGGGGTATTTGAGGCGATCGGGGCTGTTGATCCATTTTCGCACCGAACGAGCCTTGAGGCACGCGCGGAACGATACAGCGCCGAACTCGTCGTCGCCGTCGGTGTCGTTGTCGATCCAGCGAAGGGTGCCGTCTACGACGTGGCACTTGAGGGGGCATGCAACAAAGCCGCAGTGGCAGCAGCTCTGCCAGATGATTTCTCCCTCCTCGGGAATCTCGTTGGCGACGACACCATTCGACCCCGTCTGCGCGAGCTCACCTTTGCTTTGCGCGCTCTGAGGGGCGCAGCCGAATAGGGAGGCGGCGGTGCCGGCTCCGGCCGCAGTTGCAAGGGTCGCGAGTGTCGATCCCTTGATGAAGCCTCGCCGCGAGACGGCCCTCTCCGTTGCTTTTCTGGTCATAGATATCTCCTTCCTCTCTTAGGCGGCGTCCCAATAGCTGCTGTGCCGCTTGACGACAGTGTGCGCCTAGAGAGGGGGCCATCGTGAGACCTCGTTTTGGTGAAAGGGATTCAAAACGTGTCAACCTTTTTCGTGATTTTTTGAGAAACGCCTGGTGATCGCAGAATCAGCAGAGAGTGTAAGGCGTGGTTGTGCTGAGAGGGAATTATCTTTTCTGGTAGACTTCAGCTGTTCGCGGATGAGGAGGGGCACTGTCGATGAAACTGTTCGATGCGGGCAAGATCATCTCGTCGTCTCTCGGCATGGCCGTGGCCATGTCGCTTTCGTCGCTCTTTTTATGGAAGAGTGACTGGCTTTCCGTTCCTTCTGGTTCCTTTCACGGCTCCCATGGCATGGGGATCGTCATCGGCATTGTGACGAGCGCGGCGGTGATGTTGTGGTGTTCTCTGTCGCGGCAATCGCTGCGGCGCTTCGGGATGCAAGTAGTCCCTCCTATTGCCCTTGCGAGCCTCGTCGTCTCTGGTTTGCCGGTGGTGCAGGGGTCGGCTCAGTGGGTACTTGGCATCGCCATTCCCGTGATCGGCTCTTACACGCTTATGTTCTCGTGGTTCTACGTTGTGTCTCTGCGCGATATCGAGGGCAGCCTCATGACCCTGCTCTTTGCCTGGGTGGTAAGCTTTTTTGTGAGAACTTTCTTCGAGTCGTTTACAGGAGCGGCGGTAACCTTGGCTATTTCCGCTACCCTGATGAGCGTCTGCTGGGGACTGCTTCTTGTCCAAGCGCGTCAACTCGATCTCGCTTCGCCCATGGCGTCGAGCTCTTTCTCCGCCAATCGTGTGAGCTATGTCCATGGGCTCGCAAGTTTCTGGCGTAGCGTGCTGTACTGTGGCACCTTCGCCTTTCTCGGGGGAGTTGTTCGCTTTCTGGCTGTCGACACGACGGCCATGACCTTCATCAACTATAGTTCCGCGCTCGCGGGCCTGTTCGCCCCCATCGTCCTTATGGCGCTCTGGCGGTTTCGGACGGTGCGGTACAACATCGATGGCGTATTTCGCCTGGCGTTCCCGCTGATCGTGGTCGCTCTCGGAATTCTGCCATTCGCTGCTGGCATCCCCTTTGTCATTCTAGCGGCGTTGCTCTACATGACATATAGCTTCTTGTCGCTGAGCGTTCAGGCGCTTTCCATTCAGATTTCTCATGACTACGGCATTGACCCCGTGTTCTGTCTCAGCTTCCAGACGCTCGTGTGCGTGGTCGCCCAGGGGGTAGGGTATCTCCTAGGAGCCTGCGCGCCCGCAGGCGAGTCCTTCGGAGTTTCCCCCTATGCCGTCATCGCCCTCGGGTCGGTGTGCTTTCTCGCCTTGGCGCTCTACGTCACGCGAGCGCTGCATCCCTCGCAATCTGAGAAAAGCCGACCCGTCGAGTTTCTCTCGCTCGCTAGCGGACGAGTCGATTGCGGGACCCAGTCCACGCCGTTTGCCGAGATTGAAGAGGAAGACGATGGGGCTGCGTCAGTCTCTGAGGAGACGATCGTCCGGCCGCGCTACGAGGATAAGACGGCTCTTCGCTGCGATCTCATAGGGCGCAAGTACGCTCTGTCCCAGCGGGAGATCGAAGTCATGCTTCTCTTTGCTCGCGGAAATACTATCAGCTCCATAGCGGGGGAGTTGTTCATATCTGACAACACAGTGAAGACTCACATGCGGCGCCTTTACGCAAAACTGGGGATTCACAAGAAGCAAGAGTTGTTCGCCCTCATAAACAGCTACGTCGAGTGACCCATATTTTTCTTTGCGAAGAGGACGCAGGACGGCTATACTGTACCAGTTTGAACCAAACGCGGCGGGCGACCAGAGGGTTTGCCGCGGCGCGTGAGCAGGAAAGGAAACATCCGTGGCAAGCATTTCTACCGCCGATTTCAAGAACGGCATGTGCATCATCAACAACGGCAAGATGTGCACCATCGTCGAGTTCCAGCATGTGAAGCCGGGCAAGGGCGGCGCGTTCGTGCGCACCAAGCTCAAGGACATCAAGACCGGCCGCGTGGTCGACTACACCTTCAACGCCGGCACGAAGTTCGATTCCGTGCGTCTTGAGTCCAAGAAGATGCAGTACCTCTACAACGACGGCGCCGATTACTGGTTCATGGACAACAGCACGTTCGAGCAGATGCCCGTCTCCGCCGATATGGTGGGCTCCGCGGCCGATTGGCTGAAGGAGAACGACGAGGCCACACTGCTGTACGCCGGCGACGAGCTCATCAGCCTGGAGCCCCAGATGTTCGTGGAGCTCGAGGTCACCCACACCGAACCGGGCTTCAAGGGCGACACCGCCACCAACACGCTGAAGCCGGCCACCCTGGAGACGGGCAAGGAGGTACAGGTGCCGACGTTCATCGAGATCGGCGACGTCCTGCAGATCGACACCCGCGACGGCCGCGTCATCAAGCGCGTGTAAAGTTCCGCCGCCGTTTCAGTGATCTTGGGCCTCCCTTCGGGGAGGCCTTTTTTGTGCTCCAGACAAAATGCCCTCGCGATTTTCCCGAAATGTTGCGTTTGTTAGCATTCGCGGGCTCATTTCCGGAGCGCCCCCCATCCAGTTCAGTGAATTTGGGCATAATTCCTCCGTTATGCCCCCCGTTATGAGCTGAAAACAGGATCCAAACAGGGTCGTGTGAGCCATCTTCATGCTAACAAACGCAATTTCTTGGAAAAAAATGGGCATGCAAGTGTTCTGGAGGATTGGACTGGTTCCATGGAAGAGTGGACAGCGCCCTTCGGGTCCATTCTATTCCCGGGCGAAGAAGGCGAAGGCGACGCCGCCCGGGCCGACGTGGGTGCCGATGACGGCACCGACCTGCGTGAGGGGCAGATCGTCCGGCACGGCGGACTCGTCGGCGGCCGCTTCCTCGGCGGCTTTCGCCTGCGCCAAGCTGTCGGCGATGTACTTGCGGGCCGTCGCGTCGGACAGGCCCGAGTAGGCCACCCAGATGGGCCGCGTGAAGTCGATGCCGCCGGCCTCGTCGATCTTCTGGAACACCATGTTCTTCGACTGCTTCGATCCGCGCGCCTTGCCGAGCACCACGACGTCGCCATCGACGACGCCCACCACGGGTTTGATGGAGAGCATGCCGCCCACGAGGGCCGCCGCTCCGGAAATGCGGCCGCCGCGGCGCAGGTACTCCAGCGTATCCAGGGAGGCCACGAGCCGGATGTCCTTCTTCTCCTGGTTGAGGCAGTAGGCGATGTCGGCGGCGGAAAGCCCCTCGTCGCGCAGGGCCCAGGCGCGCTCGGCGAGGATACGCTCGCCGATGGTGGCGTTCTCGCTGTCGACCACGAAGACCGACTCCTTGAACGGGGCCGCGGCGATGCAGGCGCTCTGGTAGGTGCCGGAGATGTGGCTGGAAAGCGTGATGCAGACGACCTCGTCGCCGGCGTCGACGGCCTCTTGGAAGAGGTCTTGGAACACCATGGGAGGGATCTGGCTCGTGCGGGGCAGATCGTCGGTTTCCACGAGGCGCTCGAAGAATTCCTCGCGCGAAAGGTCGACGCCCTCGGCGTACTGTTCGGAGCCGAATGCGATGGTCATGGGGATGATGGTAATGTCGTGGGCGCGGGCGTAGCCCTCTTCCATGTCCGCCGACGAGTCCACGATGATGCGAATGGCCACAATGCCTCCCTCGAAGTCGTTTCCCTTATTTTATCGTCCGTACGCGGGGCCTCGGCGAGGCGACGTAAAGGCAAGTAAATTGTTCATAATTTGGGAACGGTTTCTCGATTGACAGCGAGCCTCAAAAGTGGCCACTGGGAAGTGTTTAGCCTTCCACCAGATCGAGCAGCTCCTGGTGGGAATGGATGCCGAGCTTCGCGTAGACGTGCTTCACGTGGGCCTTCACGGTGTTGCGGGACACGACGAGCGCCTCCTCGATGTAGGCGCGGTCGCGGCCGCGGGCGAGCATGGCGAACACCTCGGCCTCGCGCGGGGTGAGGGAGAACTCGCTTGCGATGGCCTCGCAGCGGGAGGCGAAGGCCTCCTCGGGGGTGTGGGCCGCGGGCATCGGCAGCGGCACTGGCCCCGTTCCGGCGTCCGGTACCGCTTCTGCTCCGTCATCGGTTCCCTTCCCGGCGGTCGTTGTCCCCACCAGCACTGGATCGATGCCGTCGATGGCGCCGGCGAAGGTGAAGCGCTTCAGCCCGATGGTCACATAGGCAGCGAACACCAAAAGCAGTACTGCGGGGATCGCCACCCGCAAAGTTGGCATGCTTGCCGCGGCGCTGTTGGCAAGCATGCCCGCGGCAGCTCCCGTAAGCGATCCTAAGGCCGAGACACCGTTTCCCCAGGCTACCGTTGTGATGGCTCCGAGTGGGTTGCGTGCGGCAATGGTGACCAGCGCCATCTGGGCGGCCATGATGAACAGGCCGTTGCCTGCGTTCAGCAGCGCCACGTCGGCCGCACCGCTGTCAGCGGCGAGCAGGGGCTGGGTTGCCAGAAGGAACCCGGCCATCACCGTGAGGGCCGACAGCTGCACGAGACCGTCGGCGGGAAAGCGCCGGCGCGAACAAATCACGTAAAGGGCCACGAGGGCAAGCGGGATGGCCGAGAGAAACGACATGCGCGGTGTGCCTGCCACCTCCCCGAAGCGCAGGGCGAAGCCGAAGGCCACCTGGAACAAAAACAAGCACACGAACAGGGCCGAGAACGGCGCGAGGAACGAGGCCGGCCGCGTGACGGCGATGTCGCTCGGCGAAGGCCGATCGTGGGCCATGTCGAAGTAAAGGCGGGCGCCGCGGGCGGTAAGCGCGATGGCCGCCAAGGGGAAAATCAGGAAGAGGGCGGTTCCGACCCACGGGGGCAGAAGCGACGACGCGGGGCTCGCCGCCAGCTGAACGGTGTAGGCCGCAGCGATGATCACGGCCGTCGTGTGCATTTCGAGGCGCGCGAGATAAAGCGCCGTCGACACCGTGGCCACCGAGCGGCCGATGGCGGCGAGGCTCGCACCCGCAACGAGGAGCGCCGGCGCGGAAAACCCAAGCCCCAGGGACAGAAGCGTGCCGCCGCCTACAAGACAGGCTACCGCCACGGCGACGATGGCGCGCTCCCGCAGAAGGCGCGGGGCGCGGTAGGCCGCAAGCCCAAGGCCGAGCAAAGTTGCTGCCGAGAACGTGACGGAGATGTCGCGGGCGAACATGAAGATCGCGTCGAACTGCGGGAAGAGCGAGCCGTTCATGAGGGAGGTGGTGCCGAGCGTCAAAAGCAGCGCGACGAACCCGCACGAGGAGCTCGCCTTTTCTGCAGTGCATTCCGTTTCCATGTCGCTCCCTTTCGCTCCCTTTCGCTCCCTTTCGCCTCCCTCCATTCTACACGCGAAAACCCCCTGTCCGCACGGGACAGGGGGTTTTCGCTCTTATAACCGCTGGTCGCTGGAGGGGAGGCGCGACCGGCGGTGTCCCTTGGGAAGGGCTTGACGAACTGCCTTCGCGGGATGTGGAATAAACGGCTCGCGAAGGCGAAGGGGCCTTGAAGGCGCGGACGCCTTACGCCTGTCCGGTTGCCGCCAGCATGCCGGCGCGGCGGCCGAAGGTCATGGTGCGCCCGCAGGCGAGCCCCGTCAGCAGGTTCGGGTAGCTCACCGAGAAGAAGCCGCCCGAGTCGTTGCCGGTGAGGTACAGGCCCTCGATGGGGTCGCCGTTCTCGTCGCACGGGTGCATGTTCGTGTCGATGGTGACGCCGTCGAGCGTCGCCAAGAACCACGCCCCGGTGCGCACGCCGTAGAAGGGCGGCGTGTCGATGGCCATCAGGCGGTGCTTCTCCTTGTAGTAGTCGGTGTCCTCGCCGGCCGCGGCCATCTCGTTGTAGTGCTTCCACGAGGCCACGGTGGTCTCCACGGGCAGGTTCAGCTTCTCAGCGAGCTCTTCCATGGTGTCGGCCTTCTGCACGTAACCGTCCTCGATGAGCTTCTCGATCATACCGTCCACCACCTGCATAGGGATGTTGTTCTTCGCCCCGTTGGGGAAGGGGAACAGCCGGCAGCAGCCCACCTCGTCGAAGGCCTCGGCCTGCGCGGCGTGGTTCGCGTCCCAGATGTCCACGTAGGTCTGGTGCGGCTGCATGATGGTGGAGTGCAGCATGTAGTCGTAGGGGCCGCTCTCGTTGCAGAAGCGCTCACCCTTCAGGTTCAGCTTCAGGAAGGGCTGCTCGCCGAACCAGAACCAGCGGCCGAGCACCCCGTCGCCGGCGTACTGGTCGGGCTTCACGCAGGCGCGGTTGAAGGTGCAGGCCGCGCCGAGCGGATCCATGGTGGCGCCGAGCCACAGCGCCGCCTTGATGCCGGATCCGGTGGGGTTGCCGCCGGAGCCAGGGGCTGCGATGCGGATCTTCTGGTTCCAAGCCTGGCGGTCCTCCATCATCTCCAGGTTGTTGCCGTAGCCGCCGGTGGAGAGGATGACGCCGCGACTCGCGTTGATGCGCAGGTAGGGGCGGTCGCCCTGCACGTCGCGGGCGATGACGCCGGTCACGCGGCCGGACTCGTCGGTCTCGCATTTGATGAACTCGCAGTACCAGCGCGTCTCGGCGCCCTGCTCGGCGGCGTAAGCCAAGATGGACTCGGCGAAGCCCCACTCCTCGTCCTCGGCCACGGCATCGGTTTTTTGCGGACTGTGGCCGGTGGCGAAGGCCTTGTCGCGGCCCGGGTCGGAGGTGTCGCCCACGCCGCCCTCGAATTCCATGACGAGCTTGCCGTCGCGCTGGATGATGTCGGTGAGCCAGTCTACCATGGCGCCGGACTCGTCGGCCCACAGCTTCACCAGGTCGTAGTTCACAAAGCCGTTGGCGTAGCGGACGATGTCCTCGACGGCCTCTTTCTTCTCGATGCGGAACTCCGGGAACTCGTCGAAGGAGGCCTGTTGCAGGCGCGAATCGATGGCGCCGATGTCCTCGCGGACGTTATGGGGGGTGCCCTGGCGGTCGATGCCGAGCACCTTCGCACCGTTCTCGGCCGCCGAGATCATGGCCGGGATGCCGCCGGTGCCCATGCCCACCACGAGCACCTCGGTGTCGATGGTCTCGGTGATGTCGGCCTCATCGATGACGGGCGGCGCTCCCAGCCAGGAGGGGCCGCCGAAGTCGCCGGCGCTCGGATTGGTCGGCTCGGCGGCGGCGTAGCCGTGCCCGCAGCCGGAGAGGGCCGCAGCGGACAGGCCGCCCAGGGCCGCAAGGCCCGCGCCCTTGAAGAAGCTGCGACGTGTTACGTTACTGGACATTGGGAGCCTCCCATCCCTCGGGCAGGGTCAGATCATGGCACTCGTTGCAGACGAGCACCTGGTTCTCGTGGGCTTTGTGGCAGTCGCCGCATTCCAAGGCCATGTCCTGATGGCTGGAATGCGGGTTGTACTTCTCGTCGTTGCCGGCGAATCCCCACAGGCCCGCGGTGATCTCGTCAAAGGACTTGCCTCCGTGGCACTCGGCTCGCGCGCAGAACTCCTCGCTGGCGAACTGCTTGCCGGTGGCGAGTATGGTGCCGTCTTCGGTCATGGGGTAGTTGTCGGACACCCAGGCGCACACCTCCGAGATCTGGGTCGTCAGCTCGGCGGTGTGGCAGTCGAGGCACGACTCGCCGGCCTTCGCGTGCACGGTCACGCCCAGGTTCGGGTCGCCGGAGTCGTAGGTCTCCACGTAGTAGTCCATGGGGCTGTGGCAGATGGCGTTGCAGAAGCTCGGCTGCTCGTGCCACACCCAGAACCCGGCGCCGGCCACCACGATAATGGCCGCCACCACGCCGGCGACGATCCACCCGCGTTTGGGACGCTTCTTGGGAGCCGGTCCGCCCGCGGCCCCCTTCTCTTCGTCGATGCTCATGATCGTTTCCTCCCTTCCTTACTTGTGTTAGAAACGATGGCGCCCAGTGTGCGCCGCGCCGCCCCGAAAAGCTATTACCCCAGCGGGGTAAACTTCGCGTTTAGCCTGATGGGGGCGGGGTAGGAAAGCGGGGAGGAGGGAAGCGATAAAGGAGGGGGATAGAAGGTAATGGGGCGGGAGGAGGAGTTTTTGGGTGAGAGTCGAAAGAAAGGGGGGCGGCAAATATGGAAGGGCATCATGCTGCCGGATCGGTTGGCGACGAGATGAAAGCGAAAGGAGAGCGAAAGGTTGGGCGGGGAGGGGACGCAGCGAAAAACGGTTGTTGAATGCGATGGAAGCGCGGCTCAGCAAGCGCGGTGGAAAACTTGGCGTGTCGGATGCGGTGGAAAACGCGAGGCGCTCCTATGCGGCGGGGCTGTCATGGGGGCTTATGGAGAGCGTGTCTTCCGCAAGCCGTAATAGAGTCGCATTTCTATCCTATGACCAGGACTTATACGCTCATGAATGTTGGTTTTGTCGAGGCGATCCCGCCAGCTTTATTCCGCGACAATTCCGTTTATTGTGGTGCGCCATGAAGCTTTACCTCGGTTACATATCGGCTCTTCAGTTCTGGCGCTGGTGGTCTTCTTCTTCTCACCCGCTCGCGCTGCGGGTGTTTCACGACATGCGGCCAGGCGAGACTGGGCATACGCCTTCGTTTCCCGTCCTTTTCGTTCCGTCTCTCCGTCAATGCGCTTTCCGCGACGAGGACGTTATCGACTGCTTACGCGATGCGGGCATTGACGTTTGTTCAGCGCCTGTGCACGTGCTTGTCGAGGGTTCGCAGGGAGCCAGAGACACGCCGGTAGTTAAGAAGCATCGAACAACGGTCGCCTTCCCTCGCGGGTCGTTCGTCAAGGTCGCGCCAAGCGTTCTCGTCAGCTCGCCCGAGCTCTTGTTCCTTCAGATGGCCAAGGCGCTTGCGTTTGGAGAGCTGGTCGCGCTCGGGTTCGAACTGTGCGGCTGCTACCCGCTTTCCGACGAGCTGTCGTCGTCTTTGGTGCGCTCGCCGTTGACGACGCCGAGCCGCCTGTCGGCCTTCGTTGCGCGCGCCCGCAACCACGATGGCGTTCAGTTGGCCAGACGTGCCGTGCGGCATGTTATGGCGAAGTCGGCATCCCCTATGGAAACCGAGCTTGCAGCCTTGGCGTTTATTTCTTCGCGCGAAGGTGGTTTGGGTTTGCGGCGCGGTCGCCTGAACGAGCCCATTGACTTCTCCGAGAGCATCCAGCGAGCCTGCGGGTGTCGGCGTGCGGTGTGCGATATTCTCTGGCCCGAAGAGCGTCTGATTTTGGAGTATGACGGTAAGAGGTTCCACGGGACAGACGATAGGGTCAGCCGCGATGCGCGGCGAAAGGACGCGCTTCTGCTGGCGGGCTATGATCTGGTCACCATGACGGGCTCTCAGCTCGGCAATGTATTCCAATGCGCTGAGCTCCTTGATCAGCTGTCAGCGAGAATGGGCAAACCTAAGAAGAAAAGAGGGGCCGGCCATTTGGATCGGCACATGCGGCTTCGCAAGCAGCTGAGGAGCTATCACAGCTCCTTCTTGTTTCGTGATGGGAAAGGCTCTGATCGTTGATTCGGATGCGGATTATCGAAGGGGTTGGATTTAAGGTGGCGGGGATGTCGAGAGGGCGATTCCGGGATATTGCGGAAGAGGATCGCGAGAATCGGAAGTTGTTGGGAGTTTTGCGCAGCCGGGACGGGAGAATCGGAAGTTGTTGGGAGTTTTGCGTACTTCTCGGAGCGTTTTGCTTACGAGAGAGGCGGTTTTGGCGCTCGAGACTCCCATCTATTTCCCGATGGCGCTCGAAACTCCCATCTATTTCCCGATTGTGATCGAAACTCCCATCTATTTCCGAAAAATGCCAAGCGGGCAGAAGGCGTCTCTGGTTTTTGAGGCTTGCGGTGGTTGAACTGCGGTGGTTGAACTGCGGTGGTTGAGCTGCGGTGATTGAGCGAAGGGAGCGCTTGGATTAAGGATTGCCGATGCCGCCCCTTGCGCAACCCTTCGGCCGCGTTCGCCCCTCCCGCCGCTTCGTTGATGTTTCTTGTCGGCAAATCGGACGGCGCGGCGCAGGGCCGTGGTAGGCTTCCCCTATAATCCGAAACTTGATCTTTGACTAACCTGTGTATAAGGAGGTGTGAGTTCATGCCACGGCTTCAGATCATGGACACGACCATCCGCGACGGTCAGCAGAGCCTCTGGGCCACCCGTATGCAGATCGGCGACATGCTGCCGATCCTGCCGAAGATGGACCGCGTCGGCTACTGGGCCATCGAGGCGTGGGGCGGGGCGACGTTCGACTCCTGCCTGCGCTTTTTGGATGAGAACCCCTGGGAGCGTCTGCGCGCCATCAAGGCGAACACGCCCAACACGCCGCTCGCCATGCTCTCGCGCGGGCAGAACCTCGTCGGCTACAAGCACTACTCCAAGGAGATCGTGCACCGCTTCATCAACGCGGCGCATCGCAACGGCGTCGAGGTCTTCCGCGTGTTCGACGCGCTGAACGACATCCGCAACGTCGTGGACAACGCCGAGGCCATCAAGGAGTGCGGCGGTCTGTTCGAGGGCGCCATCTCCTACACGATCTCGCCGGTGCACACGCTGGATTCCTACTTGGAATACGGCCAGCAGCTGAAGGATCTGGGCGCCGACACCATCGCCATCAAGGACATGGCCGGCATGCTCACGCCCTATCGCGCCGAGCGCATGGTGAAGGCGTTCAACGAGGAAATCGGCCTGCCGGTGCACATCCACTGCCATTACGTCGGCGGCATGGCCCCGGCCAACATCCTGAAGGCCGCCGAGGCCGGCGTGGCCGTGGCCGACACGGCCCATGCGCCGCTCGCGTTCGGCAACTCGCATCCGGCGGTGGAGATGATCGTGGCCGCCCTGAAGGAGAGCCGCTACGACACCGACCTCGACCTCGATCTGCTGTTCGAGATCTCCGAGTACTGGGAGGAGATGCGCAAGCGCGGTCACTACAAGCGCGGCGTGTCCTCGCTCATCCATATGCAGGTGTACTCGCATCAGGTGCCCGGCGGCATGATGAGCAACCTCATCAGCCAGCTGGAGGTGCAGAAGGCCGCGCACCGTCTGCCCGAGGTGATGGCCGAGATCCCGAAGGTGCGCGCCGAGGTGGGCTACCCGCCGCTCGTGACGCCGATGTCCCAGATCGTGGGCACCCAGGCGGTGTTCAACGTGCTGACGGGCAAGCGCTGGAGCGTCATCTCTAAGGAGATGAAGGACTATGTGTGCGGCTACTACGGCAAGGCGCCGGGCAACATGGACAAGGAAATCGTGGCGAAGGTGGCCGGCGACGCCGAGATCTTGGATCCGAAGATCGCTCCCGGCACGCTGGTGACCACCACCTACGACGAGTGCGCCGCCGAGATCGGGGATTTGGCCCAAAGCGAGGAGGACGTGCTCATGTACGCCCTGTTCCCCAACGAGGCCCGCACCTATTTGAGCAAGCACCGGGTATCCGAGAAAGTCGATTTCATGCTGGAGCAGGAGTCCAGCGCCACCAAGGAGGACGATTACGTGGACATCAATCAGATTCGCGAGCTGGTTCGCGTTGCCGAGGAGAGCGGCGTCGGAGAGATCGTCGTAGAGGAAGAGGGCATGCGCATCGCTGTCCGCATGCCGGGCCAGGGCGCGCCGGCCGCTGCCGTGCCCGCCGCTCCGCAGGCCCAGGCGGCTCCCGTTGCCGCCGTGCCCGCGCCGGCCGCCGAGGAGCCGGCGAGCGATCGTCCGGCCACGTGGAAGCCGGTGGTGGCTCCTATGGTGGGCACCTACTACGAGGCCCCGGCCCCGGGCGAGCCGCCCTTCGTGAAGGTGGGCGACGAAGTGGCCGCCGGCGAGACGCTGTGCATCGTAGAGGCCATGAAGCTCATGAACGAGATCACCGCCGAGGAGATGGGCACCGTGCGCGAGGTGTGCCTGTCCGACGCCACGCCGGTGGAGTACGGCACCGTGCTCTTCTACGTGGAGCCCCACGACCCCACGCCGGGCGCGTAGGAGACAAACATGTTCGAGAAAATTCTAGTTGCCAACCGCGGCGAGGTGGCGCTGCGCATCATGCGCGCCGCCCGCGAGCTGGGCGTGAAGACGGTGGCCGTGTACTCCACGGAGGACGCCGACACCTATCCGGTGCGCTACGCCGACGAGGCCGTCTGCATCGGTCCTGCCCAGTCGAACAAGAGCTATCTGGTCATGGCCTCCATCATTGCCGCGGCGAAGAACACCGGTGCCGAGGCGATTCACCCCGGCTACGGCTTTTTGGCCGAGAACGCGGAGTTCGCCCGCGCCTGCGCCGACAACGACCTCGTGTTCATCGGCCCCGCCCCGGAGTGCATCGACCGCATGGGCGACAAGTCGTCCGCCCGCGAGACCATGAAGATGTGCGGCGTGCCCACGGTGCCCGGCTCCGACGGCTGCCTGGATACCGTGGAAGAGGCTGCGGCCTTCGCCGAGAAGGTGGGCTACCCGGTGCTCATCAAGGCCACGGCCGGCGGCGGCGGCAAGGGCATGCGCGAGGTGCACGATCCGGCCGACCTCGCGGCCCAGTACAAGGCTGCCCGCACCGAGGCTGGCGCCGCCTTCGGCAACGACGGGGTGTACCTGGAAAAGCTCGTGCTGCGTCCGCGCCACGTGGAGGTGCAGGTGCTCGCCGACGACCATGGCAACGCCGTGGCGCTCTGCGAGCGCGACTGCTCCATCCAGCGCCGCCACCAGAAGCTTCTGGAAGAGGCCCCCTCGCCAGCGCTTTCCGAGAACCTGCGCCGCGACATGATGAAGGCGGCCCTGAAGGCCGTGCGCGCCGTGGACTATCGCAACGCCGGCACCATCGAGTTTCTGCTGGACGAGCGCGGCCAGTTCTACTTCATGGAGATGAACACCCGCGTGCAGGTGGAGCACCCGGTCACCGAGGAGATCACCGGCACCGACATCATCAAGGAGCAGCTGCGCATCGCCGCCGGTGAGCCCATGAGCTGCGCGGGCCGCGCCCCGTTCTCGCCTTCGGGCCACGCCATCGAGCTGCGCATCAACGCCGAGGATCCCGAGCACGGCTTCCGCCCGTGCCCCGGCACCGTCACGCGCTTCGAGCCCCCGGCGGGCCCCGGCGTGCGCGTGGAGACCTACCTGCGCCCCGGTTCCCGCATCTCGCCCTACTACGACTCGCTCGTGGCCAAGGTGGTCGTGCACGGCCAGGATCGCGCCGAGGCCGTCGCCCGCGCCAAGCGCGCCTTGGACGAGTTCGTTATTGAAGGAATTGCAACAACTATCCCATTCCACAAACGCGTGCTCGATAACGAGGTATTCTTGGCCGGTGACGCGACAACCGACTTTATCGAAACCCAGATGGGAGACGTACTATGACAGACCAGATGAACGTCGAGGGCCTTTCCATCGCCCCGGGGGTCATGGAGACCATCATCTCCGTGGCCGCCAGCGAGGTGGACGGTGTGGCCTCGCTGGGCTCCTTCGCCACGAGCGGCATCCGCTCTATGCTGGCGAGCAAGCCCTCCACCTCCGGCATCGAGACCAAGATGGGCGACGACAGCAAGCTTTCCGTGGCGGTGCACGTGGAAGTCTACTACGGCTATGTGCTGCCCGAGCTGGCGGCGCAGCTGCGCAGCGCCATCGCCGAGGCGCTGGCCACCCAGGCCGGCGTGGAGGTGTCCTCGGTGGACGTGTACATCGACGGCCTCCAGTTCAAGGCGTAGGTGGCGCGCGGTATGGCTCCGAGAATCCACGAGCGCACCCGCGACCGCATCAGCGCGGTGCAGGTGCTGTACACGAGCGAGCTGACGGGGAAATCGCCCAGCGAGCTGCTCGACTGCGGGCTGTGCCTGGTGGCACGCGAGGCTCCCGCCGATGAGGCCGATGCTGCCGAGGCGGGCGCGTTCGGCCGCATCGAGGAGGGGACGCTGACCGATTACGCCCTGGCGCTCATCCACGGCGTGGAGGCGAACCAGGCCCAGGTAGATGAGCGTATTGAAGCGGCGTCCGAGAACTGGGCGCTCTCCCGCATGCCCATCGTGGACCGTTCCATCCTGCGCTTGGCCGTCTTCGAGATGTTCCACTGCGACGACGTGCCGGTGTCGGTCTCCATCAACGAGGCGGTGGAGCTGGCCAAGGGCTTCGGCGGCGAGGACGACTCGCCGCGCTTCGTGAACGGTGTGCTGGGGCGCATCGCGCGTTCTATGGAAGGCGATGGCGCGGTCGCGGCTGATGCGGTCGGAGCCGACATTGCCGCCGCCGGCCCGGTGGATGCCCTGGTGGGCGCCTCGGGCGCCGCTGCTTGCGTGCAGGTGGGGGTGTAGGCGCCATGGCCGACGAGCAGGGTCGCACCTTCGAGGACGTGCACGAGCGCCTTTCCGAGATCGTTGACGAGGTGTCCGCCGAGGACATCTCGCTGGACGACGCCTTGAAGCTGTACGAGGAGGCCGTGAAGCTGGGCCTTTCCGCGTGCGATTTGTCCGAGCAGGACTTGGACGCGTTTCTGGCGACGGAAGAGGAAACGACGGTCGAGGAGGGCGGCGCAAGCGCTACCCCTACGGGTTCAACCGACATGCCCCGCGAGGCCTAAAGGAAACCGCCCATGGATGTCCCGCGCATACTCGATGCTATCAGCTCGCCGGCCGATTTGAAGGTGCTCGATAACGAGGAGCTGGCCATTTTAGCCCGCGAGATCCGCCAGGAGATCGTCGCCACCACCTCGGTCACCGGGGGACATGTGGCGTCGTCTTTGGGCGCCGTGGACATCATCGTGGCCTTGGAGAGCCTGCTCGACATGCCGCGCGACCGCGTGGTGTTCGACGTGGGGCACCAGGCCTACGCTCACAAGCTGCTCACCGGCCGACGCGAGGCGTTCAAAACGCTGCGCACCTACGGCGGCCTTTCCGGCTTCACCAAGCCATCGGAGAGCCCCTACGACGTGCACCCGTCGGGTCATGCGTCCGACTCGCTCTCCATCGCCACGGGCCTCGCAAAGGCGCGGCAGTTGAAGGGCACCGACGAGAAGGTGGTGGCCCTCATCGGGGACGCGTCGCTCGCCGGCGGCATGGCCTTCGAGGCGCTGAACTACATGGGCAACGAGCAGTTGCCGCTCGTCGTCATCTTGAACGACAACGAAATGTCCATCTCGCGCAACGTGGGCGCCCTCATGAAGCATCTGGGCAACATCCGCGCCAACAGCCACTACCGCGAGGCGCGCGAGGGCCTGCAGGCGGCCATGGAGCAGGGCGGCCCTGCGGCCCGCGGTCTGCTTGGCTTCGGCAAGAACATGAAGGAATCCCTCAAGCAGATGGTGATTCCCCATACCATGATCTACGAATCGCTCGGCATCGTGTGCACCGCTCCCATCGACGGCCACAACATCGCCGAGCTGCGCGACGTTTTGTCGCTCGTGCTGGAAATGGACGGCCCGGCGCTCGTGCACGTGGTCACGCGGAAGGGGGAGGGCTACGAGCCCGCCCGCCGCGATCCCGAGGCGTTCCACGGCACCGGCCCCTACGATATTGCCACGGGCCGCGCGTTGAAGAAGCCCGGGCGCGCCCCCAGCTACACCGAGGTCTTCGGTGCGGCGCTCGCCGACGAGGCGGCCAACGATGCGGACGTGGTGGCCATCACGGCGGCCATGACCGGCGGCACGGGGCTGAAGACCTTCGCGGCGGAGTTCCCCTCGCGCTTTGTGGACGTGGGCATCGCCGAGGAGCAGGCGGTGGGCATGGCGGCCGGCCTCTCGTCGGGTGGCAAGAAGCCCGTGGTGGCGCTGTACTCCACCTTCATGCAGCGGGCTGTGGATCAGATGATCATCGATGTGGCCCTGCCGGAGGCGAATGTGGTGTTCGCTTTCGATCGCGCGGGCCTGGTGGGCGATGACGGGCCTACGCACCACGGCGTCTTCGACATGGTGTACACGCGCATGGTGCCGAACATGCGGGTGCTCGCGCCCTCCGACGAGGCGGAGCTCGTGCACGCGCTGCATACGGCGCTGGTTTTGGAGGGCCCCGTGTCGCTGCGCTACCCGCGCGGCGAGGCCGAGGGTGCGCCGTTGCCGGATGTGCCGGAAGTTCTGGAAGTGGGGAAGTCCCGCACGGTGCGCGAGGGGGGCGACGTGGCCCTGCTCGCCTTCGGTCGCATGGTGGGCCAAGTCCGCGCCGCCGCCGAGCTGCTGTCCGCCGAGGGCATCGAGTGCCGCGTGGTGGACATGCGCTGGGTGAAGCCGCTGGATGCGGAGGCCATCGCTGCGGCGGCGGCCTGCCGTTTGGTGGTCACGGTGGAGGAGGGCGTCATCGCGGGAGGCGCCGGCGAGGGCGTGCTGGAGGTGCTGGCCCGCCAGGGTGCCACGACGCCTGCCGTCACGCTGGGCATCCCCGACCGCTTCATCGGCCAGGGTCCCGTGCCCCAACTCTTCGCCGACCTCGGCCTGAATGCCGAAGGCATCGCCGCTACGGTGCGCGAGCAGCTGAAAATGAAGAAACGATCTGGCGTGGACGAGATGATTGAGCTTGCGAAGAAGCATGCAGGCAATCCCATGGCCGATCTCACCGATCGGGAGATTCGCGATTTTAACGAAAGCCGATATGAGTAGCTCTCTCGCTCTCTCGACAGTGTAAGAGCTACTACCGTTCGTAGATGTAGTCGAAGTTGAGGAGTTTCTTGTAAGAGTCGAACATCTGGTGCGGCCCTAAGGTCGCGGTGCGCGAGCAGCTGGGCTAATTCCTGCTGCCGAAGTCTCGTATTTCAAGACTCGGATAATTTTTTGAGACTGTCCAAGTGTCGTCTGGGGTATCCTCCGGCGCTCTTTTTCACTATTTCCAAAATAGGATAAATAAAGCGATTGAGTGTCATAGGTAACTATGTTACTATGCAGCTATGATGATACGGCCGAATCAGAAGAGGCCGAAGGGGGAGGAGCTGCTCGGGACTGTCGGTTGCCGTGCACAGCAACACATCGCGATTTCGGGCATTCCTCCTTTCCTTCGGCGGCTAACGTCATTAAGGAGGAGAGATGAGTCAAAGTCTGACAAGACGTCGGTTCTTCGAAGGGGCTGCGGCACTCGGCGCGCTGGCCGCGCTCAGCGGATGCTCCCCGAAAGTAAGCGAGAGCGAGGATCTTGCCGACACGGGGGAAGCTCCCGAGATTGAAGCAATCAATCTGGATGAGTACGAGGTCAAGCACTCCTGGTGCTACATGTGCGGCCCGGCCAAGACGATCTGTTCGACCCTCTGCTACCTCAATCCCGAGGGGCGCTGGGTGCACGTCGAGGGCAACCCCGTCGCGGGCAACAACTGGGGCTACGGCTGCAAGAGCCTGTGCGCCAAGGGCAATTCCGCCATGCAGACGCTGTACAACCCGGCTCGCCTGGAGTACCCCATGAAGCGTGTGGGCGAAAAGGGCGAAGGCAAGTTCGAGCGCTGCACCTGGGAAGAGGCCCTCGAGGGAATCGCGGCCAAGTTGCTTGAAAACCGCGAAAAGTACGGCCCTTGGTCTTACGCGGCCCTTTCCCCACAGCAGTGCAACTTCATCAGCTCCATCGGGCGTCGGTTCATGTACGTATACGGCAGCCCGAATTACCTTCACAGTGCCATTTGCCAGAACCAGATCACGGTGAGCCGGCATCTGAGTATCGGCAAGAAGACCGATTGCTACCCCTATCAGCTCGGCAAGACCAAGCTGTTGGTGAACTGGGGCGTGAACGGCGAGAACGCCGATGTGAACAACACCAACGACAAGGCGAACCCCTACCGGCGTTTTGACGCCATGGAGCAGGGCCTTGAGTTCATCGACGTGCGCCCCATGCTCGATCCCCTGGCGGCCCACGCGTCGGAATGGGTGCCGGTGCGGCCCGGCACCGATGCGGCCCTCGCCCTCGCCTTCCTCAACGTCATCATCGAGGAAGACCTCTACGACCACGATTTCTGCGAGAACTGGTGCAACGGCTTCGACAAGTTGGCCGAGCACGTGAAGCAGTTCCCGCCTTCCTGGGCCGCCCCCATTACCGGTATCTCGGAAGAGCAGATCGTGCACGTGGCCCGTCGCATCGGCACGGAGAAGCCCATGGGCGTTATGTACGGCAACGGCGCCGGCGACCAGGCGAACGACGGAAACTGGCTGAGCATCTGCCTCAACCTGCTTGTGGCCATTACGGGGAATCTGGATGTGCCGGGCGGCGGTGGCGCGGGCAAGAAGATGCCCGACCCGCTTTTCGATACCAGCAAGATCGGCAAGATCAAGCCGCTCATGGAGAAGCTGCCCGTGTATCCCGAGGACGCCGAGAACGGCTGGGCCCCGAGCGTGTCGAAGCTCGTTGCCCCTGAGTTCCCGCGCTGGTTCCAGGATCCCGAAACCTACACGGCGGACACCACTTTCAACTATCCGCGCAGCGCCTACAACCGTGCTTTCCAGGCGATCCTGACGGGCGAGCCCTATGAGTTGAAGTCCATGTTCGCCCACAGCACCAACCCGCTGTCCCAGACGCGCCAGCCGAAGATGGTGGCCGAGGCGCTGAAGAAGCTCGACTTCTTCTTCGTCATGGACACGGCGTGGAACCCCTCCTGCGACTACGCCGACTACGTGCTGCCCGCCTGCACGCGCTACGAGGACAGCTGCCAGATCGGTGTGCGCAACATGCCCGAGGGCACCTTCATCGGCATCGAGCAGCAGATTGCCGAGCCGCTCGGCGAGTCGCGCTCCGACTGGCGGGTTTACTGCGACCTGGCCATGGCCATGGGCTTTGGGGAGGATTTCTGGAACGGAGACTTTGACGAGGCCCTGCGCACCCAGCTTGAGCCCACCGGCTTCACGTTGGAGGAGCTGCGGGAGAAGGGCTACATTTTCGTGGAGCGCACCGACGGCGCCAAGCCCACGGAGCCCGAGTACCAGCGCTACGCCGAGCTGTTCGCCGACCTGCCCAACGGCAAGGTGCAGTGCTACAACGAGATCATCGGCGGCAAGCCCAACAACCGCGAGGACGGGGAGCTCGGCTACCTGCCCGTGTACGTGGGGCCGCCCGAGGGCATTGCCGAGACGCCGGAGATTGCGGCCGAATACCCGCTCATCTTCACCGACGTCCACGCCCATCGCCTGAGCGTCCACAGCTACTTCTCCAACCTGCCCTACCTGCGCGAGCGCAACCGCCTGCCCTGGGTGAAGATCAACCCGGCCACGGCCCAGCAGTACGGCATCGAGGACGGCGACTGGATGAAGATCGAGTCGCCCCACGGCTGGGTGAAGATGGTGGCCGAGTACTTCGAGGGCATCTCCCCTGAGGTCATCATGGGCAAGCGCGGCTGGTGGCAGGACTGCGAGGAGCTCAGCGAGCCCGGCTACGAGTGCTTTGACGGCGGCTCCGAGGTGAACAACCTCTACGATGCCACCATCGAGAACTTCGATGACTTCCATTCCGCGATGGCCAAGCAGACCCTCGTGAAGATCAGCAAGTGGGAGGGGTAAATCATGGCAGAACAGTACGGATTCTTCGTCGATTCGAGCCGCTGCGTGAAGTGCTGGGCCTGCGAGGTGGCCTGCCAGCAGTGGCATGAGATCAAGGCCGCCACGGTGCACCGCCGCGAGGTGCGCGAGGATGTGGAAGGCACGTTCCCCAACGTGAAGCGCACGTTCACCTCGCTCTCGTGCATGCACTGCGAGAACCCTGCTTGTGTGGAGATTTGCCCTCAGGGCGCTCTCTACAAGCGTGAGGAGGACGGTCTGGTGGTGCAGGACAAATCGAAGTGCATCGGCTGCAAGACCTGCGGTACGGCCTGTCCCTTCGGTGTGCCCGACTATTTGGAGGTCGAAGGCGGCGGCTTTCTCATGGACAAGTGCGACGGCTGCTTGAGCCTGGGTCGCGCCGCCGATGAAACGCCCCGCTGCGTGAACACCTGTCCCACCAAGGCGCTGCATTTCGGTAAGCTGGCCGACATGGAGGCCATGGCGGCCGAGAAGGGCGGCTCGCGCCTGGAGGGCGAGACCATCCCGTCGGTGTTCGTCGCTCGGCGGCAGCACTAGGGATTTGCCGAGGCTGCAACTGTCCGAGTAAGGTAAACTGCGCGGGGCTGGGGCGCTGCTCCGGCCCCGCGGCTTTGCCGATGAGGCGTCAAGGCCGCGGGTGGAAACGAGGGGAGGATGGCGGTGCAATACGGTTTCTTCGTCGACGGAACGCGCTGCGTGAAGTGTTTTTCCTGCGAGGTGGCCTGCCAGCAGTGGCATGGCCTTAAGGCCGGCACCTGGCTGCGTCGCACCGTGTTCGAAACCGTTGAAGGGAAATTTCCCTCGGTGACGCGTCGGTTCACCTCTCTTTCCTGCATGCACTGCGAGGATCCCGCCTGCGTTGCCGTGTGCCCGGTGGGGGCTCTTTCCAAGCGCGACGAGGACGGCCTCGTCGTTGTCGACAGCGCCCGCTGCATCGGGTGCCGAAGCTGCGCTCTGGGCTGCCCCTTCGACGTTCCGCGCTATCGGGAAGACAAGACGATGGACAAATGTGACGGTTGCCTGAGCCTTGGCCGCGCACCCGGCGAGGAGCCCCGCTGCGTGCTTACCTGCCCGACGCGGGCGCTGCACTTCGGCCCTTTGTCCGAGATGGAGTCGCTGGCTAGCGCCAAGGGCGGTGCGCGCATGGAGGGGGAGACCGCCCCCTCGGTGTTCGTCGCCCATCGCTTGAAGCCGATATCGGAGAGCTAATGTACGTTGGGGCTGCAACGCCCGTATTCTCAAGGAGTGATCATGGACGAGAGACTGACGGCCGCCCAGGCGCGGGAAGTCATGGAGCAGCGCGCGGCGATCTACGAATTCCTCAGCATCGCCTACGGCGAGGAGGTGCCGCTGGCCTTCCTGCGCTCGCTGCGAGAGCAAGGCCCCGCGCTCGATGGAGAGCTCGGCGACTTCGTTGCTTCTCTGGCAGGGGCCGACGATGCGGCTTTGGAGGCGGTGCGCACCGATCTGGCCGCTGAGTACGCTCGCGTATTCCTCGGCATGAGTCGGCGCCCGGTGGCTCCCTACGAGTCGGTGTACACCAGCCCGACGGGGCTTATGATGCAAGAGGCGCGCGACGAGGTGGTTGCCCTCTACCGCCGCGAGGGATTCTCGGTGGACGAGAGCATGCATCTGCCCGAAGACCACATCGCTTTCGAGCTCGGCTTTATGGCCGGCTTGATCCGCAACGCCATGGCTGCTCTTGATGCCGGCGATGGCGCCGAGGCGGAGCGCTTGGCCGCGGTGCAGGAGTCGTTTGTCGCCGATCATCTCGCGTCTTGGGTGCCCTCCCTCGCCCAGGACGTGGAAAAGCGGGCGGCAACGGGTTTCTACCGCGGCCTTGCCGCGCTGACGCGCGACTTCATCGAGGCCGAGGCTGACGATTTGGCCGCATCGCGATAGGTTCCGACGGAGCGCAACGCCATGGTCAACTCGTTCATAGCCTGGTATCTGTTCCTGGCGGGCATGGGGGCCGGTGCCTTTTTCATCAGCGCCGTGGTGGATCTGTCGCTGCGGCGATGGAGTCCCGCGTGGCTGGAAGCGGCAGCGACGGTCACCGACGGGGGCATGTACCTTGGCCCCGCCACGGTTGGCCTGGGACTTGTCTTTCTTCTGGCCGACTTGGGCTACCCCGAGCGCTCCTTCCAAGTGTTCTTCACGCCTTCGACGAGCCTGCTTACCCTTGGATCCTGGGCCATTGTCGCCTTCATCGGCTGCTCGGTGCTCGCTTTGCTTGTCGGCGGTCTTCTGGAGACGCCGTTGATGCGACGGCTCGAGACGGCGCTGCAAGTGCTGGCGACGCTGTTCGCCGCCTTCGTCATCCTGTATTCAGGTGTGTACCTATCCGCGTTTCCATCGGTTCCGTTCCTGAACAATGCTCTGGTGCCGGTCATTTTCATGTTGTCGGCACTGTCGACGGGCATGGGAATGCTGCTCATCTTCGGCTTCGTGACGCGCGACGGGGAAGACGTGGCACCGGGTGTTTCCATATGCCTGAGAGCCGACGGGATAACGGTCGCACTTAAGGCGATTGCACTGGCGGCACTGCTGCTGTGGGCTCATATGAGCTATCCGGAGAGCCTCTCGGCCGAGGCGCTTGCCATAGGACGCTTGGCGGGACTGTTCTGGTGCGGCGTCGTGGGGGCTGGGATCGTTGTGCCGGTCGCCACGGAGCTCTGGTGCGTGAGGCGTCCCCACTCGCTTTCCTATGTGGTGGGGGCCGGCGCTGCCATCGCAGGTGGTTTGTGCCTGCGCTATGCCTTCTTGCTGGCAGCTGTGCGGTTTTCCGCTGTGACCGGAGGGGCGGTGACTTTCTGGGGATGAGCAGCGCAGCGCTTCAAGCGGAGGATATCCGTGATACCATAAAGGTCATCATGATCCAAGACGCTTACGAAAAAGACGCGCCCAGCGACGCCCTCGGCTCGTTCCAGGTGGACGAGCGCTCCGGCGTGCCCATCTGGATGCAGATTCGCAAGCGCCTCGTTTACCTCATCACCTCGGGGAAGTACGCTTGCGATACGCGGTTGCCCTCCGTGCGCGAGCTGTCTGTGCGGCTGGGCGTGAACTACAACACAATCAACAAGGTGTACCAGGATCTCGAGCGCGACGGCTTCATTTTCACGAAGCGCGGCCGTGGCTCGTTTGTGGCCGATGTGAGCCGGGTAGACTACTCCGCCGACGACGGCGAGATGGAGGCCCTGGCCATGGACTTCGTGCAAAACGCGCTGTCCCGCGGCATGGAGCCTGATGACATCATCAACCTGGTGCGCGAGCAAATAGTCAGACTTGAGGAGTCCCGCTAAGGGCGTGTCCTGAGGGCTGCTCTCGCAGGCAGCGAGGGGAAGGGGATCGAACATGCGCAACAAGAATCGGAAAATCGAGGAGAAGGCCGCTGAGGGCGCTCGCAAGCCCATTGCCGCGGCACCGCCTTCGCGGGGCACCAAGACCTCGCGCAACGGTGTGTACCTGTTCTCCATTGCGGTGTTCCTCGTTGGATTTGCCGTCGTTATGGCGCTGTTCTGGTCGGCGATGTCGGTGCCGCTCATAGTGGTCGCCATGGCCGTGGGCTTCCTGCTCGCCTGCAGCATCCGCATTGCGCCCCAGTGGGAACGCGTGGTCGTGCTGCGCTTGGGCAAGTTCCATCGCATCGCTGGGCCCGGTCTGTACTTTCTCATTCCCATTGTGGAGCATGCGGCCGCCCATGTGGATCAGCGCATCATCACGACGCCGTTCACGGCTGAGGAGGCCCTGACGGCCGATCTCGTGCCGCTGGACATCGACGCCGTGCTGTTCTGGCTCGTGTGGAACCCGAAGGACGCCTGCGTGGAGGTGGAGGACTACGCCGCCGCCATCTGGTGGGCCGCCCAAACGGCTCTCCGCGACGCCATCGGCCGCATCAATTTGGCCGAGGTGGCCACGCGCCGCGAGCAGCTCGACTGCGAGATCAAGGAGATTCTGGACGAGAAGACTCGCAGCTGGGGCATCACCGTGGTGTCCGTGGAGATCCGCGACATCGCCATTCCCAAGGAGCTGCAAGATGCCATGTCCCGCGAGGCCCAAGCCGAGCGCGAGCGCAACGCCCGGCTTTTGCTGGCCGAGATCGAGAAGGACATCTCCGAGATGTTCGTGGATGCGGCCGCCGTGTACGATCAGAACGACAAGGCCATGCAGCTGCGCACCATGAACCTCATCTACGAGTCGGTGAAGGAGAAGGGCGGTCTTGTCATCGCGCCCTCGGCCTTCGGCGAGGCCTTCAACAACATCGAGGGATTCCTGAAGCCTTAGACCAGCTTCTTCTCCATGATGTAGTCGTCCATGATGTAGCCGTCACCGATGTCGGTTTCCGCGGCGTCGATGACCTCGAAGCCCTTCGCCTTGTAGGCGCGGATGGCCATCTCGTTGCGCTTGTTCACTGTGAGATAGAGGGCATCCAGACCGCGCTCGCGGGCGAGGCGCTCGTAGAAGCGGATGGTGGCCGAGCACAGGCCCTCGCCGCGGTGCTCCTTCAGCAGGTAGATCTTCGAGATGAAGAAGCGGTTCGTGTCCGTCTCCACGTGCCCTCCGGTGTAGCCGACGATGCGGGGGACGGCGGCCGTGCGGGCGAAGTCCTCGGTGTCGTGGGCCAACTCGTCGTCGCGGTCGGATTCCACGTCGTCGTTGACGCGGCCGGCTACGGTGTCGCCCTGGTCGTGGATGTCGGCGCCGTGCGTCGCCGCGCCCAGCTCGTGGGGCGTCTCGTCCTCGTGCTGCATGATGAAGAAGTACTCGTAGCCATTGTCGGCAATGTCGGTGCGGAAGGCATTCAGGCTCTGGAACTTCTCCACCATGTAGTCGGTCTGCGCTTGGCCGATGATGGCCGGCCAGTACTCGTTCCAAATATGGTAGGCCATATGGGCCAGGGCCTCGACCTCTTCGTCGCGCTCGACCTGTCGAAATGCAACGCTCATGAGTGCATCCTTCCGCGTTGTGACAAAACTTTTCGAAAAAGTGGTCACAAAATCGAGTTCTGGGTTTTCTTTATGGGCGATACGACCCAATTAACGGTTGCGACTTTGTGTAGTATATCGTTTAGCGATATATTCCTCTTGCTCTTATGTCGTCTTGAGGTCTGCAAAAACCCAGAACTCGATTTTGTGACCAAATCGCGCCGATTCTTTGTAAAGGCAACGCTGCCATTGTAATGCTTCGGCGATCTGTGACGGGACGCGCGGGCATTTGTTTCCGCCCAGTAACAAGGAATGGTCGCCAGTGTTAACACTTATTTTTGAGGGGGTTAACAATCATCGTTGAGCGCGCAGGTCACCAGGTGCCGTGGAACAATCGGGGTGTCCTTGCCGTTGGGCATCTTGGGCGACAAGGGGTGGGGAGGCCCGCGCGGTGCGGCGCGCGGCGCCTCCCGACCTCTTTTCGCCGAGGGCCCGCGAACTGTGAAAGGGGTTGATCGCGATGATTGACACCGGTTCCACTGGGTTCATGCTCGTCTGCGCCATGCTGGTGCTGCTCATGACGCCCGGACTCGCCTTCTTCTATGGAGGTCTCTCCCGTCGCAAGAACGTCGTGAACACCATGGTGATGGTGTTCGGCGTGCTCGGCATCGTTGGGGTTATGTGGGTCGTTTGCGGTTGGTCGTTCGCCTACGGCGGCGACGGCTCGTTGCCGTTTTTCGGCGGCCTCGACCAGATCGGGTGCCTGAGCGCCGTGAACGACATGGTGGCCGAGGCCGAAGGCACACCTGACGCCTTCGCGGTGCTGTCCGGCCAAGGAGCGCTGGCCAACGACCCCGAGTTAGCGGCGGGCTATCCGGCCATTATCGACATCGTCTTCCAGATGGCCTTCGCCATGATCACCTGCGCCATCATCACCGGTGCTGTAGCTGGACGCATGAAGTTCGGCGCCGTATGCGCGTTCGTGGCCGTGTGGGTCGTCGTGGTGTACGCGCCGCTCGCCCATATGGTGTGGGGCGGTGACGGCTCGCTCATTGGCGACATGATCGGGGCCCTGGACTTCGCCGGCGGCGATGTGGTGCACATCTCCTCGGGCCTCACCGGGCTCATCCTCTGCCTTATGCTGGGGCGGCGCAAAGGGTTTGCGGTGCTGTCTTACCGCCCGCACAATGTGCCCTTTGTGGCCCTGGGCGCGGCGCTTCTGTGGTTCGGCTGGTTCGGTTTCAACGCTGGCAGCGAGTTCGCCGCCGATGGCGTGGCGGGTCTCGCGCTGCTGAACACCGTGGCCGCGAGCGCCGCCGGCGTGCTTTCCTGGATGATCACCGAGCGCATCACAGTGGGGAAGTGCACGCTCGTCGGCGCGGCGACGGGCCTGGTGGCCGGCCTTGTGGCCATCACCCCGGCGGCAGGGTTCGTGGAGCCCTGGGCGGCGATCGTCATGGGACTTATCGTGAGCCCCATCGTGTACGCGGCCATTTCCCAGGCCAAGCGGCGCCTCGGCTACGATGACGCGCTGGACGCCTTCGGCTGCCACTGCGTCGGCGGCATCGTGGGCGGCATCCTCACGGGTCTGTTCTGCGTGCCCGGGCTCTCCTGGACCGAGCACGGCGGCCTTCTGTACACCGGCGACTGGTCGCTTCTGGGCTCGCAGGTGCTGGGCATCCTGGTGACCATCGCCTTCGTGGCCATCGCGGACGTAGTGCTGGGGCTTATCATCAAGGCCTGCTTCAAGGGCAGCTTGCGGGTGAGCGCCGAGGATGAGGCGGCTGGGCTCGATGTGGCCGTCCATGGCGAGTCGGCCTATCCGGCCTACCTGGGTCTGGACTAGCACGGCGGAGCGATTGAGAAAGGAGTTGCGGCTATGAAACGAGTAACGGCTATTGTGCGGCCCGAGAAGATGGAGCCGCTGAAGGATGCCCTGTTCGCCGCCGATGTGAAGGGCATGACCATCTCGCAGGTGCACGGCTGCGGCGCCCAGCACGGCTGGAGCGAGTACGTGCGCGGCACCGAAGTGATGCTGAACATGGTGCCGAAGGTGAAATTCGAGGTAGTGGTGGAAGACGACGCGGTGGACGCGCTGGTGGACACCATCGTGGGCGCCGCCCGCACCGGCGAGGTGGGCGACGGCAAGATCTTCGTGGCGCCTGTGGAGGAAGTGGTGCGCATCCGCACCGGCGAGCGCGGCGCGACGGCGGTGTAGGCCACAATGCGGTACAATCTCGCCGAAACAAGGTGCGAGAAAGGAACCGACATGCACACCTACATTCCCCGCGGCGTCTGCTCCCGTCAGATCGATGTGGAACTGGACGGCGACACCATCAAGAGCGTCCAGTTCACCGGCGGCTGCGACGGCAACTTGAAGGCCATCTCCAAGCTGGTGGCTGGCCAGAACGTCGACGACATCGTCGCCATGATGGAGGGCCACACCTGCGGGCGGCGCTCCACCTCCTGCGTGGATCAGATGACCAAGGCCATCCGCGAGGCCCAAGCAAAAGCCGCTGAGGAAGCGTAAGGCGATCCCAGCTGCGGTTCACCCAAGGGCCCGGACTCATGTCCGGGCCCTTTTCTACAGCATCATGAACAGCTTGGCCAAGGCCCAGCCGATAAATCCGCAGCAGGGGAAGGTGAGCACCCAGGCCCACACCATACGGCGGGCGACGCCCCAGTTCACGCGGCGGAAGCTCTTCGAGGCGCCTACGCCCATGATGGAGGCGGTGGAGCAGTGGGAAGTGGAGACGGGCATGCCGGTCATGGATGCCACGAACAGCGTGATCACCGTGGAGAGGGAGGCCGCCACGCCCTGGTACTTCTCCAGCGACACCATGTCCATGGCCACGGACTTGATGATGCGCTTGCCGCCGAGAAGCGTGCCCAGCGACATGGCCGCTGAGCAGATGATCATGAGCCACAGGGGGAAGTCGGTGGCGCCGCTCGTCTCCATGCCGAAGGCGAGCGCGATGCCCAAAAGCCCGATGGACATGAACTTCTGCCCGTCCTGGGCGCCGTGGAGGAACGACAGCGCGCAGGCGCAGATGTCCTGCAGCACCATGCACACCTTGTTGCCGCGCTGGCGGTTGACGCCGGAGAAGAGAAACTCGATGATCTTGGTGGTGGTCATACCGAGGATGAAGCCGCCCACCAGCGAGAACACCATGCCGTAGATGACGAGCATCCACTCGGAGAGCACGACGCCGGCAAGCCCGTTCAGCGCGATGGCCCCGCCGGTGACGCCGGCGATGAGCGAGTGGGACTTGCTGGCGGGAATGCCCCAGAACCAACAGAAGACGCCCCAGCCGATGGAGCCTATCATGGCGGCTATGAGCGCGAGTAGCGCCTGGTGGGTGTTGCCGGAGAAATCGACCATGTTGAACATGGTGTGGGCCACGGCCGTGGAGATGTAGGTCATGCCCACCAGCCCCACGAAGTTGAACACGGCAGCGAGCGCGAGGGCGGCGCCGGGGGTGAGGCAGCGGGTGGAGACCGCGCTGGCGATGGCGTTGGGGGCGTCGGTGGCGCCCGAGATGATGGTCACGCCGATGACCAGCGCCAGAATGCCGAGCAGGATCGGATGATTTCCTGCCTGCGAGAGGAACACCGAAAGAGTCAATTCCATGGCTGAGCCTTATCCCGATGAAGCCGACCGGACGCAAACGCATCCTCTCATTCTAGCGCAACGTCTGCGCTCACGAAAGATGATGCGGAAAGTAAAGAATAGGGCGAGGAGGCCCTGCGTGAGCTGGACGTGCATCAGATTATACTTTTAAGTATAATACTTTGAAGTATAATACTTTGAAGTATAATATCCCTCCAACGAAGCATGGGAGAGAAAGGGGCAATTGTGGACGCGTTCGTCGACCGCATTGAAGAACTCGCCGCCTTGGAGGAGCAGTTCGCCGACCACCAGGCGGCCATGGCGGTCATCTACGGCCGGCGCCGCATCGGGAAGACGGCGCTCATCACCGAGTTCGTCCGCGACAAGCGCGCGCTGTACTTCCTGGCGACGGAGGAGTCGGAGGAACAGAACCGCGCGGCCTTCCAGAAACAGGTGGCCGCGTTCACGGGCGACGAGCTGCTCGGCCAGGTGTCCGTAGACAACTGGGACGTTCTCTTCGACCGTCTGACGAGCGACGGCGAGCGCCTCGTCGTCGCGCTGGACGAGTTCCAGTACCTCGGCAAGGCGAACCCGGCGTTCCCCTCCGTCTTCCAGCGCATCTGGGACACGATGCTTTCCAAGCGCAACGTGATGGTCATCCTGTGCGGCTCGCTCATCTCGCTCATGGAAAGCCAGGTGCTCTCCTATAACAGCCCCCTCTACGGGAGGCGCACCGCGCAGGTTCGCATGAAGCAGATTCCCTTTCGGTTCTACCGGGATTTCTTCACGAAGGAGATCGGGCGCCGCGAACTGGTCGAGCTCTACAGCGTCACGGGCGGCGTCCCCAAGTACATCGAGAGCTTCAGGGGCGTGGACGATGTGTACCGCGGCATCGAGAAGAGCGTTTTGAACTCCAGCAGCTATCTGTACGACGAGCCGAACTTCCTTCTGTCGAAGGAGGTGAGCGAGGTGGGAACCTATTTCTCCATTTTGAAGGCGGTGGCGGCGGGCAACCGCAAGAGCGGGGAGATCGCCGCGGCGCTGAACGTGAGGCAGACGGGGCTGTCGAAGTACCTGAAAGTGCTCGAGCGGCTCGATGTGCTGGAGCGCGTGGTGCCCGTGACGGAGGAGAACCCCGAGAAGAGCAAGAAGGGCCTCTACCGCATCAAGGACAACTACCTGCGCTTCTGGTTCCGCTTCGTCTTTCCCCAGATGGGGCTGTTGGAGACGGGGCGGCGGGCGGAGGCGCTGAAGACGATTAGGAACAACTTCGTCGACGGGCAGGTCGCCTACGTGTACGAGGACGTGTGCCGCGACCGCCTGTGGGATGCGGGCGCGGAAGGGGCGCTCCCCTTCATGCCCGAGCGGGTGGGCGCTTGGTGGGGCGCACGCGATGTGGAGCTGGACGTTGTGGGGCTGGGCGCCGAAGAGGGCCGAGCGGTGTTCGGCGAGTGCAAGTTCTGGGCGAGGCCCGTGGGCGCCAATGTGCTGAGGCACTTGGAAGAGCAGGCTCGAAAGGCCCTGGACGACCCCTCTTTCCGGCGCTTTGGCGGCCCGCCCGTCTATGTCCTCTTCAGTATAGGCGGGTTTACCGATGAGGTGCGTAGCGAGGCGCGCGCCCGGAAGGACGTGCTGCTGCTTTCGTAGGGCGCCTTCGACGCGCTGAGGGCTCTTCTCGGCCGCCTTGTGGGCGCGCTGCGAAAAATGTCAGCACTCGGGGAAAATTCACAAAGCGCCGCGCGCCTTCGGTGCTATACTGGGCGGGCTTGCCGATAGGCGGCAAGTGTAAGTATCTGTTGGCCCCCGAGACATGTTTGTTGCACCGCGATCCTTGCTTCTGCAAGCGAACATGGTACGTATCAACCATCATGACGAAGGGTCCCCGATTTAGTTTTTGAAAGGGGTCCGTTTTGACCGAAATCAAGAACACCTCCGTGATCGACTTCTCCGACATCTCCGACGAGCAGATGAACGAGATGATCGACGGCACGCTGACCGAGTTCGACGAGGGCGATCTCGTCGACGGTACCGTCGTCAAGCTGGAGCACGACGAGGTGCTGGTGGACATCGGCTTCAAGAGCGAGGGCGTCATCCCGGCCCGCGAGCTGTCCATCCGCAAGGATGCCGATCCGTCCGACATCGTGAGCCTGGGCGACAAGATCGAGGCTCTGGTTCTCCAGAAGGAGGACAAGGACGGCCGCCTCATCCTCTCCAAGAAGCGCGCCGAGTACGAGCGTGCCTGGATTTCCGTCGAGGAGAAGTTCAAGGCCGGCGAAGTGGTCACCGGCGAGGTCATCGAGGTGGTCAAGGGCGGTCTTATCCTGGACATCGGCCTGCGCGGCTTCCTTCCGGCCTCTCTCGTGGACCTGCGCCGCGTGAAGGATCTGGATGCCTACCTGGGCACCGAGATCGAGGCCCGCGTCATCGAGATGGATCGCAACCGCAACAACGTCGTGCTGTCCCGTCGCGTTCTCTTGGAGGAGGGCCGCAAGAACGAGCGCGCCGAGATCCTCTCCAAGCTCTCCAAGGGCATGCGCCTCAAGGGCAACGTGTCCTCCATCGTGGACTTCGGTGCTTTCGTGGATCTGGGCGGCATCGACGGCCTGGTGCACATCTCCGAGCTGTCCTGGAACCACGTCAACCATCCCTCCGAGGTCGTCAAGGTGGGCGACGAGGTGGAGGTCGAGGTGCTCGACGTGGATCTGCAGCGTGAGCGCATCTCCCTCGGTCTCAAGCAGACCACGCCCGATCCGTGGATCCAGCTGGTGGAGAACTACCCCGTGGGTACCATCGTTGACGGCAAGGTCACCAAGATCGTTCCCTTTGGCGCTTTCGTCGAGCTGGGCGACTCCATCGAGGGCCTTGTGCACATCTCCGAGATGGCCGGCCGTCACATCGACACCCCGGCGCAGGTCGTGCATGCGGGCGACGATGTGAAGGTGAAGGTCATGGAGATCAACCCGGAGCGCCGCCGCATCTCCCTGTCCATGAAGGCCGCCGCCGAGGAGCTCGGCTTCGAGATCGACGTGGACGAGTCGGTGCAGGCCGAGGAGAAGCCGGCCCGCCGCAAGAAGGACGAGGCTGTTGCCGAGGCCGAGGTCGTCGAGGTGGAGACCGTCGAGGAGTAGCCTCTGCGGGTTCGTGCGACTGCGAACGACCAGTGACTTTTCAAAGGCCGCTCTTCGGAGCGGCCTTTCTCGTGTATGATGGTTCCGTTGAATTACTTGGGTATGATCGCGCGAAGGTGCGCGGTTTTGGAGGAGGTTCGCATGAAGAAGCTGTTTCTCATCGGCGGCATGGGCGCCGGCAAGTCCACGGCGCGCAAGGCGCTCACCGACGAGGGCCTGGCTTGGATCGATCTCGATCAGGTGGGGCACGAGGTGCTCATGTGGGACACGGTGAAGGACGATTTGCGCGGAGCGTTCGGCGATGACATCTTCGATGAGAACGGGGAAGTGGTGCGCAGCGCCCTGGCCGCCAAGGCCTTCGCGACGCCGGCCGCCACGCGCAAGCTGAACACCATCACGATGCCCCGCATCGAGGAGCGCTACACCGACCTCATCGACGGCTTCGAGGCCGAGGGCAAGCCTGCCGTGGTGGTGGAGTACTCGGTGTTCCGCAACCGCCAGCAGTCGCTGGCTTACGGGGCCGATGTGGTCATGGCCGTGCTGGCGCCGTTGGAGACCCGTATCGAGCGCGCCGTGGCCTCGGGCTTTTCGGAGGAGGACGTGCGCGCTCGCATCGCTCGCCAGATCACCGATGCCGACCGCATCGAGGCAGCCGACGTGGTCTTCAACAACGACGGCACCCCCGAAGAGCTCCGCAACGAGGTCCTGGCCTGGTGGAACGAGTATAAGAAGGAGCTGTAAGAGCCACCTGCTAGACTTAGAATCAATCAATGGGGTCCCGAGAAATCAATCCTCGGGACCTTTTTCTGTTTGGAAGAAAGCAACAAGTGCCTCTTGGGCCGTCATCTTCGGAACGAATGAGTTCTTGAAGGCGGCTTTGTCGTAACTGATGATAGCTTCTACCTGAAGTTCCTCTGCGGCGACGCGGATGAGGCCGTCTTCGTAGTCGGGTTCGTCGGAGTCGATGGATTCGTGCACGAAAAGCCCGGTGAGATCGATAAGGTCGAAGGTGTCGACGATGTCCCGCAACGATTCACGCGCCTCTTCTTCCGTCATATAGTGGCGACAGAGGATGTAGTAAACATCATTCAGAGAGGAGGAGAGAGCGCATATTGTGCTTCGATTGATGTATGCCTCCTCCACAAGGCAGAGCGCTTCCTCGTGAAAAGATGAATCGGGATGTATCCAGTAGATGAGGGCGTTGGTGTCAAAGAGCAAGGAAGTCACGATAGCGCTCCTCCTTTGCCTGCGCAATCAAGTCGTCAGCGGTAAGTCCTTCCGGCCAGGGTTTTATCTTATTGCGTCGGGCAGCGATGCGTGCTTCGACGCGTCGTAGGCGAGCAAGTCTATCCTCTTCGTCGTCGAGCATGGAGGTAATGACTACCACACCCTTGCGAGGTGAGGCAAGTCGCAGGGGGGTATCCTGGTCTATAGCTGCCTCTTGTCGAAGCGCCTTGGGAAGGAGGACGGCCATGCTGTTGCCGACCTTGGTAAGTGTTGCCGTTGCCATAATGCCTCCAATCAGTTCAGATAATTATAACACGTTATAACGATAGGAGAAGAGAAATGGGCACTCTCTTTTCTGGAAAAACCTCTCAACTCGGCATAGGGTGCAGGGTGTATGCTGAATGGGGCGTCGTTGTTGAAGGAGGGGAATGTGATAACGACAAAGGAACTCTGTGCGGTTCTCGGGGTGGCTCCCAGCACTATTCGTCTCTACGAGAAGTATCTGCCGAAAGATCCATGGGCCCGCGGGCAGAACAACTATCGGGGATTTCATTTCGAGAACATGCTGTGCCTACTCACGGCGCGCCTATTAGGCTCTTACGGCATCTCGATGAAAGAATCCGTAGAGGTTATCCTTGCAGGTGATTTAACATCTATGGATTGCGAATTGGGCCAGCGCGTAAGCCCTTTGGCGGAGGAGCGTCGGCGGGCTTCTGATCTGATTGAATCTCTCGATCGCGATAGGGCGCTCTTGGCGAAGGTTCCATACCTACTAGAGGCGTATGAAGCGATCGACATTCCGTCGTTTTTCTATCTGGAAAGCGCTTGGACCAAGGCCTCTTCGGAGCAACAGCGTTTGGTGCGCACCTGGTCCCGCGAAATCCCCTTTGTCCACTATACGCCTCATTATCATGTCGAGGGGTTGGGAGATGGGGCGGAGCCGTCGCCCGACCTTCCGCGGAGCGGCTTTTCTGTTCCAACTCGTTTTGCCGATTACGTCGACTTGGCTAGCCTTCATGTGCGCTTCGTGCCCTCGTTCAAGGCGGTAGCCTTGGTGATCCGGGTTGATGGGATATTCTCTGAATCTTCCGAACGCGATAAGGGAACGATGCCTTTTAACGAGCCGTTATACGTTCGTGTCCTCGACATGGTGTCGTCCGCTTTGTCCCGGGAAGGCTCGGAGTTAACTGGCAATATTTACACGCAGCTCCTGTACGCAAATCTCCCTCTGCGCGCTGATGGAAGCGATGCCGTGCAGTACTACTATGTCTTCTCCCCTCTTGTGCGCTAAAAAGTCCTTGACTCCGCATAGGGTGCAGCCAGCAGAATGCTCCCGTCGCTTGACGAAAGTGAGTTCAGAAGTGAAGGGAGATGGCGATGGGTGCATCGAAAAGCACGATGGATGCGCAGGGAAATCAGGGGATTTCCCGTCGAGGGTTCCTGCGGGGCGTTGGCCTTGCGGGCTTGGCAGCCGGCGGGTTGTGCACGGCGACTGCTGTTGCCGCTGCAACAGGATCAGCCGACGCGGCCTATGCGGAAGAGTCCGCGGCGACTGTGGGTAACGAGCTGATTGAGATTTACGGAGAGAACGTCAACCTTATGCCCGCTTATGGGGCTGAATGGGATGTCGTTGCGGGTCCTGTGGGCTTCGAGTCCCGGGAAATCGGCGCAGACGAGATAACTCACACCGATCAGTGCGATCTGCTGGTGATCGGCGGCGGCATTTCGGGCACGATGGCCGCGCTGAAGGGCGCCGAGCTGGGTGCCAACGTGGTAGTGCTTGAGAAGATGAGCAAGGGCCGCAATACGTGGGAGAGCGTGGGCGGCTGCGGAAGCCGCATGCAGGCCGAGACGGGCAACGTCGTTGATCCGGCTCAGTATGTGGAAGAGATTCTGCGAGCTTCCTACTGGCGCGCCCGACCCGATGTAGTATGGTCGTTCGTGAACAACTCTGGCGAGGCAATCGATTTTATGCAGGACTCGTTAGATAAAGCGGGCCGTGATATCAAGATTTACAACACCACTCAGCCAGAGACGGGCTATGGCATCCAGGTGATTCAGGGTGAGCACAAATTCGCCGTTCCCGAGGACTATAACTGGACGAGCTGGATTTTCGGTCCTATCGTCATGGATGCCCTCACCGCTGTAATGCAGAACGAACTCCATATCGATCTTCGCTTTAATACCGCAGGTGTACAGCTGGTCCAAGATGCGTCGGGCCGTGTGACAGGCGCTGTCGCGAAGGATGCCGACGGCTACTACGCAGTTGAGGCGACCAAGGGCGTCGTGCTATGCACGGGCGGTTATGAAGCGAATCCCGATATGATGAAGGCGTGGACGCGCTCCGAGGATTACGCCGCCTCAAGCTGCTGGGATCCCTCTACTGGCCCCACCGGCGATGGGCACATGATGGGTTTGCAGCTGGGCGCTCAAATGGATCCCATTCCCCATGCGGTTATGAACTTCAATTTCGGTACGCCTGCGCAGTTCCTTGACATCCCGGGCATTTGGTTTACCTCCTCGCTTGGCATCGCCGTGAATTCACGTGGCGTCCGCTTTGTGAACGAGGGGCTGCCGATGAACTTCGTGTCCAATGCTATCAATGCGCAGCCTGGTCGCGGCAAGGGGTGCTGGATTATCTTGAACCAGGGTATGGTTGACGCCATGGCCGACATGCAGCCCACCGCAGATGAGACCATCAAGCAGTATATGGATAAGGGCTGGATGTTCAAAGCTGACACGGTGGCCGATTTGGCGCCACAGCTGGGGCTGGATGCGGCAATTCTCCAGGAAACCGTTGACACCTACAACGCCTATTTCTCCTCGGCCGAGAATAAGGACTTGCAATTCCGCCGCAACTTGGAAACCGCCATGCCGTTGGCGGAGGGCCCGTACTACGGCCTCGTGACGAACAGCACGGTACTGACCGTGGTCGGCGGCTTGACCATCGACGAATCGTGCCGTGTGTTGAACTGGGACGATGAGCCCATCGAAGGTCTTTATGCCGCAGGCAATGCCTCGGGCGGAGTCTTTTCGGGAACCTATCCGCGCCACCTTCCCGCCACCTCCGTCGGTCGAGCGGCCACTTTCGGTTATGTATCTGCCCGCCATGCCATTCAAGGAGAATAACTATGAGAATCGACAGCAAACGTACTATTGCGATGATCGCTGGAGTTGCCTTGACGGCCTGCTTGGGGCTGGCTGCCTGCTCGGCTGAGAATACGGGTTCCAACCTGTCCGAAACCGGCGATTCTCAGGCAAATACGGAGCAGGTGTCCGTGGCCTCTGGCCAAAATGATCCTTACGTTTCCGACGATGCCTGTCTGGGCTGCCACGGCGGCACCTATGAAAGCGTTGCAGCGCGCACCGAATCGTATGGCGATTCCAATCCTCACGACTCAGTTCATGGCGGCTACCTGTCATGCAATGTATGTCATGCTAGGGGTAATGAGGTGACCAGCAACTATTGCCTCGAATGCCATGATTGGCCGCGCGATTTGGATTGTAATCCCTATGACTAGAGCCTGTTAGCGAGCAAACGATAGGCTGCGGCTGGCTGTTTAGGGGCGCAAAAGCGGCCTCGATGGCGTAACGCCTCGGGGCCGCTTTCGGTTTACCACAGTCCGAGCATATGTTGCATGGCGAGGCTGGCGGCGGCGATGCAGATCCAGCAGATGAGGCCCATGAGGATGGGCTTGGCACCGCTCCTCACCAGCTTCACGAGGTCGGTGTTCAGGCCAATGGCGGCCATGGCCATGACGATGAAGAACTTGCTCAAGGCCTTCAGAGGCGCGAAGGCGGCCGCGTCGGCTCCAGCGGCAACAGCAACCGTGGTGATGACCGAGGCTGCCAGGAAGAGCAGGATGAAGGTGGGGAAGGCGCGCTTCAGTGAGAAGCCGCCGAGAAGCCTCGCGCCGGTGGGAGCCGCTGCGGCGTTGGCGGCAGGGTCGCTCACTGCCAGGCCGTCGGTGCCGGGTCCGGCCACAGCCGCACCGGCGCCTGCTGCGTTCTCCTTGCGAGCCATGACGATGGCCAGTACGAGCGTGATGGGGATGATGGCGAGCGTGCGCGTGAGCTTCACGATGGTGGCGTCGTCAAGGGCGTTCGATCCGGGATGCATGCCGTCCCAGGCGGCCGCGGCGGCGGTGACCGACGAGGTGTCGTTCACGGCGGTGCCGGCGAACAGCCCGAAGCCCTCGTTGGACATGCCGAGCATACTTCCCAGGGTAGGGAAGATGAGCGCCGCGATGACGTTGAACAGGAAGATGACCGAGATGGCCTGGGCCACCTGCTCGTCCTTGGCGCGGATGACCGGCGCCGTGGCGGCGATGGCCGAGCCGCCGCAGATGGACGAGCCCACGGCGATGAGCGTGGCGATGGCGGAATCCATGCGCAGCACGCGGTAGAGGATGTAGCCCACGATGAGCGCCGTGGCGATGGTGGTGAGGATGATAGGCAGGCTCTCGGCGCCCACGGCGGCGATCTGGGCGAGGTTCAACCCGAAGCCCAGCAGGATGACGGCGTACTGCAGCACCTTTTTCGCTGTGAAGCCGATGCCGTCCTGCACGATGCCGCGTGCCGGCTGCTTCCACCAAAGGGCGATGACCATGCCGATGAGGATGGCGAACACCGGGCCGCCCACCACGGGCAGCGCCTCGCCGAGAAACCAGCAGGGAAGGGGCGATGGCCGCGCACAGGCCGACGCCGGGGGCCACGTTCTTCACGTTCGCCACGATGATCTCCTCACGTCGCGGGATGTCAACAGCGATTGCAGAGTATAGCACTCATGGTTGGACGGATCGTGAACTTTAAGCGAACATCTGTTCATTTCTTGGGGAAGGTGCTAGACTGTTCTCCTTATAGCGAATTACTGTGAGAGGAGGGATGCGCGTGTCCACTCATCTTTCCAATATAGAAGGTATGGAAATGGCGGGGAAGTTGCCGGAGGTGCGGCTGGCGAACACCCCGTTCAAGGTGGTCTCGCCCTTCGAGCCCTCGGGGGACCAGCCCGAGGCCATCGCCACGCTCGCGAAGGGGGTGGAAGAGGGCCTGCGCTACCAGACGCTTCTGGGCGTCACCGGCTCGGGCAAGACCTTCACCATGGCAAAGACCATCGAGGCGGTGCAGAAGCCCACGCTCGTCATGGCGCCGAACAAGACGCTGGCGGCCCAGCTGGCGGCCGAGCTGAAGGAGTTCTTCCCCGACAACGCCGTGGTGTACTTCGTCAGCTACTACGACTACTACCAGCCCGAGGCCTACGTGCCCTCCTCCGACACCTTCATCGAGAAGGACGCCTCCATCAACGAGGAGGTGGAGAAGCTGCGCCATGCGGCCACCTCGGCTCTGCTGTCGCGGCGGGACGTCATCGTGGTGGCGTCGGTGAGCTGCATCTACGGCATCGGCTCGCCGATGGACTACGCCGGCATGGCGGTGTTCGTCGACAAGCAGAAGGAGATGGATCGCGACGAGGTCATCCACGAGCTCATCGACATCCAGTACGACCGCAACGACTACGAGCAGAAACGCGGCACCTTCCGCGTGCGGGGCGACGCGCTGGACGTGTTCCCGCCCTACGCCGACCATCCCATCCGCATCGAGTTCTGGGGGGACGAGATCGAATCCATCGACGAGATTGACCAGGTCACGGGCGAGGTGCTGAACAGCTACGAGGCGCTGCCCATCTGGCCGGCTTCCCACTACGTTACGGCGCGGCCGAAGATGGACAAGGCCCTCGGCACGATTCAGGACGAGCTGCGCGAGCGCCTCATGCAGTTCAAGGAGGAGGGGAAGCTCCTGGAGGCCCAGCGCTTGGAGATGCGCGTGAACTACGACTTGGAGATGCTGGAGACCATGGGATTTTGCTCCGGCATCGAGAACTACTCGCGCCATCTGGACGGCCGTGCGCCGGGCGAGCCGCCCTACACCCTCATCGACTACTTCCCGAAGGACTTCCTCTGCATCATCGACGAGTCCCACGTCACGGTGCCGCAGATCCGCGGCATGCACGAGGGCGACCGCTCCCGCAAGATCACCCTCGCCGAGCACGGCTTTCGCCTGCCCAGCTGCCTGGACAACCGCCCCTTGCGCTTCGACGAGTTCGAGGAGCGCATCCCGCAGTTCATCTACGTATCGGCCACGCCGGGCGATTACGAGGAGCGCGTGAGCCAGGCGAAGGTGGATCAGGTCATCCGCCCGACGGGCCTTCTGGACCCGGAGATCGTCGTGCGCACGAGCGCCAGCCAGATCGACGACATCATCGACGAGGCGAAGGAGCGGGCGGCGCGCAACGAGCGCGTGCTCATCACGACGCTCACGAAGAAGATGGCGGAGGACTTGACCGACCACTTGCTCGACCAGGGCGTGAAGGCGCGCTACATGCACTCGGACATCGCCACCCTGGAGCGCACGGAGATCCTGCGCGATCTGCGCCGGGGCGAGTTCGACGTGCTCGTGGGCATCAACCTTCTGCGCGAGGGACTCGACTTGCCCGAGGTGTCGCTCGTGGCCATCCTGGATGCCGACAAAGAGGGCTTCCTGCGCAACCACCGCTCGCTCATCCAGACCATAGGCCGCGCGGCCCGCAACGTGTCCGGCCAGGTCATCATGTACGCCGACCGCATCACCGATTCCATGCGCCGGGCCATCGACGAGACGCGCCGGCGCCGCGACATCCAAATGGCCTACAACGAGGAGCACGGTATCAAGCCCCAGACTATCCGCAAGGCCATCAACGACATCATGGGCTTCATCACGGAAGACGTGGAGGGCACCACTGCCGAGCAGGTGAACAAGGAGCTGGCAGAGCTTTCCCGCGAAGAGGTCCTGCGGCTCATCTCGTCCATGGAAGACGACATGGCCGCCGCGTCCCGCGACATGGATTTCGAGGAGGCGGCCCGTCTGCGCGACCAGGTGGTGAAGCTGAAGAGCACCGTGGAGGACAAGTCCGAGGAGGACGTGCTGAAGGATCTGAAGAAGGGCGCCCGCAAGGGCAGCGCCTACGGCAACCGCAAGCACGCCGCCTACGGGTCGTCGCGCGCGAGCTAAAGGCACCGCGCTCGGGCTCCTGCCATCGCCGCAAGATTCGTCTCGCAGGACGCCGACCTTTGCAGGACGGCGCCCCTGCGGGACGGTGGCGCGGTGGGGAAGTGCCCCTCTGGGACGGCGCGGGCTGTTCAGTTTTCGTGGATTCGGGACGGATTGCGAACTTTACGGAAATGTAAGCTGCTCTGCCGTGAACGCCCCGACACTTCGTCGTATAATCGCGAGAAAGCACCTGCACCACCTGAAGTACTTCCTAAGGAATAAAGCGATGCCCGATCAGCCCGCCTCCCAAGGTTCGAATAACCCCCGCAACAACCCGCGACAGCACAAGAAGCCCACCCGGCGCCACCCCGGTGCCTCCGTGCCGGCCTCGGTTCCCCATTCCCACGGGGTCTCAGCACCGCAGCCGCAGTCGGCGGCCGTCCTGCCGGAAATGCGCCCCCAGCCGGCAGCGCAGGCCCCTTCCCCGCAGCAGGAGCCGGCAGCGCCTCGCGAGCAGACGGCCGCTGCCGCCCAGTCGCAGGATCCGCGCCTGCATGAAGCGCCGTCCTATCGGCCGCACGCCTATCAGCAGGCCCAGCCCCAGCCGCAGCCGCATCAGGCAGCTTCGCCCCATGGCTATGCGGGCTACGCGGCGCAGGTTCCCCCGCGGGTCGTTCCCGCCACCAAGGCCGACGGCCAGGTGGCGCCCTATGCCGACATGGGGCGCTACAAGAAGAAAGGCAAGAAGAAGGCGAGCGTCGTCTCCATCATCGCCGCCGTGGTCATTTTGGCCGCTATCGGCGTGGGGGTGTACCTGTATCTGAACCCCCTGCAGTTCAACGTGACGGTCAACGGCATGACGCGCACGGTGGATCGGGGGACGACCTTGAACGACATGATCGCCGAGGGCGTCGTCTCCCCGCAGCCGGGCAATCTGCTCTCCGTCGACGGGGAGGTTCTGGAAGAGGGCGGCGGCGCTGCCTTTGCCGGCACGGTCAACGGCAATGAGGTGACCGACGGCGCAACTGAGCTGCACAAGGGCGATATGGTCCAGCTGGACGACGGCGCCGATGCGACCGAGGAATACGATGTAACTACCGAGGAGACGGCCCCGGGCCAGGTGGAGCTGGGCGAGGGGGCCATCCACGTGTACGTGCCCGGTGAGGCGGCCCAGGTGGAGAAGCGCACCGGCAAAGTGTCGGGCAAGACGGTGGAGGAAACCGTGAAGGAGGGCTCCGACAACGTTTATCTGAAGTACAACGCGAACACGAACGGCGAGAAAGTCATCGCGCTCACCTTCGACGATGGCCCGTGGCCCACGACCCAGGAACTGCTCGACGTGCTGAAGGAGAACAACGCCGTGGCGACGTTCTTCACGATCGGCGAGCAGATTTCCGATAAGACCGATTACGTGGAGACGATCAAGCGCATGGCAGCCGAGGGTCACCAGATCGGCACCCACTCCTACGACCATGCGGCCACCGGCGGCGGCAACGGCGTGGACATGACGCGCCAGAGTCCCGAGAAGCAGATTGAAGAGGTGCAGATGGGCCAGCAGGCCATCGCGGATGCGACGGGCGCCGAGGCGTCGAAGGTGTTCCGTTCGCCGGGCGGCAACTTCCACGACGAGATCATCTGGAACTTGCAGCCCTACATCACGGGCGAGATCGGCTGGAACGTGGACACCGAGGACTGGCGGCGACCGGGCGCCGACGCCATTGCGGAGCGCCTGCTGTCGGCAAAGTCGGGGGATGTCGTGCTCATGCACGACGGCGGCGGCGATCGCAGCCAGACCATCGAGGCGCTGAAGATCGCCCTGCCGCAGCTTAAGGCGGAGGGCTACAAGTTCGTGACCATCGACCAGCTTCTGGCCTACGACGACGCCAAGGCGCTGGCCCAGGAACTGGCCGCCCAGCAAGAGGCGGAATAACAGCATCTTTCGGAAAACTCGTCGGATAATCTTCGTAGGGGGCGACCTTGGTCGCCCCTTGTCGCGAGCATAGCCGTTGTCGGGAGGGCGGACCAAGGTCCGCCCCTACGGGGGACCGACCGTTGCCGACGGCTTACTGGCCGAGAAGTTCGCGCGCGTGGGCGAGGGAGGTCTCGGTGGCGGTGCCCGACAACAGGCGCGCCACTTCGGCCACGCGCTCGTCGCCCTCCACCGGGGTCAGAGCCGTTTCGGGCGCGTCGCCCGCGGTTTTCGTCACGGTGTAGTGGGTATCGGCGAGCACAGCCACCTGGGCCAGATGCGTGATGGCGATGACCTGGTGGCTTTCCGCCAGCTCCGCCAGCACGGCGGCGAGCGCATTGGCGGTGCTCCCGCCCACGCCGGCGTCCACCTCGTCGAAGATAAGGGTCTCCGTGCCGTCCTTTGCGCCCAAAGCCATCTTGATGGCCAGCATGACGCGGCTGATTTCGCCTCCGGAGGCGATGCGGGCCAAGGGGCGCGGCTGCATGGAGGCGCCGGGCTTGAACTCGAAGACGACGCTTGCGCTGCCCGCGGCGCTCCAGCTTTCGCGGGGCAGCGGCTCCACCGTGCACACGAGCGCCGCCGTCCCCATCTCCAGGCGTCCGAGCACCTCGTTGACCGCCGCCGCGAACCGCGGCGCGGCCTCGATGCGGGCTGCATCATAGGCGGCCGCCGCTTCGGCGAGGGCGCTTTCGGCCGCTTCCACGGCCGCCTCGGCGCGGGCCAGGTTCTCGTCGGCGTCGTCGACGAGCCCGACGAGGGCCGCCGCCTCGTCCCAGCGCTCGAAGACGGCCTCCATGGTGGGACCGAAGGAGCGCATGAGCCCCATGAGCTGCCCCATGCGCTTCTGGGCCGCGGCCAGAGACTCGCCGTCGAAATCGATGGCGTCGCAGTAGCCGGCCATATCCCGGGAGACGTCCTCCACGACGAAGCAGATTTCCCTCAGCGACGCGGCGAAGGGGGCCAGCGACTCGTCGGCCCGGGAGGCCTCCTCGATGAGGGAGATGGCCGTGTTCAGGGCGTCCAGCGCGCCGCCGTCGCCGGAGAGCGCCTCGGCGGCCCCGTGGGAGTTGCGGGCGAGCACCTCGGCGTGCTCGGCCCGGGCGAGCCAGTCGCGCGTTTCCTCGTACTCGCCGCCCTCGGGGTTCACCGCCTCTATCTGCTGCAGCGTGAAGCGTGCCTCCTCCAGCTGGGTGTTGGAGGCGCTCGCCGTTGCCCTCAGCTCTTCTAGGGCCGCCTCGGCGGCACGGGCATCGGCGAGGGCCTCGCGAAAGGCCGCCCCTACGGTGCTTTCCAGATCGGCCCAACCATCGAGGATGCGGCCGTGCTCCGCCGGCTTCAGCAGCGATTGGTACTCGTGCTGTCCGCAGAGCTCCACCAAAGGCCCCACCGTGCGCGCGAGCTCCGAGACGCTGGCCATGGCGCCGTTTATGGTGGCGCGGCTGCGGCCGTCGGCGCTGACCTTGCGCACCGCGACGAGCTCTTCGGCGGTGGGATCGGAAGGGAACAGGCGCCCCCGCACTTCGGCGTTTTTTGCCCCCTCGCGCACGCAGGAGCTGTCGGCGCGCTCGCCGACGAGCAGTTTCACGGCGCTCACGAGCGCCGTCTTTCCCGCACCCGTCTCGCCGGTTAGGACGGTGAGACCGGGGGAGGGCGAAAGGGAGGCCTCGCGGATGAGGGCCACGTCCTTCACTTGGATTTCGTCGATCATGGTTCCCCGCTAGAAGTCGATGACGTCGAAGACGATGCCCTGCTCCGCCTCAAGCACGCTGAACAGCTCGTCGGGGGCCACGCGGCGCACGGCCCGGGAGACGGATACCTCGCCGCCGTGGGTGACGATGAAGTCGGCCTGCAGCTTGCGGGCGCAGGATTCGGTGAGGGCCGCGCGATAGGGCAGCCCCTCGTGCTCCAGGGCGAAGCGCACGTCGGGGCCGTCGATCGAGCACACGGACAGAAACGCCATGGCCGAACGCAAAGCCGAGCGGGCGTCGTGGTCGGATAGGGCCTCGGCGAGGGCGGCGCGCACCTCTCCGAAGGCCTCGGCGGAGACCCACAGCTCCGCGGCCCCGGCCAGCTCCATGGCATGGAGCTTCACCCAGGCGGCGGCGGTGCTCTCGCGTTCGCCGATGAAGTCGAGCAGAACGTCGCTATCGATGAGCAGGCGCATGGCTATTCTCCTTCCCTGGTTGCGGGCGCGCCGTCGCGGGCCTCCCAGAACGACGCCGGTACGGGGCGCGTGGCCTGGCGCAAGCGGAAGCGCAGCTCGTTGGCCTGGGCGTCGGTGAGGGTGATGCGCAGGGGAGATTCTCCCCGTTGCGCATCGGGCAGCTCGCCGGTGGCGAGTACGTAATCGTAGGCAGCGTTCACCAGCTCGGTGGGGGACGAGCCGATGGACCGCAGCTTCGCGTTCACCTGGTCGCGGATTTCCAGGGGCACTCGGGCCGTTACCATGGCGTGCATGGCCGCTCCTTTCTCTTGCTTTTGGCGCAGTATAACGGAACACCGAACAAATTGCAATAATAATACGAACAAGTATTTGCATTATGGTCAAAAAGTGTTATGCTCCATGGACAAGGAGTCGACGGCTCGTGTCTTTTTCGGTAAGACGCTTGCCTCGGTCGGTCGATTTGGGGAAGATGGAGCGATGCAGCGCACCGGTCGGCATGTTCGCCCGGGGAAAGCTGCGGCGTAATGGCAGAACGGAAGGGAAACCTTGGCACAGCGAGCGTTCGGAAAAGGAAAAGCGACGAGGGTCTTTCTCGCCCTGTTGCTCGCCTTCTCCCTCGTCGGCATCGGCGCGATTCCGGCTGCGGCCGATCCTGCCGACGACACTCAGGCTGCCGTGGATGCGGCGCAGGCCACGCTGGACGAGGCCGAATCCCGCATGGCCCAGATCAATAGCGAGTACGAGCAGCTCACCGCCGAGGTGGCCGAGCTGCAGACCAAGATCGACGAGACGGCGGCGGCGGCCATGGAGGCCCAGCAGGCCATGCTCGAGGGGCGCGCGGCTTTGGGCCAGGTGGCCGTGGGCGAGTACCGCGACGGCAGTTCCATGGGGCTTTTAGGCCTCATCCTTGATTCGAAGAACTTCGACGAGCTGCTCCGCAACATGGAGTACGTCACTCAGATCATGTCCTATCAGGCCGACGAGGTGGCCGAGCAGAAGGAGCGCAAGCGCGCCTTCGACGACGTGAGCGACGAGCTGAACGCCCAGAAGAACGAGCAGGAAGAGGCGTTGGCGGCCCAGGAGGCTAAGCGCGCCGAGGCCCAAAGCGTCGTGAAGGATGCCACGGCCCGTCTGGAGGGCGCTCAGGAGGAGCACGCGGCCCGTCTGGCCGAGCTCGCCGCTCAGGCCGAGGCCCTGCGCAAGCAGGAAGAGGAGGCCGCCGCAGCGGCGGCCGCGGCTGTGCAGGAGAGCCCCGACGCCAATACGGGCGATCGCGAGCCGGTGGTCTCCGACGACGAGGGCCCTTCCGATAACGGCGGCTCGTCCGGTGATTCCGGCAACTCGGGCTCATCCGGGAATTCCGGAAACGCGGGAAGTTCCGGCGGCTCCGGCAACGGGGGCGGATCCGGCGGCTCCTCGGAGGAAGGGTGGCTTTCCGGCGTGGCCTCGGCCTACGGCGGCAGCACCGATCCGAACACGCCGAACCCCGGCACCACGTCCACCGGTGCCGTCTGCGACGACAACTCCATGGGCGTGGCGGTGCCCAAGTCGCTGCCGAACTACCGCAGCTACTTCGGGCGCACCGTGGAGATCGTCTACGGCGGCCAGACCGTCTATGCCACGGTGAACGACTGCGGCTCCATGGGCGGCGGTTCCCGCGCCCTCGATTTGCAGCCGGGCGTGTGGAAAGCCTTCGGCTTCTCCAGCTGCCGCGCCTGGGGCCTGCGCACCGTCAAGTACCGCTTCCTGTAGGGCGCCTCGCTGCGCCACTGGAACGCTGCGCTTCTTCGCGGCTCGTCGGAGCCCGCTTCTCGTCTGCCTCCGCGTGCCCGCGGCCCGCTTCCCGTCTGTCGGGAGCGGGAAAGTTCTGCGCTCGCTCCGCCTCGAAGTGCGCTATACTGTGGCGTTACATGCGATGACGAAGACAGCGGACGCGCGTCACGGTCGCCAGAGAAGGGCTTCACCGGCTGAGAGAGCCCGACCCTCTGAGTGCGTCTTATTCCCTTCCGAGCAGCATTCCCGAACGCGAACGCCCACGGGCGAGGCGACCAGTAGGGGTGCCGGGTGCTCCCGTCACAGAGCGCGAACAAGCGGGCGACGCCGCACTGCGATTCCCTTCGGGTCGCTGAAGCGTTGCCAACCGAGGTGGTACCGCGAGAGCCTTCTCCCGTCCTTGGATTCCTGGTAAGCCGCAAGCGGCCCCAGGCGGGACGGAAGAAGGCTCTTTTTTGTTGGCTCGAGAAGAAAGGCGAACCTTATGGCAATCGCAGAGGAGTTGGCGGCGCTGCGCGAGCGCACCTTGGCCGAAATCGCCGCAGCGGACACGTCGGCGGCGCTCGAGGCCGTGCGCGTGGCGGTGCTGGGCAAGTCCGGCACGCTGACCGGGTACTTGAGATCCATGGGCCAGGTGCCCGCTGAAGAGCGCGCGAGCGTGGGCAAGGCCGTGAACGCGGCCCGCGTGGACGTGGAAGAGGCGCTGGCCGCCCGCAAGGCGGCGCTCGATGCCGCCGAGCTTGAGGCGGCCATGGGGGCGGCGGCCGTGGACGTGACGCTGCCCGGCCGCGCCCAGCAGGTGGGTACCCGCCATCTCATCAACGGCATCATCGACGAGGTGTCCGATATCTTCTTGGGCCTGGGTTACAAAGTGGTGGAAGGCGAGGAGATCGAGACCGACTACTACAACTTCACGGCCCTGAACGCTCCGGCCGACCATCCGAGCCGTTCCATGCAGGACACCTTCTACGTGCACGACCTGTCCGGCGACACCTCGCGGGTGCGCGGCGAGTCCGACGTGCTGCTGCGCACCCAGACTTCCGGCGTGCAGGTGCACGTCATGGAGGATTGGGACTTGCCCATCTACATGATCGCCCCGGGCAAGGTGTACCGCCGCGATGTGGCCGATCCGTCGCATCTGCCGCAGTTCCATCAGATCGAGGGACTCGTGGTGGATCGCGGCATCACCTTCGGCGACCTGAAGGGCACCCTCGACTACGTGTGCAAGCAGATCTTCGGGCCCGAGCGCAAGACGCGTTTTCGCGCCCATTACTTCCCGTTCACGGAGCCTTCGGCCGAGGCGGACGTGAGCTGCGGGATCTGCCACGGCGAGGGCTGCCGCATGTGCAAGGGCACCGGATGGATCGAGATCTTGGGCTGCGGCATGGTGGACCCGAACGTGCTTTCCATGAGCGGCATCGACCCGGAGGAGTACTCGGGGTTTGCCTTCGGCATGGGGGTGGAGCGCATCGCCTGCCTGAAGTACGACGTGCCCGATCTGCGCATGCTGCTTGAGGGCGATATGCGGTTCCTGCGGCAGTTCTAGGAGGAAACATGAAAGTATCCTTGAAGTGGCTTTCTGAGTATACGGCGGTGCCGGAGGATTTGAAGGCGTTCTGCGATCGGCTCGATTTGACGGGCACGGGTGTGGAAGGCGTGGAGAAGACCGGCGAGGCCTTTGAAGGGGTCGTGGTGGGGCACGTGCTCACCTGCGAGCCGCATCCGGATTCCGATCACATGCACGTGGTGACGGTGGATGTGGGCGCCGAGGAACCCGTGCAGATCGTCTGCGGGGCGCCGAACATCGCGGCGGACGTCAAGGTGCCCGTGGCGCTCGTGGGCGCGGTGCTGCCTGGCGATTTCAAGATCAAGAAATCGAAGCTGCGCGGCGTGGTGAGCTGCGGCATGTGCTGCTCGCGCCGCGAGCTGGGGCTGGGACAGGACCACTCCGGCATCTGGGTGCTTCCCGATGACGCGCCCGTCGGCCAGCCCATGGCGGACTTCATGGGCGCGGGAGATACCGTGCTCGACCTGGAGATCACGCCGAACCGGCCGGACTGCCTGTCTATGGTGGGCATGGCCCGCGAGGTGGGCGCCATGTACCAGCAGCCGGTGACCTGGCCGCTTTCCGGCGATGTGGAGAAACTGGCTGCCGTGACCGCCGGCGAGGACGTGGCGGCCGCTGTCACCGTTGAGGTGCCCGATGCCGCGCGCTGCCCGCGCTACACCGCCCGGGTCATCGACAACGTGAAGGTGGGGCCCTCCCCCGAATGGCTCGCCGAGCGCGTGACTGCCGCCGGGGGCCGTTCCATCAACAACGTCGTGGACGTGACGAACTACATCCTGTACCTCTACGGCCAGCCGCTGCACGCCTTCGATTTCGCGAAAGTGGCCAGCGCTGACGGGTGCGCCCATATCGTCGTGCGCGCCGCCGCCGACGGCGAGCACCTTACCACCCTGGACGGGGAGGATCGCGAGCTGACGAGCGACATGACGGTCATCGCCACACCCGAGCGCGCCGTGGCGCTCGCCGGCGTCATGGGCGGCGAGAACAGCGAGGTCACCGAGGAGACCACCTGCGTGCTTTTGGAGTCCGCCGCCTTCGAGCGCGGCCGCACCTCCCGCACGAGCCGCAATCTGGGCCTTATCTCCGAGGCCTCCATGCGCTACGAGCGCGGTGTGGACGATCATCTGTGCGAAGTGGTCTCCCAGGCCGCGGCGGCGCTTCTGGCCGAGGTGTCCGGGGGCACCGTGCGCCCCGGCGTGGTGGACGTGTACGAGCTTCCCACCGCCCGTCCGGAGCTCATCTTCCGCATCCCGCGCTTTACGGCTATGATGGGGGCCGACATTCCCGCTGACTTCATCGAGGACATCCTCGTGCGCCTCGGCTGTGCCGTGGAGGCCACTGACGACGCCTCCGTGCTCTCGGTGCTGCCGCCCACCTTCCGTCCCGACCTGGAGCGCGAGATCGACTTGTACGAGGAAGTGCTGCGCCTGTGGGGCATGGACCGCATCCCCCCGACGCTGCCCGGCGGCCGCGAGCGCGTGGGCGCGCGCACGCCGGAGCAGGAGACGGTGCGCGTGATCAACGACACCCTGCGCGCCTCCGGCATGAATGAGACCATGACCTACTCCTTCGCCGAGCCCGGCGACATCGAGCGGCTGCGCCTGCCCGCCGAGGGGCTGGGCCTGGCCGTGGAGCTTCTGAACCCGCTGAACGCGGACATGTCGGTCATGCGCCAGTCCATCGTTCCCGGGCTTCTGCGCTCGGTGGCCTATAACCAGGCCCGCGGCGTGAAGAACATCCAGCTTTACGAGATCGGCACGGTGTTTATGGCCGCCGAGGGACGCAAGAAGGCCAAGGAGCGCAAGAAGCTCGCCGGCGTTCTGGCCGGCTCCATGCGCGACGGGGCGTGGAACTCACCGGCGGTGCCCTTCGACTTCTTCGACGCCAAGGGCGTGCTGGAGAACTTGGCCCGCGAACTGGCGCTGCCGAAGGTGCGCTTCCGGGCGCTTTCCGCCGATGAGGCCCCGCAGCTGCAGCCGGGCCGCGCCGCCGAGATGATGGCCAACGGCGCGGTCGTCGGCTGGGTGGGGGAGGTTCATCCGCTCGTGGTCGACGCCTTCGGGGCCGAGCCGCCCGTGGTGGCCTTCGAGCTGGACGTGGCGGCGCTCGTGCGCGCGTGCCGCCCGGCCCGCGACTACGTGGACGTGCCCACCTTCCCGGCCGTCACGGTGGATCAGGCCTTCGTGGTGGCCGAGGACGTGCCCCATGAGAAGATGGTTCAGGTGATGACCTCGGCCGGCGGGAAGCTCTTGGAATCCGTGGCGCTGTTCGACGTGTACCGCGATGCGGAGCGCGTGGGCGCCGGCAAGAAGTCCATGGCCTACAGTCTCGTCTACCGAGCGCCCGACCGCACGCTGACCAGCGAGGAAGTGGAGCGCGCCCACGGCAAGCTCGTGTCGAAGGTGGAAAAAGCCACCGGCGCCGAGGTTCGCGGGTAGGCGTCGGGCGAGGGCGGAACCACGCGGTATTCTGATTCGCTCAGGCAGTCCTCGCTCTGCAGGACAGGACATTCAGTCCTGTCCTGTTCGCTGCGGAACTCGCTCGGTCAGAACACCCCGTGTTTCCGCTTGATCCGGCAGCGGTCGAGACGGGCTTTTCGTGGAAGGCGGCCGGGGACGGCGCCCCTTCGGTACAATAGCGAACCGGCAAATGAGTAAGGGCGGCCTCGTGCCGCCCGCTTTCGATAAAGGAGCATCTATGTGCGGAATCGTCGGCTATACCGGTGAGGCGAGCGCCACTCCCATCCTGGTGGAGGGGCTCACCCGCATGGAATACCGCGGCTACGACTCGGCGGGTGTGGCCGTGGAGCAGGACGGCGGCATTCAGGTGATCACGCGCAAGGGCAAGGTGGCCGAGCTCGCGCACACCCTCGGCCACTTCGAAATGACAGGCACCTGCGGCATCGGGCACACCCGCTGGGCCACTCACGGCAAGCCGAGCGAGGCCAACGCGCACCCGCACACCTCGTGCTCCGGCGACATCGCCGTGGTGCACAACGGCATCATCGAGAACTTCGCCGAGCTGCGCGAGGAGCTCGTCGGTCGCGGGCACGTCTTCAAGAGCGAGACGGATACCGAGGTGGTGGCGCACCTCGTGGAGGAGTCCTACCACCGCATGCTCGCCGAAGGCACCGGCGACCTGCGTGCGGCGGTGGCCGAGGCGGCCGCACGACTCGTCGGGGCCTACGGCCTGGCCGTCATGGCCGATGCCGAGCCGGGCACGATCATCGCCTGCCGCAAGGATTCCCCCATCGTGGTGGGCTGCGGCGAGACCGGCAGCTACGTGGCCTCCGACATCATCGCGATGATCGACGCCACGCGCGATGTGGTGGTGCTCGCCGACGGGCAGATGGCGCGCCTGCGCCCCGATGGCATCGAGTACTACGACGAGGCCGGCAACCCCATTAAGCCCGACGTCACCCATGTCGATTGGGATCTCGACGTCGCCGAAAAGGGCGGCTACCCCGACTTCATGCTGAAGGAGATTCACGAGCAGCCACGCGTCATCCGCGATACGCTGGCCGGCCGCCTGGTTGCCGGCTCGCTGGTCATCGACGAGCTGGACATGACGCCGGCCGAGCTCAACCTGGTCGATCGCGTCTACATTATTGCGTGCGGCACCTCCTACCATGCGGGCCTTATCGCCAAGAACCTCATCGAGAGCTGGGCGCGCATCCCCTGCGAGGTGGAGGTCGCCAGCGAGTTCCGCTACCGCAATCCCATCATCACGCCCACGACGCTGGTCGTGGCCGTATCGCAATCGGGCGAGACGGCCGACACGCTGGCCGCCATCCGCGACGCCCGCGTGAAGGGGGCGAAGGTCTTCGGCATCACGAACGTGGTGGGAAGCCCGGTGGCCCGCGAATCCGACGGCGTCATCTACACCAAAGCCAACAAGGAGATCGCCGTGGCCTCCACGAAGAGCTTTTTGGGGCAGGTCGTCTCCCTCACGCTTTTGGCGATGCTGCTCGGCCAGGCGGTGGGCCGGCTGACCGGCCGGCAGATCAAGCTTCTGTTCAGCGAGCTGGCCGATACCGCCGAGCAGGTCGAGCGCATCCTCGCCGACTGCGATCCGGCGGTGGAGGCGGCGGCCGACGCCATGGTGGACGCGACAAGCGCCCTGTTCATCGGCCGGGGCATGGGGGCCGCCACCAGCTACGAGGGCGCCCTTAAGATGAAGGAGATCAGCTACCTGCACGCCGAGGCCTACGCCGCCGGCGAGATGAAGCACGGCCCCATCGCCCTTATCGATGAGGGATTCCCCGTGGTGGCCATCGCGACGAAGAGTCCCGTTTACGACAAGGTGGTGTCGAATTTACAGGAGTCCCGGGCCCGCGGTGCCTGCATCATCGCCGTGGCCACCGAGGGCGACGAGGAAATCGCCAAGCACGCCAACCACGTCATCTACGTGCCGAAGGTGCGCGACGCCTTCTCGCCCATCACGGCCAGCGTGCCCTTGCAGCTGCTCTCGCGCGCCGTGGCCGTCAAACGCGGCTGCGACGTGGACCAGCCCCGCAATCTCGCGAAATCGGTGACGGTCGAATAGCTATGAGTCTCTTTCGGCGCCGCGCTCGATCCCGAGGCGGCGCCTTTGCGTATCCCCGATGATCTGAAAGGCAGATGGAGTGGCCCGATCGAAGAAATCCCAAGCCGTCGTCGATGGCGCGCTTGCCATGGACGTGCCCAACGAGGAAGTGGGCCTCGGCGTGGACATCGTGGAAATCGCGCGCATGCGCAAGATCATCGATCGCTCGCCGGCCTTCGTGGAGAAGGTGTACTCTGCCGCCGAGCGGGCCTATTGCGACTCCCATGCTCACCCCGAAGTGCACTACGCCACCCGCTTCGCCGCCAAGGAGGCGGTGCTGAAGGCGCTCGGGACGGGGTTTTCCGAGGGCATCGGCTGGCTCGATGTGGAAGTGCGCCGCACGAGCAAGGGGCGCCCCTACGTGGTGCTCACCGGGCGCGCCCGCGAAGTGGCCCGCGAGCAGGGCGTGCGGGAGATCCCCCTTTCGCTGTCCTACACCCATACCGATGCCGTGGCCTGCGCCATGGCCATCACCGAGGAGTCGGTGGCGGCCACCGAGCGGCGGCGCGACCCCATGGAGGAGCTCACCCGCCAGTTCAAGGACGCCCGCACCCTGCTGGACGACCTCCCGGGAGCGCCCGCGGCTGGGTAGAATCCCAGGGTGTCGTGCGGCGCGGTTCGCACCCGCGAGGGCTGCCTCCCGCGCTGTGGCCAAAAAAGTATCGCCGACTGCATTTGGAAGGGTCTCTGGACCGCATTTTGGCCAAAAACGGGCCGCTAGCTGTAATGGCATCGCCCAGCTCATTTCACGGCTGCAACCTCCGATCCTCTGAGCTGGGAAAACTCAAAGAAGCTACAAGGAACTCTCCCAACAGACGGTACGATGGCCAAAAAGTAAGTCCAAACTGCCAGTCTGCGGCCTGTTTTTGGCCAGAATCCCCTTCCAGCTGCTCGCAAGCGCGACGCAACGCGCATTTTCGTGCAACGCATCATGTCCCGCTCAGGCGTACGAAGCGAAAACGAGGCGGCCGCCTTCCACGAAAAGCCCGTCTAAGACAGCTTGGCTACGACGCGTTCCAGATTGTGGACGTCGATGGGCTTGGCGACATGGGCGTTCATGCCGCAGGCGAGGGCCTGGCGCTCGTCCTCGGCGAAGGCGTCGGGGCGATCCATCGCGCGGATAGCCCGGGCGGCGTCGTGGCCGTTCATTACGGGCATCTGCACGTCCATGAAGATCATGTCGAAGGTGCCCGGGGCGCTCATCCCGAACTTCGCCACGGCCTCCTTGCCGTTGGCCGCCACCTCGCAGGTGGCGTCGTGGATGTTCAGGATGGCGGTGATGACCTCCGCGTTCAGGGCATTGTCCTCCGCCACGAGGACGTGCTTGTGCGCCAGGGCGTTCTCGCCGGTCCCGCTCGCGTCGCCGGCTCGCTTTCCGCCGTCGCCCTCGGTGCCGTCCGACTCGTCGCCGGCCGGCGGGAAGTCCAGATCGACGATGAAGGTGCTGCCCGTCCCCAACTCGCTTTCCACGGAGATGGTGCCTCCCATCAGGTCCACGAGGTTCTTCGTGATGGCCATGCCGAGGCCCGTTCCCTGAACCTTGTTGGTGAGGCTCGACTCCTCGCGGGTGAACGAGTCGAAGATGGTGGCGAGGTAGTCCTTCGACATGCCGATGCCGTCGTCGCGGACGATGATGCGCAGGTGCTGCAGCTCGCCGTGGCGCTTGGCGGAGCCGTCGACGCGGAAGAGGATGTGGCCGCCCTCCGGGGTGTACTTCATGGCGTTGGAGAGAAGGTTCATGAGGATCTGGCGCAGCCGCCCCTCGTCGCCGACAAGCCGATCGTGCTCGACCTTGTCCACTTCCACCGTGAACACTTGGTTCTTGGCATCGGTCTGCTGGCGCATCATGGCCTCGACGGATTCCACGGTGCCGGAAAGGGCGAAGGCGCTTTCCGCCAGGGTGGTCTTGCCGGCCTCGATCTTCGACATGTCCAGCACGTCGTTGATGAGCCCCAAAAGGTGCTGGCCGGAGGTGGCGATCTTGCGGTTGTAGTCGCGCACGTGGGCGGGGTTGTCGGCCTCGCGGTCGATGAGCGTGGAGAAGCCCAGGATGGCGTTCATGGGCGTGCGGATGTCGTGGCTCATGGAGGAGAGGAACGAGCTTTTGGCGCGGTTGGCGTCCTCGGCGGCGGTGGCGGCGCGCTCGAGGCGAGCGCGGATCTCGTGGTCGGCGGTGACGTCGGTGAGTGAGAAGATGGTCTTCTCGCGCTCGGCGAGCATTACGGGCCGTGCCGTCATGCGCAGCCACTGCGAGCGGCCCAGCGCCGGGTTGTGCGCCTCGAATTCCCAGGTGCGCGCCTTGTCGCCGGCGCCGGAGTGCACGATGGCGGCCACGTGGGTGTAGGCCTCGTTGGGCGACAGCTCGTTGGGGACGAAGAAGTCGCGGGCCGGAATGCCGAGGATGTCCTGGGTGTTCTCGAAGACGGCCTCGATGAGGCGCTCCTTGCGGTCGACGATGAAGATGGCGGTGTCGATGTTGGCGCCGATGGCCGAGTACACGCTTTGGATGTACTGCTCGTAGCGGTGCTCGCGGCGGCGCCGGTACACCATGAGGGCCACCATGGCCGCCGCCGCCACGGCCACGGCCACGGCGAGCACGGCCACCATCTGGTTGGTGATGCCGACGATCTGCGTGCCGTCGGATTCCACCACCGAAAGCGGCAGGATGGTCACGAGCGACCAGCCGCTCTTGGCGCTGATGGGGGTGTAGAAGACGAACTGGTCGGCGCCGTCGAGGGTCATGACGAGGCTGCCGGAGGTGTCGGAGGCGATGCCGGCGAGCAACGAGGAGACCTGGGCCGAGTCGGCGTTGTCGTTGATGAGGGCTGAAAGGCTGCCCTGGACCGCCTCGTCGGCGCCGCGGTTGGCGTCGAGCACGATGGTGCCGGAGGAGTCGACGACGAAGGTGGCGCCGGCGCTGGAATAGGCAGTGCCATAGGAGTTCTGCAGCTCGTCGGCGGGGTAGGAGACGTAGACGGCGCCGAGGACGTCATCGGGATCCGCGGGTGTGGTGGTCGTCCCGGGGCCGGCGGTGGCGGGCGCGTCGACGATGGGGGCGTAGAAGAGGATGCGGCGCTCGCCGGCGTGGCCGAGGTACATCTCCGAGGAGCCGGTCTCACCGGCCATGGCCGGGCCGAACAGCTCGTCTTCCAAGGCCGGATCGTACAGGTCGGTCTCGCTTGAGGAACACCAGGTGGTGCCATCCTTGGAGTGAATCCAGGCGGCGGCGGCCTCGTGGGTGGAGATGAAGTCCTTCACCTGGTCGCGGGCCTCTTGCGGGGTGATGTCGGCGATGAAGTGGGCGAGACTTTTCACGGAGTTCTGGTCGGAGGTGAGGCATTCGTCCAGGTAGCGGGCGCGGGCGGTGGCCAGCTCCATGACCGAGGTGGTCGTGGTGTTGCGCACGAGGGACTGGATCTGCCCCAAGTAGAACAGGTTCACCGTGATGGCGACGGCGGCGAAGACGGCAACGATGACCAGGCCTGCGGCCATGATCTTGCGGCTGTCGACTTTGACGGCGTGCACGGCCTCCCCTTTCTGCTCTCGATGACACCTCAGTATAAGGCTATAATGCCGCAATTGTGGCGAGATTCGCTATTAACCCCTGTCAATAGGGGGGGGCGAGCGTGCCGCCCCGCCTTAGGACTCGATGGCGCGGATGGCGTCGGGAAGGTAGGTGATGAGGTCCTCGGCGGCGACGCAGATGTCGGTGAGGGCGGCCGCGGCGGTCCGGCCCGCCTCGGCGTGCAGGGCGCAGCCGAGGGCCGCGGCGTCGCGGGGGGAAAGTCCCTGGGCGAGCAGGGCGCCGACGATGCCCGCGAGCACGTCGCCCGTGCCGGCCTTGGCGAGCGCGGACGTGCCCCGGTCCATGACCTCCGCGGTGCCGTCGGGCGAGGCGATGAAGGTCACGGGGCCTTTGAGGGCCACGACGGCGCCGTAGGCCTCGGCGAGCGCGCAGGCCAGGGCCGCAGGCGCGGGGTCGGCTTCGGCTAGCGTGGCGCGGCTTGCGGGGGAGAGGGCGCCCGCGGCCTCCGCGAGGGGGCTGCGCGTTCCGCGGGCGGCCGCGTCATCGGCCTCTTCCAGGGCCTCCCGGACGCCTTGGGCCAGCCGCGTCGCCTCGCCGCCGTGGGGCGTGAGCAGTGTCGAGCGCCCGGCGGCGGCCCGCTCGCGGGCCAGGCGCAGGCCGGTGGCGTTGGCGAGAAGCCCGAGGGCGCCCCCGTCGATGAGCAGAGGGGCCTCCCAGCCCCGCACCGTCTCCATGAGAAGCGAGGTGAGGGAGGTTTCCGCCGCGTCGAAGCCGCAGCCGATGACGCAGGCCGTCGGGTGGCCCGGCCGGGGCGCCGGCGCCTTGGCCGGCTTCCACGCTCTCCAGTCGCGCACCACCAAAGACGGCCGCCAGCCGCGCACGGTGATCATCGATTTCCCGGCGCAGAACACCTCGGTGTAGCCGGCCCCGCCACGCTCGCCGGCCGCAGCCGCCAGGCAGGCCGCGCCGGGGTAGGCGGCCGATCCGACCACGAGGCTCAAGTGCCCGCGGGTGTACTTGTTGGCATCGGCGGCCGGATGCGGCAGCAGACAGGCCAGCCCGGCATTGCCCCGGCCGGGGGCCACTTTCAGATCCTCCGCGTCTTCCATCTCTTCCACACCTTCCAAATAATGAGCGAAACCCTCATGAAACGCAGCGCCAACGCAGCGCAATCCTGTCGGAAACGGGACGGCCGCGCGGCGTAATTCTCATGTTCCCGCTTCTAGAATGAATATCGTCACCGTAGCACACTGCGATGGCGGATAGCCAAAGGGTTAAGGAGTTGTGATTATCATGGACATCAAGGTAGGACGCAACTGGGGCCTGTTCGCCGCGGGCATCGCCCTGGTCATCATCGGATTCGTGCTGCTCATGGTGCCGGGGCTCACGCTGGTGAGCATCGCTGTCATTGCCGGCTGCATGTTTCTGGCCGCGGGCATCGTGGATGCCTACGCTTACTTCAAGTACCGCGAGGCCGAGGGGCTGTCCGGCTGGGCGCTCGCCTACGCCGTCTGCGACATTATCTTGGGCGTGCTGTTCATCGTGCATCCCATAGCGTCGGCTGTGGTGATTCCCTGGGTCATGGGCATCTTCGTGGTGGCCTACGGCATCTTCGAGATCGCCGCCGCCGTCCGCTTCCGCGATGCGCTTCCCGGCTGGGGCTGGGTGCTGTTCGCCGGCATCGTGTCGCTGTTCTGCGGCATCGCCTTTTTCCTGTGGCCGGGCACCTTCGCGCTGTTCTTGGGCTTCTTCCTCATGGCCCGCGGCGTGCAGATGGCCGTCTACGGCGTGTCGCTGCCCCAGGCGACCATCGTGGCCCACACCCACTAGGAAGTGCGCGCCCTCGGGAGGAGTTGCGCTCTGAGGAAGCAATGCCCGCTAGGCGAGGAGTTGGCGGCACTGCGGCCGCGCCAGTGATACCATAGGCGCGAAGAGATTCGAGGCCCGGAAACGCTTCCGGGCCTCTTCATGCGGAAAGCGAGGAATCATGGCGGAGCAGGGCAATCTGTTCGAAGGACAGGATCCGGCGGCGCGGGCCGAAGCGCTCAGGCGCGAGATCGAGCACCACAGCTACCAGTATTACGCCCTGGACGCGCCCACCATTTCGGACGCGGCCTTCGACTCGCTCATGCGGGAGCTGCGCGAGATAGAGGCGGCGCACCCCGAGCTGGTGACGGCCTCCTCGCCCACCCAGCGAGTCGGCGGGTATGTGGGCGAGCAGTTCGCACCCGTCGTGCACGAGCGGCGCATGTACTCGCTCGACAACGCCATGGATTTAGACGAGCTTGACGAGTGGATGGAGCGCACCGCCGAGGCCTGCGGAGGGGCGCTTCCGCCTTTGTGCTGCGAGCTGAAGATTGACGGCAGCTCCATCGCGCTCACCTACGAGGACGGCGTGCTCGTGCGGGCGGCCACCCGCGGCGACGGCACCACCGGCGAGGACGTGACCGTGAACATGCGCACCGTGCGCGACGTGCCCTTGCGCCTGCGCGACGAGGCGCGCGGTGCCATCGCGCCGGGGGTGGAGACGCTGGAGCTGCGCGGCGAGGTGTACATGCCGAAGAAGAGCTTCGAGGCCTTGAACGCCGCCGCCGAGGAGGAGGGCCGCGCCCCCTTCGCGAACCCGCGCAACGCCGCCGCCGGCTCGCTGCGCCAGAAGGACCCGGCCGTGACGAAGATGCGCGACCTCTCTACCTTTATGTACGCCATCGCCGATGACGCCGCCTTGGAGGTGGAGGGCCAGTGGGAGCTTCTGCAGTGGCTGCGGAAGGCCGGCTTCCACGTGAACCCGGACGTGCGGCTGTGCACCACGGCCGAGGAAGTGCGCGGCTTCTGTCGTGAGTGCCTGGATCGGCGCGAGTCGCTGCCCTACGAGATCGACGGCGTGGTGGTGAAGGTGAACGACTTCGCCCGCCAGCGCGCTATGGGGTTCACCGCCCGGGCGCCGCGCTGGGCTATCGCGTTCAAGTTCCCGCCCGAGGAGAAGACGACGCTTCTGCGCGACATCACCGTGCAGGTGGGGCGCACCGGCGCGCTCACGCCGGTGGCGGAGCTTACGCCGGTGGTGGTGGCCGGCTCCACGGTGGCCCGGGCGACGCTGCACAACCTGGACGAGGTGCACCGCAAGGACGTGCGCGTGGGCGACACGGTCATCGTGCGGAAGGCGGGCGACGTGATCCCCGAGGTGCTGGGGCCGGTGCTTTCCCTGCGCAGCCCCGAGGCGCGCATCTGGGAGATGCCGAGCGTATGCCCGAGCTGCGGCAGCCCCGTGGTACGCGACCCGGGCGAGGTGGCGTTCCGCTGCATCTCCATCGACTGCCCGGCCCAGGCGCTGGAGCGGCTGCTGCATTGGGCGAGCCGCGGGGCGCTCGACATTGACGGCATGGGGGAGGAGATCGTCTCGCGGCTCGTAGAGAGCGGGCGCGTGGCGGACGTGGCCGACTACTACTCGCTTTCCGAAGAGGAGCTGGCGAGCCTGGACATGGGCCGCGTGAAGGCCGACGGGGAGCCGGTGCGCCTCGGACACACGGTGGCGAAGAAGCTCGTGGCGGCCATCGAGGCGTCGAAGGGCCGCTCGTTTGCGCGCGTGCTGTTCGGGCTGGGCATCCGGCACGTGGGCAAGACGACGGCCGAGGCCATTGCGGCGGCCTACTCCTCTATGGACGCGCTCGCGGCGGCCGGGGAGGACGAGCTGGCGGGCATCTACGGCGTGGGGCCGAAGGTGGCCCACGGGATGTGGTTGTTCTTCCGCACGCCGGACAACACCTCGGTCATCGAGCGGTTGCGCGCGGCGGGCGTGACCATGGCCGATGAGGCCGTCGTCCCGGGCGAGGAAGTGCCCCAGGTGCTGGCGGGCCTTACCTTCGTGCTGACGGGGACGCTTACGCACTCGGGCATGACCCGCGACGAGGCCGGGGCGCGCCTGAAGGCCATGGGGGCCAAGGTGTCGGGGTCGGTGTCGAAGAAGACGAGCTTCGTCGTGGCGGGGGAGAACGCGGGCTCGAAGTACGACAAGGCCCAGGCGCTGGGGGTGCCCGTGCTGGACGAGGCACAGCTATTGAACCTGCTGGAGACCGGGGAAGTACCGCGGGAAATCTAGCTGCAGGGTTCCCTGGGGCGGAGCCGCGGGGTACTGCTCAGTCGCTCAGACAGTCCTCGATGGTATCGAAGGCGTCGGGCGATCCTCGTCCCACGCCCCTTGCGCCTTCGATACCATCTGCGGAACTCGCTTTGTGAGCAGCATCCCGCGTCTCCGCCGGACCCAACTTCTCTTCTAACTTCCTTTGTCATGAATGGGGAAGGCGTGGAGGGGGCGTGGGGGTTCGGTTTAGTTCTCGCGCACGGGGCGTGAACTGAAGGCGGGCAAGTTGTGGAGGGGGTTGGCGGGCGCGTCTTCCTCCTTTAGGCTTCGGCCCCATGGTTATGTTCAAAGCGCACACCAAGGCCGCGGGGATGATTGTCGCGGCTGCTCTTCTGGCGGCGTTGTGCACCGCCTTCGCCCACACTCCGGCCTATGCATCGGAGGTGGAAAGCCCCTTTACCAAAGTGGAAAGCTTCGCCGAAGATATTCGCGACTACGTTGGAGGCGTGGCCGACGAGGCGGCCGCCCAAGCCGAGGCTGAGGCGCTCGAGGGCCGGCGGCAGTCGGTCGTTGCCGAAGCTGATGCGCAGCTCGGGGTGCCGTACTCCTATGGGGGCACGACGCCTTCGGGCTTCGATTGCTCCGGGTTCACCCGCTGGGTGTTCTCCCACGCCCTCGGGCGCGAGCTGCCGCGCACGGCCGCCGAGCAGAGCGCGCTGGGCACGGGCGTCTCGCTGGACGAGCTGGTGCCCGGCGATCTTCTGTTCTGGGGAAGCGGCTCGGGCGTCTATCATGTGGGCATTTACGCCGGCGATGGCGAGTACATCCACGCCTCCACCGGAGGCGGCCGCGTCATGCGCGCCACCTTCGACTACTTCGCCCCCGACTTCGCCAAGCGCGTCATCGACTAGGGCGGCGTGGGCGTGGAGTAAAGATGACTCCGCTCATCAGCGAAAACGGCCGTAGGGCGCCGATTGTTCAAGAACCATATTTGTTGCCTTTGCGACGGTGCCATGCGGATTCTGCGAGAAAATGCCAGTTCAGCAACGGTAAAGGCGCTCTACTTGCCAAATGATCTGCTGATTTGTCCGCTCAACATCTGTCAACAAGGGCAAATTACCTGTTGGACAGCCCTTCTCTTCACGTTATAATGCAAGCTTCCAGGCATTTTATTGCCCTGATTTTGCGCACCCAAATGCGCAAACGCGAAACGACGACGATAGAGGAGGCACGATGACTTCACCGAGGGAGGCAGTATCTCTTCTCACTGCTGCGGCGCTGGTCGTTGCCCCTGTGGGCGGCGTGGCCGCAACCTACACCACCGGCTACGCCGAGGACGGCGACGGACATACTATCAAGGATGACCGAGATCACGATGTCCCGGCTAGCTACGAGGAGGCCATCGCGTGGATCAAAGAGGGAAAGACTCTCTATAAGTCCTGCGTCGAGTACATGGCGGCCAACGCCGGTCAGTTCGGCGGTCTGACCGAGGCGCAGCATGCTGAGCTGTGGAACATGGCAGCCGATGATCTGACTACTGGAGCAGAGTCTGAGGAGTCTACGGCACCCGAGCCCGAGTCCGATCCCGTTCCGGCGGAAACCGCTCCGACGCCTGAGGGGCCGAAGACGCAGGAGCCCGAGCAGCCCCAGACCCAGGAGACGCCCCCGTCGGAGCCGGAGGAGTCAAGCGAGCAGCGCAATCCGGGCGACCTCGATACGCCTGATATGCCCGACGTTCCGGACACGCCCGATGCTCCCGATACCCCGGATACCCCGAACGCCCCAGATGTTCCTGACACTCCCGATGCCCCGGACACCCCGGACGTTCCCGACACCCCTGATGTTCCCGATCAGCCCGACACGCCGGATGTTCCCGACACCCCGGACGAACCCGCGAAGCCGGACGAGCCGGTCATCGACACGGACAACCCGGTGGACGACGGCATCCAGAAGCCCGGCAATGCCGGCGGCGTGACGGACGAGTCGCACACCGCTGCCGTCATCAAGGGTCAGGCCCAAACGCCCCTCAAGCAGGTGGCCGTCACCGTGCCTTCCATCTCCTTCACGCACATCGACAACTCGGCCTACGTGGCGCGCCACTACAGCGAGGACCTCACCACCGAGAAGTTCATCTCGCTGGTGGGCGAGTCGGCCCGCACCATCGCCGCCGAGAACGACCTGTACGCGTCGGTTATGATCGCCCAGGCCATCCTGGAATCCGCCTCCGGCAACTCCACGCTGGCTCAGGCGCCGAACAACAACCTGTTCGGCATCAAGGGCACCTACCACGGCAACTCCGTGCAGCTGCCCACGCGCGAGGACGACGGCACCGGCGCCACCTACACCATCATGAGCGACTTCCGTCAGTACGAGACGGTGGACGAGTCGCTTTCCGACTACGCCGACCTGCTCAGCCATTCCATGGGCGATTTCTACGCGGGCGCGCGCAAGTCGAACTCCGACAGCTTCGTGGGCGCCTGCGACTTCCTCGTGGGCCGCTACGCCACGGACATCTTCTACTCCGAGAAGCTGCAGGACCTCATCGAGACCTACGACCTCACCCGCTTCGACGTGCCACTGACCTACGAGCTGGCCGACACCTTCGTGCTGCCGGTGAAGGACGAGGTCACGGGGCTGGATAAGTACCTCGATCCGGTGACCGACAAGGTGGAATACGAGGCGCTCGTGGCCGAGTACCGCGATTACGTCGCCCGCACGAGCGAGTACCAGCAGGCGCTCGCCGAGTGGGGCCAGCAGATGGCGGCGGCCGAGGAGCTCTACCACGTGCCGGTGTATCTGGAGAAGCCCTCCATGCCCGCGGCGGACACGCCGATGCAGCAGCATCAGGATGCCATCGACGCCGAGCGCTTCGAGGGCTTCGATACGCTCATCGCCACGGGCCAGCCCCTGCCGGTGCGCGAGGCCCGCACGCTGAACGACCTGACCGCCTGCGCGAACTCGTTCCTCGGCGTGCCGTATCTGTGGGGCGGCACGACCCCGGCCGGCTTCGACTGCTCGGGTCTGGTGCAGTACTGCTACCGTGAGGTGTTCAACATCGAGCTGCCGCGCACGACCTACTACCAGTGCGAGGTGGGCGTGGAAGTGCCCTTCGAGGAGCTGCTTCCGGGCGACTTGCTATTCTTCGCCGACGGCGGGGATGTGCACCACGTGGCGATGTATCTGGGCGACGGCTACTACGTGGAGGCGCCGCACACGGGCGACGTGGTGAAGATCACAGCTATGAACGACAAGCTGCCGGACTTCGCGAAGCGCGTCGTGGACGTGCGGGGCATCGATATGAGCGAGTTCTCCGACGAGCAGCTGGCGCAGTTCGTGGAGCGTGAGAAGTACCTGCAGGAGCGCGAGCAGCGCCTGAGCGTGACCGACGAGACCTTGGCCGAGCTCACCGAGTGGCTCCGCGGCCTCGAGTTCTAGGCCGTATGCGCGCCGCGTGGGAGTAACTCTGCGACATTTCCTGGTGCTGGGCCTCCTTGCCTTCGTTGTGACGTATCTGTGCGTCCCGTTGGCACGGAGGCTCGCCCTGCGTTTGGATGCCGTCGACTACCCGAGCGCCCGGCGCGTCAACAAGCGCCCCACGCCGCGCATGGGTGGCATCGCCATGGCGGCGGGCATCGCGGCGGCGCTCATCGTGGAAGTGGCCGGGGAGTACTTCTTCGGCTGGGCCGGGTTCTACATCCACGGCACCGATCGGGCCATCAACCATGCTGGTGTGATGTGCGGCCTGCTCACCATCGTGTGCGTGGGCGCCATGGACGACGTGTACTCGCTGAAGCCCAGCGTGAAGTTCGCGGGGCAGATTCTGGGGGCGACCATCATCGCGGCCTCGGGGCTTCTGCTGTCGAGCATTGCAAACCCTCTGGGCGCCGGGTTCATCCAGTTCGGCTGGTGGTCCTATCCGCTGACGGTGCTCTACCTCGTGTGCTTCATGAACGTCATCAACCTCATCGACGGCCTGGATGGCCTGGCGGCGGGCATCGCGGCCATCGCGTCGTTCTTCCTGTTCTTGATCGCCTTCGGGCGCGGTTTGGAAGAGACGGCGATGCTGTCCATCATTTTGCTGGGCGCGACGCTGGCATTTCTGCGCTACAACTTCGCACCGGCGAGCATCTTCATGGGGGATTCGGGCTCGCTGCTTCTGGGTGCCATGATCGGCGTCATCTCGCTCATGGGCGTCATGCGCTCGCCGACGGTCATCGTGCTGGCGGTGCCTCTCGTGATCGCCGCCATTCCCATCGCCGACACGGCGGCGGCCATCATCCGGCGCCTGTACCACCACCAGCCCATTCAGCAGGCCGACCGGAAGCACTTGCACCATATGCTTTTGCGCAAAGGCTATGGCGTGCGCAAAAGCGTCGTCATCGTGTACGCCTGGACGGCGCTTCTGGGCGTGGGCGCCTGGGTCATGAGCAACACCCACGGCATCGCGGTGTGGGTCATGATCGCCATCATGCTGGTGGGGTCGTTCCTCATTCTGTGGCGTCTCGGCATTTTTGATCAAGTCCTGCGTCACCACTACCACGGCCGCCACACCCGCCAAGAAGACAAGCCCCGCTGGTACGGCAGGCACGGGCGGTAGGGGATGGGGGAGCTGTCCAAATATGCGCTCTTCGATGGACGGCTCTATACGTGCCTTGGAATAATTCCCCATGTTAGGGACGGCTTGGTGTCCGCAGTTGTGCTATGCGAATCACCCGAAGGCGAGCGGCGCTATGCAACGGGCGAAGAGTGGTCTTGCGCGTCGCGGGCATTCGATGAAGAGGCGAGTGCCCAAGGTCTGGTTACGGCCGCGAGCCCGGCTCCTGACAAGTTAAGGTTGTTCCGAAGCCTGTTCAAAGGGCGCGAGGATGTGCACGCCCATGGTTATCGGCGCAGAGATGGGGGCATCGCCTATGCGCCGGCCTGCGCTAACGAATGGGCGCGTGGGGTGTGCCCGAAGTGTCAGAACGTGCGGTCGAAGTGCGCTGATTGCCCGTCGCGGTCGTTCGCGCCTCTGAATGATCGCGAGCTGATAGACCATTTCAAAGGGCGCGATCCTTCCTTTAAGGATGTTGTAGGTCTTTATGTACTCGATAGCGAGTGCAAGACATCGGTGCTCGTGGCCGATTTCGATAAAACGGGATGGCAGAAGGCGGTCTCTGCCTATCGGGACGCGGCGGAGCGCCTGGGGGTTCCGGTGGCCGTGGAACGGTCGCGCTCCGGCAATGGCGGCCATGCCTGGGTTTTCTTCGATGAGCCCATAGCGGCCTCCTTGGCGCGAGATCTGGGAAGCGCAGTCATAAGCGAGGGTATGGCTCATGACGGATCGCTCTCGTTTTCCTCCTACGACAGGATGTTTCCAACGCAGTCGACTATCCCCGCAGGAGGTTTCGGGAATCTGATAGCGCTTCCTTTTCAAGGCGCCGCCCAGCGTCAAGGGAACTCGGTGTTCGTGGACAAGGCATTCGAGCCTTACGAGGATCAATGGCTCTTTCTCTCGAAGGTCGTGAAGGTAAGCGAAGAGAAGGCGAAAGAGGTGGTGAGACGAAGCGCTGGAGGCCCGTTGGGTGGATTGGCCTACGGACGCCAGATAGTGCGCTCCGACTCGGATGGTGAGCCGTGGAGGTGCCCTAAAAGAGCTCTGCTGACCCCCAGGGACTTTCCCGCGATGGTTCATATCATCAAGGCGGACATGCTCTATGTGTCCAAGGAGGGGCTGTCGCCGGCGGCGCGCAATCGGCTGCTGCGGCTCGCCGCCTTCGGCAATCCGGAATTCTATCGCGCTCAGGCCATGCACCAATCGGTGTTCGGGAAACCGAGGATCATTTGCCTTGCCGAGGAGCGTGGCGGGTACATCGCGTTGCCGCGAGGCGCGGAGAAGAAGCTCGTCGAACTTCTGAAAGAGTCTGGTGCCCCTTATCGCATAAGCGACGAACGCTTTGCGGGATCCGGTATTCGAGTGGGTTTCAACGGCGAGTTGCGGGACGGCCAATCGGAAGCAGTGGAGCGGTTGCTCGGGTTCGAGAACGGAATTCTCTCGGCTCCTACGGGGTTCGGCAAGACCGTGATAGGGGCTGCCGTCATAGCGCGGCTCAAAATGCCAACGCTGGTGATCGTGCCGAAAACGGCTCTCGTGCCCCAATGGAAGGAGCGGCTCAGCGAGTTCCTTGACATCGATGAGGAGTTGCCACCGTTGCTCACTCCGACCGGTCGCAAGAGCCGTCGGAAGCGATCACTCATTGGACAGATCGGTGGAGGGAAAAACGAACGAAGCGGGATCATCGATATCGCCACCTTCCAATCTTTGATTGAAAAGGATGAGGAGGGTTGCCCGAGAGCGAAAGACTTCGTTAAGGAGTATGGGCTCGTCATTGTCGACGAGTGTCATCACGGTGCAGCGCCGCAGCTCGAGCGCATCTTGAAGGCCGTGAACGCGTGCAATGTCTACGGGCTGAGCGCTACGCCGAAGCGCGCTGATGGGCTGGAGGGCATTACCTATCTGCTTTGTGGGCCGGTGCGAGTTCAAATCGATCCGAAGCAGCAAGCCCAGCTGCAGAATTATCGGCGAGTTCTCCGGCCGCGCTTTACGGGCGTGAGGTTGTCCGATTTGGAGGCGGGTGCGTCGTATTCCCAAGTGTTGGAGAAGCTTTGCGCGCACGACAAGAGAAATGCTCTGGTCGTTGAGGACGTTCATGAAGCCGTAACGGCCGGGTGCACGCCCTTGGTGGTGTCGAAGCGGAAGGATCACGCTCGGATGCTCCATCACGCTCTGCGCTCGCTCGGCCTTGATGCGAGGCTGTTGGTCGGGGAAGGCACACCCAAGCAGAGACGCGAGGCCATCGAAAGGGCTAAGCAGTCCGAAGATGGCCAGCCCTTCATTCTGGTAGCGACGGAGAGCTATTTGGGGGAGGGCTTCGACATGCCGCAGCTCGATGCGCTGTTCCTGACGACGCCCATATCCTGGGACGGCAACGTCACCCAGCAGTCGGGTCGGCTGCATCGCGAGTTCGAGGGCAAAACCGAGGTGGTTGTGTACGACTACGTGGATGTATCGGTTCCCATGCTCGAGCGCATGTACAAGAAACGATTGAAGACCTATGGAAACCTCGGCTACGAAGTGTGCTCGCCGACAGATGAGGATGAAGGGGCGAATAGAGGTTCCTTTGTTGGGAAGGGCGACTGGCTTGGTAGGTTCGAAACGGATATTCGAGAGGCGAAGCGCTCGATTTTGGTGAGGGCCCCTTATGCGAGCGAGGCAGCGGTAAAGAAGCTTCTGCCCGCGCTGCGGGATGCTCGCGAGAGGGGTCTGGAGGTGACTTGCGCGATGCGGAAGCGTGCGGCGAGTGAACGGTCGGATTCCAGAGACGCCGCCGCTGCCGCTCTGCTCAGAGAGGCTGGCATTGAAGCTACTTGGTTTGAGGACGGCCCAACGCGTTTGGCAATCATCGACGACGCTCTTATTTGGTACGGTTCTTTGCCGCTGCTCGCCTTCCCGAAGACCGACGATTGCAGCCTACGCCTGCGCGATACAGAGCTGGCGGCGGAGTTGAAGGACGAGCTGTGGCGCGAATTAGATGGACGAAGTCGCGTTGATATGTAATGGGGATGCTTCTGCCCTTCTCCCTGTTGGCATTGCATAAAGGGTAATTGTACGTTGAAAATAGAACAAATGTATGGTAGTATTCCAGCAAAGGCTGGGCTTGCCCTAACTCGATGAATCGAGGACAGTCTCAAGGTCGGATATCGCTTTAGAGCGCAAATTCCGTCTTGACATTAGTATCCTATAAGATACAATAAGGGGTGAGCAACTGTGAGGATTGTCAAATCTCCGCGTTATGAGAAATGGGCGTCTTCTCTCAGGGATCGCAATGTGATCGCACGCATTAATGCGCGGATCCTTCAGATCAAGCACTATGGGGCATTGACGGGGGATTGGAAAGCGGTAGGCGATGGAGTATTCGAGTTGAGATTTCATTTCGGAGCTGGCTATCGCGTCTACATCGCCCTTGAAGGCGCAACCCTCCTCCTGCTGCTCGTTGGAGGCACGAAGTCGTCTCAAACGAAGGACATTAAACTCGCCAAGGAGATCTACGAGTCGTGGAGGTGTGACCATGAATAGCGAATGGACAGAATGGGACCCATCGTTGGATGTCAATTCCAGCGAGGACGTTGCTGCGTTTCTCAATGCCGTCCTAGAGCTGGGGGATCCAGCGATTCTGCCAGATGCGCTCGGCGTTATCGCCCGATCGCGCGGTATGAAGGCTATTGCCGAGGAAACGGGCCTCGGACGCGAGAGCCTCTATAAATCGCTGAGCAAATCGGGTAATCCGCGCTTCAGCACTGTTGTTAATGTGCTTGATTGCCTTGGATTCAGACTTCAGGTCGTGCCTGCTGCTTAGGGCAATCGTCGAAGGGGAGGCAGTTGTTTTTGCCAGCCGCCGCTGTTGTAGGCGGCGTATAGTCCCTGCAATTCGGAGAGGTCGGAGACTGGCGTTCTCATCCTGCGGTCGAACAATCGCGTATGGGTACTGTGATGGCGGCGAAGCAATGGTAGAATAGGGGCTCGCTGATTATCGGTTGCGAGAAACGAGGATCGTGGGCACGCTCTCGGAGATACTCAAGGAACAGTGGCAATGGCGCAAGCAGATCTTGAGCCTGGGGCTGTTCGATCTGAAGAAAATTTCAGCGGGTGCGGTGCTTGGCCCCCTGTGGTTTTTCGCGAAGCCAGCAGTGTACATTCTGGTATTTTGGTTCGCGCTCGAGGTTGGGCTGCGCAGCGCTGACCAGACGGGTTCCGATGTCCCCTATATCCTCTGGCTTATGGGCGGCCTCATTCCCTGGTTCTACATTCAGGAAATTCTCGGCACGGGTATCAATATCTTCAAGCGATACTCGTATCTGGTTACGAAGATCAAGTTTCCCCTCGCAGGCATTCCAACGATCTTCAGCATTTCGACGTTTGTCATTCAGCTGGGGCTTGTGGTGGCATTGCTCGTCGTTTATTTCCTGTGCGGTCAACCGCTCGATCTCTATTTGCTTCAGTTGCCAGTGGCGCTTGTGCTCATGTTCGTGTTCTTCAATATGTTCTCGCTGGTGACAAGTTTGCTCTCGGCTATCAGCAAGGATTTCATGAACCTGATGAAGACGCTCTCCACGCCGCTGTTCTGGCTGTCGGGCATTATCTTCAATGTGTACAACTTGCAGCTGCCTTTGGTGGAGCTCGTTCTTATGCTCAATCCCATCACGTTCATTGTCACGATGTACCGTTGCGCGGTGTACGACAAGATGTGGATTTGGGACAAGCCGGAGGCCATTATTGGCTTTGTCGTGGTGTTCGTCGTCACGCTGCTGGTCACGCTGGTGATCTACCGGCGCACGCATGAGGAGGTGGCCGATGTCCTCTAGTGCCGAGGCGCCCGTCGCCATCAAATTCGACCACGTCACGAAGACCTACAAGCTGTATGAGAACGATCGTCAGCGGTTTTTCAGCATCTTCAGCAGCCGCGACAAGCGCAAACTTATCACCAAGGTGAACGCTAGCAACGACCTGTCCTTTGAGATAAAGAAGGGCGAGGCGGTGGCGTTCCTCGGGCATAACGGTGCGGGAAAATCGACGGCGCTGAAGATGATTACCGGTGTGACGTTCCCAACTAAGGGCGAGGTGATCGTGAACGGCACGGTGAGCGCGCTTCTGGAGCTCACGGCCGGTTTCGACATGGCGCTCACGGGGCGCGAGAACATTCATTTGCGCGGGCACGCCATGGGGCTCGATGCGGACGAGATTGCCGCGCTGGAGCCTAAGGTGGTGGAGTTCGCCGATCTTGGCGTGTACATCGACCAGCCAGTGCGCACCTACTCGTCGGGCATGAAATCGCGCTTGGGTTTCGCTTTCGCTGTGTCTAGCGATCCGGAGATCCTCGTGGTAGACGAGGCGCTGTCGGTGGGGGACAAGCAGTTCCAGCAGAAGTGCTTCGCCCGTGTGCGCGAGATCATGGAGGACGAGGACGTGACGGTACTCTTCGTCACCCACTCCTCATCAGCCGCCCAGGAATTCTGTACGCGTGGCATTGTGCTGGACAAGGGCACGAAGAAGTTCGACGGCTCCATCCAGGACGCTATTGCATTCTATGAGGGTCACGAGTAGGGCTGCTAGGTTCTCGTTCAAGCTCTTGCGAAAGCGACGAGCGTTTAAGTGGTCTTTTGCCCCGCCTAACTCCGAATGTAGTGAGGTCGTGCGCGGCTTTAGCGCCTGGGTGCTTTTGCGCGGGATGATGCCGCGTGGATGATGGTCTCGCAGATCGTCTTGGTGCATGATGCGTTTTCCGGCAGCGTGACGTTGGCGTTTTCGAAGACGCGGTAGGCTTCTGCATCGAACTCTTTGTTCTCGATGGATTTTATTATTGCGTGTGGATCGTCCGTGAACAGGGCGGGGACGTCGTTTTCGAAATCGATGGTGAGGCCGCGCTTCTCGCGGTAGGTGGCCCAGTCGTAGGCGTATAGGTAGACGGGGACACCCAGCAGGCCGGCCTCGTAGATGACAGTGGAGTAGTCGCTGATGATGGCGTCGGCGACGAACAGGGCGTCGAGCTGGCCGCTAGGGATGGTGACGACGCGCGGGTCGTCGATGACCTGCTTGCTCACGGGATGCGGTTTGTAGACGAAGTTGAAGCGGTCGAAGTCGACGGCATCGATGAGCGCGGCTGAGGCCTCGGCCTCGTTGGCCGCTGGCTGCTTGCGGAAGGTGGGGCAGTAGACGATGGTCTCGCGTCCGCGCAGCTGCGGGTAGGCGGCGAGGATGGCCTTGCGCTGGCGGGTGCGGTGAGCCTCGTCCAATAGGAGATCGACGCGGGGGAGAGGGGCCTCGAAGAGCTTTGCTGGCTCGGCGTTGAATGCGGCGGCGAACTCGTCGGCGAAGCTGAGGGATGAGGTGGCGATGGCGTCGTAGCCTTCGTGCATGTGCATCAGGTGCGCCGTCGCCTCGGAATGCCCCTCGTCGGTGCCGAAGGCTGTATAGCCGAACCGCTTCATGTTGCCCAGGGAGTGCCAAATTTGGATGACAGGCACATGAATGCGGTCGTGCAGAAGCCCGACGACGATGCAGTAGGAGTCCAGCACCACGGCGCGGCTCGTCGCGATGTAGTAGACCTGGCGGATCATCTCGATGAGGTAGGTCGCCGGATTGCGCAGCTGCCTGGCGAGGATCACCACGCCCCACGGCGGATCGCGCCGCTCGCAATACTCCTTAATGAGCTGAAAGTCGACTGGTGCGCTGTCGCTCTGCCGGCTGATGCAAACGATGCGTTGGTGCGTGGAGAGTAACGAGAGGAGAGCGTAAAACGCAGTTAAAGCTCCAGTGGCTAGAGCGACGGCAACTTTGCGCATGTGCATCCCCTCCCTTTCGTTCGCTTATAGACGCTCGTGTTATTGTATCTTAGGGCGTGAGGTCACCGTAAAAGAGCACCGAAAACCTCAACTGACTAGCCTTTTGTTCAGTGCAATTTGCGCTATTTCTTGGAGGCTGACAGGTAATATGCAGGTGTTTTTTTGCTCACCATAGAACTCAGATCACTGTGGTCGAGCATAGAGTTTGTGCCGTATTTAACCGACGAGCGATCAGAATAGAATATGTCTAAGTGCTTGAGAGGGTGGATAGTTCCATCGGCTCTTTCGGGATCGTGATCCTGGCGAAAATATGATGCATCATTTTCGTACAAACAAACTAAAAAGTCTTCTGCTAGTTTGGGGTTAACGTCTGGTGTGTATTCCGCGGCACAGTTCGCAAGAGTGTTTTCCATGTCCGAGATCAAAAGATTGTTTTGCAAATTTGCCAACTTGATGATGAATGAAAAGAAAATGCTGTCGATGTTTTCTCCCTTGAATGTTATCGACAAAGGATCTCCATCTCCATTGTGAGAAAAATTGAGAGAAGGGATTCCAACTGATTGAATTTGTCGTAATGTGTGAACTGATAGTCTGTTGTTTTCGCCGTCTATTTTGACAAATTCGCATCCTTCCTCCAAGCGTCGACTTGAAGTAAAGACGCTGGATACAAGTGCGACTTTGAGCACCTCTGACAGGAAAATGACATAATCTCTTTTGTTTCTGATTGCGCAAAGATTATTATGACGTTCCAATGCGTAAAAAAAGTCCATAACGATAAATTATATTACTTTCAGGATGGCTTCAATTTTGTTTTTGATTTCGTCTTCCTCGAGTTCGCTGGCTTTTTCTCCTAATAGGGAAGAAATGCTACTTCGGACACTTTCGATGTCAGGGAAAATGCTAGAAGAATCTTCAAGGCATTCGTCAATAATTTCTAAAAGTGATTTTCTCTCGACGGCGTGCTGCAGTAACGATTCCTCTTGTCGTTTTATTTCCTCTTGTGTCGGAAGCCTCACGTCTAGATACGGGTGGGTCTCAAGATGTTTTGCTGCCTCGTCGTATTTCGCTATCGCCCCAGGAGATTCGGCATTGACGACAAGGTATGACGAAAGGAAAGATCTTGTTAAGATCATATACAGCGCGTTTCTGAGGGCGAGGCTATTCGAAATCTCTCCGATGGCATAGCATATGACAAAGGGAAACTCCAGCCCCTTGATGTTATATCTATTGCTGATGTATACAGCTTCGCGATCCGTATGCTTTGATTCGTAGCCTTTTGTCGAGTTCCAGCCAAACTCCAAATGCAGCTGGATTTGGAGTTTGTCTGCTATAGCGTAATTGGGATTCGTTTTTCCAGGGAAGATAATGGCGATATCGCCAGGAGAAACTTCTGGGTATTTTGCTTTGATCTCTCTGATGATGCTGATGATTTCCGACTCGAAATCTGTTGTGTATCTAATCGAAATTGGGGGATCGGTTAATTCTCCCTCCTGCAGTCCCAGTCTGTTGACCGGCTGTCTCATGATTCTGACCTTATCATCGGAAAGAGCATTTATCTCGTAGCCGCTTGCTGCCCAGTCCTCAGGGGTGAGCCATCGGATGATGGGGGTTTCGCATAGGCCGAAGCCGAGCGCATGGGCGAATAGTAATGTTCGCGGATCCGTTCGATAGCACTTGTTGAGTAGGTAGTCGACTTCTACGGTGCTAGCTTCTGATACTTGGAAGATGTCTTGGAAGATGTCGCCGGCTATGTAAACGCTTTTGCTGGCCATGCGTTCGCAGAGGTCGAAGAAAGAAGCTGGAAAGTCTTGGGACTCGTCTACAAGGATATAGTCTAAGCAGGGGCGTGCGTCTTCGGGTATTTCATTGAGGGCTCTCTGGCATGCGGTATCTAACGAGGAAGCTTGTTTGTAGTTTAAAAAAGGGATATTGTAGGCAAAGCACGCGTATCTATATAATCCTGAACAAGGGTCATTAAATGATCCCCAACTTGCGGCGACAAATAGCCTGGTATCCCATGCTATTTGTTCATTCACCTTCATCGAATCGAAGAAGATAGGAATTCTTTGACGCAATTGATCTGCTAGAACTTTATTGTAGCATGTGAAAAAAATTCTATTATTAGTCCCATTTGGATGATCAGTGTACAACTCTCGAAGCTTGTGGAGCAATAACTCTGTTTTACCAGTACCCGCCAATCCCTGTATTACGATTCGGAGTTTATTCAAGTGACGATAAATAAAACGACTCTGGTCCCCATCGTAAAGAACTATTTTCTGTCGCACCTTCTGGAGGAGGTTAGAGCCGGGGTCTAACCTCAGATCTTTGACGTCGTTTATACTTCCAATGGCAAGTGAAACAAGTAGGCTGGAGATGCGGCGATCTCTCTCCGATCCACATATGCGACTTTCCTCGAGCACCTCGGCGATTCTCTCTCTCTGTTCGCCATAGAATCTCTTTGCAAAAACATAGTATTTTCCCACAGGCGCGGGCGCCCTATCACGTTTTCGTATGAATAAGTTTTCGATAGCATACTTAGGTCATCGATGACGTCGTCGCAATAGTCGCGAAAAGACTTTGATTCCTCTTCGACGGCGCCGAGGATGATCTTTCTGCCAGGTATCGCGATGATGAAGTGCTTTGTGCTCATTTCATATTTGTCTTTGCACAGTAGGGGGGCACGCAGCAAGTAAACTTGCTCTTTACCCTCCGTGGAAAAATCTTTTAGGTACCGGCTGATTTCGGAATCGAATTCTTCGAAGTCTTCCATATCCGAGAAAAAGAAGCTGCTTGTGCTATCCACTGTGGCCCCATCTGTGTCTATTGCATTTCAGACGCTGATTTTAGCATAGCGGTTAATTTTGGATCGAAATGAATACAGCATTCTAGATTAAATCAAATAGCGGAACGTGATAACAGTTCTCATTGGGTAACTTTAAAAGACCGATCGTTGGAGCAAGTACGAGAACGCGAGGTGGAGCCTCTTGTCAGGGTGTGGCGGCCGATAGGCGCACCATCGTGATTTAGTGCGTGTCAGATGCCGCTGCGATTATCAACCGATCGACCGCACCGTGGCGCCAATGTCACATATAAGCGCCGCCTGAATCTTGATGAAAAGGCCCCATTGTGCGCCTGACGTGAAGGAGGCGGTTTGCTTGAGGCTCAATGGTAGAATTGCGGGTGTAACAAGATTCGCGGCGGCCGCAGGGCGTCGCACGCAACGCTTAAGGAGCATCCATGCAGTTTGCTGCTATTCTTGCGGGAGGGTCGGGGGTTCGGATGGGGAACCCTAACAAGCCGAAGCAGTTCTTCTATCTGGGCGACAAGCCCATTCTCGTTCATACGCTGGAAAAGTTCTGCGCTGCCGGATGCTTTGATGGGAGCCTCGTGCTCACGCCGGCAACCTGGGTTCAGCAGACGAAGGACATCATCGCCAAGCATTGCCCGCAGTACGCCGGCCAGGTCGCTGTTATTGCTGGTGGCGCCGAGCGCAACGACACCATCATGAACGCCATCCGCTACTTCGAGGACGAATGCCAGGCAGATGACACCTCTATCATCGTCACTCACGATGCGGTGCGCCCCTTCGTCTCGCTGCGCATCATCGAGGACAACATCGCCGCAGCCCTCGCTCACGGCGCCTGCGATACCGTCGTGCCCGCCACTGACACCATCGTTGAGAGCCTCGACGGCGAGCTCATCTCCTCTATCCCGAATCGCAGCGTGCTCTACCAAGGCCAGACTCCTCAAAGTTTCAACATGCGCGAATTGCGCGAAACGCTGGAGTCGCTCACTCCTGAGGAGAGCGCTATTCTCACCGACGCCTGCAAGGCCTTCGTTCTGCGTGGCAAGAAAGTGGCTCTGGTGCGCGGCGATGTGTCGAACATCAAGATCACCTATCCTCAGGATCTGCGCGTGGCAGAAGCGATGCTGGAGGCCTAGCCAATGCTGAACACCGTCTATCGCCTTACAGCCCCCCGAACTATCGAGCCGGTTGTCGTGTCGCAAGATACTACCGACAAAGTCATCGTCCGGCCGACGTATCTCTCCATCTGCAACGCTGACCAGCGCTACTATCAGGGAACGCGCAGTAAGGAAGTACTTGCCAAGAAACTGCCTATGGCGCTCATCCACGAGGGCATCGGTCGTGTGGTCAGCGACAGCACGGGTGCCTTTCAATCCGGCGATATCGTTGTCATGCTTCCCAATGCCCCCATTGAACAGGATGAGTTCATCGCCGAGAACTACCTGCGGTCCAGCCGTTTCTGTGGCAGCGGTTTCGATGGGTTCATGCAAGAGAGCACGATCCTTCCGCCGGAACGCGTGGTGCTACTTCCGCAGGACGTGAATTGCGAGGTGGCGGCTTTCACCGAGCTCGTAAGTGTGGCCACCCATGCTATCTCTCGTTTCGATAAAATCGCCCACGGACGACGCGATCGTATCGGCGTATGGGGCGACGGCAACATGGGCTACATCGTCTCGCTGCTTCTACATAAGAGATACCCTGATGCGAAGGTCGTCGTATTCGGTCGCAACGAATCGAAGCTGCACGACTTTACATTCGCCGACGAGACGCATCTGGTCGATGACGTGAGCGGCGTAGGGCTCGTCGATCACGCCTTCGAATGCGCGGGCGGCGAGGGATCCGTCGCCGCCATCGAGCAGATCATCGACCGCATCAACCCCGAGGGCACGGTATCGCTGCTTGGCGTCTCCGAGAACAACGTGCCCATTAATACGCGCATGGTGCTCGAAAAGGGCTTGCGCCTGTTTGGCAGCAGCCGCAGCGGCCGCGAGGACTTCGAAGCCACGGTGCAGCTTTACCGCGAGCATCCAGAGGTTCTGGACTACCTCGCCGCCCTCGTCTGCAGCGTGAACGAGGCGCGGCAAATATCGGATATTTCGGCGGCCTTCGAGACGGACATCCGCAAGCCCATGGGCAAGACGGTCATCCGCTGGAATATGTAGGGTCATCCAAGTGAGGGAGCGATGAGCGAGACCAGTGAGAAGAAGCCGCTTTTGGCACGAGCGAAGGGCGCCGTCCTTCATCGGATGCGCCAATGGGCAAAGGATCTGCTTCTCTTCCGCATTCTGCCGAGCGAATACCGCCGGGGCGCCGAGCAGCCCATTCAGCCGGGAAAGGTCGTCTTTCTGGAAAACAAGGAACCGTCCGTTCCTGAAAGCTTCGAGGTTCTCTACGAGCGCCTGAGCCGCGTCCCCGAGCTCGACATTGAATTCATTTCACTCGGCGAGACCCGCGTGAGGCTGCGTCAGTATTATCGCAACTGCATCGAGGCCGTCCGTGATCTCGCTACTGCCCAGTGTGTCTTTCTGAACGATGCCTCCAACGTCGTAAGCTGTCTGCCGCTGCGCGAGGGAACGACGGTGGTTCAGCTGTGGCATGGATGCGGCGCTTTCAAGAAATGGGGCATGAGCACCGCCGACCTCATCTTTGGAGGATCTCGCGATGAGATCCTGCGCCATCCGTTCTACAAGAACCTCTCACTTGTCACGGTGAGCAGCCCGGAGGTCGTATGGGCCTACGAAGAGGCCATGGTGCTGCAGGATGAGCCTGGCATTGTTCAGCCGGTAGGCGTGAGCCGCACCGATGTGTTCTTCGACGAGGCGTACTTGAAGAAAAGCCGTGATAAGCTGCTGTCCTTGGTTCCCGAGGCGGAGGACAAGCGCGTGGTTGTGTACGCCCCCACCTTCCGAGGCCGAGTGGCCCATGCGGAAGCGCCGACCGCCCTCGACATCGAGGCCATGAAACGTACCATGGGAGAGGATGCGGTGCTTCTCATCAAACATCACCCCTTTGTGCGCGAGCTGCCCGCCATACCGGAGAGTTGTCATGATTTCGCCTTCGATGTCACGCACGATATCGCCATCAATGAGCTTATCTGCAGCGCAGATGCGGTGATCTCCGATTACTCCTCGCTTGTGTTCGAGTATTCGCTTTTCGGCAGGCCCATGGTGTTTTTCGCCTTCGATCAGGGCGAGTACGCTGATTGGCGCGGCTTCTACTACGATTACGACGCGCTCACCCCCGGCCCTGTCTGCACCTCGACCGAAGAGGTGGTTCAGGCGATTGCGGAAAGCGCCGAGAGCTTCGATTCGTCCGAGGTGGATAAGTTCCGCGACCGCTTCATGGGCGCGTGCGACGGCCATGCGACGGACCGCATCATCGAGTTCGCGCTCGGTCGGGAGATCCTTGAGAAGTCGTTGAAGGGATAGCCAATGACCGACCGCGAGCCATATTCAGATCGTCGGCCTGCGGCCTCCGTCGTCGTTCCCGTGTACAACAAGGCTCCGCACTTGAAAGCGTGCTTCGATTGCCTGGAGCGCCAAACCATCAGCAAGAGCGATCTCGAGGTTCTGCTTATCGACGACGGCTCGACGGATGAGTCCCTTGCGCTCTGCGAGGCCTTCGCCGCAGAGCGTCCCTGGGTGCGCGTTATCGCGCAGTCGAACGCCGGCGTCTCCGAGGCGCGCAATGCGGGCATCCGGGCCGCACGTGGCCGCTATCTCTTCTTCCTCGACCCGGACGACTCCTTAAGCCCCGAGACGCTGGAGAATGTCTCGAAGTTTTTCGAATCATGCCCCGAGGAAGTGGAACTGGCTACCTATCCCATCGTGTCGATTCGCGACGGGAAGCGCCAACGGCTGCACCACCGTTACGATGTACTGCGAGAGACGGGCGTCTACGATTTGACGCTTCCGGAAAACGCCACGATTGCCCAAGCCACCATGAACGTGGCCGTGCGCAATCGCTTCGACGGGAATGTGCTCTTCGATTTCGCGCCCGCCAATGGCGTCATCGTGCACGAGGACGAAAAGTACTGCACCGATGTGCTCCAGCGCAGCATGCAACTGGGCTTCTGCGCTGAAGCCGAATACCGGTGGATGCGCAGCGACGAGGGGGCATCCACCGCGCTGCGCCAGCCGGAGCGCCTCTATGGCAACAACATCGCGTTGTTCGAAGATTTTTTCGGCCGCTACGGCAACGAGGTGCCCCTCTATATCCAGGGACTGCTCGTGAACGATCTCTCGTGGAAGCTGAAGGCGGGCATCGCGCTGCCCACGCACTTGGAGGGCGCGGCCTACGATAGGGCGCTGGGCCGACTAGGGAGCCTCATGGAGCGCGTGGACGACGATCTGGTGCTGAGGCACCCCAATCTGCGGGAGGAGCATCGACTGTTCGCACTGAGCCTGAAGCGCCGCGAACCGTTGCGCTGGCGTGTGGCTCCCGGCGCTCTTGCGGTGTTGCGGGGCGACGCCCTCGTGTTTGCTGCCGGCTGCGCAAGCGCGACGCTGACGCGGATTGCCGTGCGCGATGGCGAGCTGCACGTATCCGGTACGCTGAGCTCTCCGTTCTTCGCCGGTTGGGGAGGGGGCGTGGAATTGCTGCTGCGTCGGCGCCCCCGAAAGGCCGATCGCGGCGGCAGCGCGGACACTCTGGTGTTGACGGAGGCCGTGGAGGGCTGTCCGACGGCAACGGTGAGGCTGGGCCGTTCCTTCCAGTTCAGCTTCGCACGCGACTTGGGCGAGAGCGAGGATATCTGGCTCGAGTTGCGCCTGGGCGGGGCGACCATTCCCCTGGCATGGTCGGTAAAGGTATTGGCGAGGTCGGCTCATGCACTGCGCAACGAGCGTATCGTTGGCTCGTGGCGGGTGCGGACGGATTTGGACGGATCAAAGATAGTGGTGGACCGCTTAGAGGGGATGGCCCTTCGGGCAGCTTTGGAGCAGCATGACGGCCGCGTGCCCCGATGGAAGACCCGCCTCGATCGTCGCCTGATCCGACGACTATCGGCGGGCCCCGATATTTGGCTTTACTCCGATGGATCCGATGCCGGAGACGAGGCGCGGATGATGTTCGAGCGTGACAGCCTACAGAACGACGGTATCGTGCGCTACTATGCCGTGCACTCCGGGCAGGCGATGCCGCGTCCTGGCGTGCACGGCAAGACCGTGCGCTTCGGCTCGCGACGCCATAAAATGCTCTTCTGTGCCGCCAAAAGAATCATTACCCCTGCAGCAGATTTCGCCACCTACAGCCCCATGCCAGAAAAGAGCCTGCTGGATTTTGCTGATCTGTTCAACGGGGAAGTGAAAACGGCGTCTGCAGACCCGTTGTAGCAAGCGTAAGACGCACTGCTCGCTGCGCGCTAAAAGATCATTGACGACGACCCCGGGATTGGGTGCCAACCGACCATCCGATAACCTGTCGGAAGAACGGATGCTGCGGAAAGTAGCGTGGCCTTTTATGCGTCGGGGAAGTAAATTGGATAAACTTCCCCGACGCTCCTTTCTCTGCCTTGCGAACAGACGTAACGCCTTCGAACTTCTTCTGCTTTTGTGCTTGATGGGGTGTCTGCTGTCTCTGATAGCCCTTGCGGATATATCATTCGATAGACCAGCACCTATTGGGGTCTATTGCGCAACACAGGAAGGCGAATTTTGGAAACGAGGCATGAAGATAGAGAATCGGGATCGCGGTCTAACGGGTCGGGACATGTGGACGAAACCTTAGCGCGTCCCAACGTGCGCTCGCGTCGTCCCAGTGTACCCGGCTACGTGAATCGTCCTTGCGCGGACTGGCGCTACGTTCTCATGTTTGCGTTGCTCCTGATTCCGTTTTATCCACCGACTGGCTTCTTCAATGTGTTGGTGCTGGACTATAGTTCCGTTCTCCTGGGTTTACAAATATTTGCTGCGATCGTCACACTCTTTTTAGGGGCGGTTAGAAAGCGACTCGATATCTTCTCGGGCATCGCCCTTGCGATAGTGGCGGTCATGTTTCTCTCGACGTTTCTGAACGAGGGCTTCGGTCGGGGATGGATTTACGTGCAATGCTTCCTCGACTGGATGCCCCTAGCGGTAGCTGTGCTGATGGTGGGGTATGCTCGACAAAGGCATATGACGGATTTTCTGATCGCGCTTCTTGTGGTCACCGGGTTTCTCTCCATTTGCAATACCGTATCTATTCTGGCCTTTCCCGATGGGTTCAACTTCGGCGGTCGTGAACCGTTTAATTTCTTTGGCCACAAGAACTCGTCGATCGATATCGTTCTCCCCTCCATCGTCTGCTCGTTGCTGCTCGATCGTCGGAAGGGACGTCGTCTGTCTGCGCGTTCGGTGATGTTTGCGGCTATTGGTTGCGTTCAGTTTCTCGTTTCGTACTCCGCCACATCGGTCATTGCGATACTGTTCTTTTTCATCCTGCTCGCACTCTGCAGATTGCCCCGCATTGCCTCCTTGGTCAATGGATTTAGCTTGTTGGGAGGTTATGCCGTTACGGTTGTATTGCTGATGGTGGTGAAGGTGCAAGAGCTGTTCGCCCCCATCTTGGTGGGCGTTTTGGGAAAGACGACAACTTTCACGCTGCGCACTTTTGTATGGGAAGGCGTGCTCTCGATGATGGCGCCTGGGCATTTGTTGCTAGGTTATGGTGCAAGTGTTCGATTCCCTCTATTCTTCAATGATTATCTTTACAATAACGCACATAATTTTTTTTCTACATGTTTTAGTGTCTGGCGGCCTCATTGGCGTTGTCTTGTACTGTATATTGATTCTTCTCGCTGCGAGTAAGATGGTTTCTGCGCGTGTGGGCTCTACCGTTGTTTTGTCTGCTTTTGGTTGTCTTCTTGTCGTCGGGCTTATGGAATCGCTTATTACGATTACCTGGCCTCTTGTACTTGCCTTGGGCTATTACGGAGTAGAGGGAGAACGCTATGTGGCAGGGCATGGCGATCACGGGACGGTGCGCAATTGACGGCATTGCGGATTGCTCAGGAAATGCATTTAGTATCGCAGGAAGTATTGGTATGAGCCTCTTTGCGTCTTTCGGAAACGAACTAAGCTATGAAGATGTAATACAGCTTGATGGAGCTTTCGCGGCGACCCACGTTAACTACGGCAAAGCTCCCTTGTTCAATGGCGCCCCTCATGAAGATAGCAACTGGGAATCGAGAAAGGAATTCATCTTCTCTTCAGGTTTATCTATCGAGGAAACGGTGGAACGTATTCGCTCAGTTGACGGAACCGCTACCGATTTTGGCGTAGCGGAACGTACGGCGCTTTGGAGGGATTACTGGCTTGAGTACATTAATATCTTCAATGTGTTGACAGGCACCCATCCAGATTCAGTTGCCACTGTCTTTGTGGGAAGGCAGGCTATTGAGGTTGGCTTCAAATATCTATTATTCAAAAATACGTACCATTTCCCCAAAACTCACGATCTTGGAGTCTTATCGAGAGAATTCCTCTCAGCCTATGGTGTAGGTGGGAAGTATTTGGAATATGTAGATGACTTCTGTGTCCTGTATTGCAAATATCTGGAGGGCGGAAATCCGCTTCGTCTATAAAAAGCAAGTAAGCGAGAAAAATAACTCTCGTCTTCTGGATTAATCTCAGAGTGAGTCATCTTCACAAGGTTTCTATCAATTGAATTGATAATAAAGTGCATACAGAGAATTAAATCGGTGCCGACGCCCTTGTTTCGAAACTCATCGTATACATGGATTGTGAAATGGCTGATTGTGCTCCATACCCCCTCCTCAGTTTCTAATGTGAATCTGCATTCCCCCGACGAGCTCTCGTCATCAAGCGCTTTAATCACTACTTCAACTGTAGGAAGTTGTTTTAAGGAGATGTCGTGCAAAAAACCGTGGAGACTTTCCGTACGGTTTTTTGGATAAAATTTCACACAGTATTTTCGTGGAGCGAAGCAGTCTCCCGCTCTTGCGATTAAGCCGCCTTCATCGATGTCCGGATCGAAAAGCAATGCTTCGCAATTCATATGGCCTCGCTCGGCTTTATCCGCTGATCGTCTAGCGTTTTTACTTTTGTTGCGAAGGCGCACGCTTGTCTTCCTCTAATTCTGGAAGAAGCTGATGCTGCAGCCTTCGGATTCGGTTCCTAGGTTGTAGACTTGCATCTGGCCGTTGCGATAGTTCTCGATAAGGCGGCTGAGGGCGATGGTGTGGTCGCGGGTGATGTCCAGGTTGGGCTTCTTGCCGTCCTGGATGGTCTTCGCGAAAACGGAGATCTCGTCGCGGATGCCCTCGCCGTTCAGCTGATAGAAGTAGCGCTTATTGCTGGAGAAGTCCTCGAAGCGCACCTCGAAGTAATCGGTTTTCCACCAGGGAGAGGGCACGTACACATAGCCCTTGGTGCCTGCGATGACCAGCTCGCCTTCGGACTTTGCCCCGCTGCCCACCTCGATGGACGCGCAGGCGCCCGGATAGATGAAATCCACCTTCGTGTACACGTCGGTGCCGTCGGTGCGGCTCATGAGCGACGCCGCGCTGGCTGCCGTGTAGTCGGTGCCCAGCATCTCGAAGATGGGGAGGCAGGCGATGGGTCCCCAGCCGATGAGACTGCCTGCGGGGCTCGTGAAGGCCTGGCTTGTGCAGGTGGCCCGCACGGAGACCGGTGAGCCGATCATGCCGCTTTTGACGAGCAACGTCAGGCGCGAGAAGGCCAGCGCGTAGGCGGTTTTCACGGCCTCGTGGAACACCAGCCCGCGCTCGTCGGCCACGGCAAACAGCGCCTCCGCCTCGGAGGCGGCCAGCGCCACGGGCGATTCGCTCAGCACGTCTTTGCCGGCCTCCAACCCCGCCTTCGCCGTGGCGAAGCGGCGCTCGGGAGCGTTGGCGACGTACAGCGCGTCGCTTGCCTCGATGAGCTTCTCGAGCGATCCGAACAGCGCCGTCTTTCCCGCTAGGTCGAATTCGTCGCTGTCGGGGAACGCCCCCACTACATCGACACCGCTCACGTACTTGCACTCGTCGATGAACTTGGCGATGTCGCGCGAGGCGCCCACGATGCCCAGGGCGATGTGATGGCCGCCTTCGCGCAACTGGGTGCTGGAAATGCCCTCTGTGCGATCGAGGTACACTACCTCGCAGTACTCGTTCAGGTAATCGAAGTGCCCGCGCCAGTCAGACCCGATAGCGAAGATATCCACATCGTAGTTGCGGATATCATCGATTTTCTGGCCGTAGTATTCCTCGGGTATCACCTCATCGGCAATGCCGAGGGCCTTCACGGCCTCGATGCGGTCCATCAGCGATTGCTTCACATTAATCTTGCCGCGGTTTTTGTCGAAGTCCGAGGAAGTGACGCCCACGATCAGGTAGTCGCCCAACTCCTTCGCCCGGCGCAGCAGGTTTACGTGTCCGTGGTGCAGCAGGTCGAACGTGCCGTAGGTGATGACTTTCTTCACAGCTTGATCCTTCGCTTGGGGGGGGGTGCGGCTGGGCCGCAGGATGGGGCAGGGCCGATGCGGGGGCGCGCCGCTCGTCGGCGGTGCGCCCCCGGATGCCCAACTTAGGCAGCGTCCACTTCCAAAAGGGCGTCCACGAACTTCTCCATGGCGGCTTTCGAGCCGGTGGACACTCGCAGGAAGTCGGCGAGCATGCCGGACTTCCACGACTTCACTAGGATGTTCCGGGCCTCAAGGTCGGCCGCCACCTCCGGTGCGGGACGATGGGTGCGGATGAAGATGAAGTTCCCCTCGGAGGGGCGGGCCTCATAGCCCTGCTCCTGCAAAGTCTCGATGGTCCACGTGCGGCCCTCGCGCTCGGCAGCGATGAGCTCCTCGGCAATCTCGGGGTGATCGAGGATCTTCTCGCCGAACAGCAGCGCCAGAGCGTTCACATCGAAGGTGAGCTTGGCGTTTTCGACGTAATGAATGATGGTCGGGTTCGAGATGATAACGCCCAGGCGGCAAGCGGCCAGCGAGAACAGCTTCGAGAAGGTGCGCATGACGATGACGTTGTCGTAGGTCTGTGTCAAGTCGATGAACGTGTTGGGGTAGAAGTAATGGTAGGCCTCGTCGATGATGACCACGGCGTCCACGGCGCGGGCTGCCTCGATGGCTGCGATGACGTCCTCGCGGCTGAAGGCGTCGCCCACGGGGTTGTTCGGGTTCAGCAGCACGACGATGTCGGTGTTGGGGCCGATGGCGGCGATGAGGTTTTCCATGTTGAAGGACAGATCGTCGTTGTAGGCGACCGGCACATGGTTCAGTCCGAGGATATTGCAGTTCACCCAGTACATCTCGAAGGAGGGGGCCACGGTGACCACGTCGTGCCCTTGTCCGCAGAATGTCTGCAGCAGGTAGCGGATGGCCTGGTCGGTGCCGTTGGTGGCCGTAACGCAATCGCGGGGAACGCCCACATACTTCGCGTACTTCGTGAGGAAGCGGTCGGGCTCGGGGTAGATGGACAGGTACTCCGGCGTGATCTCGGCCTTGACCTCGTCCACGAACCAGGCGGGCAACCCTTCCGGGTTCTCGTTCATGTCGTAACGGAGCATCCCATAGCGGCCTTGGTCGGGGAAAACGCGCTCGGTGTTCTTGATGTGCTCGTCAACGTAAAATGCCATGGGTCGTCTCCTTTACGATTGGTAGAACTCGATGAAGGCCTCTTTGTCGGTGAGGCCGAAGTTGCGGGGCATGGCGCTGGCGCCAGCGTCTTTGCTGGAAGTACCGTCGGCGTTCAGGTAGCTAGTGCCAGTTTGCGCGCGATAGAAATCGAGGAGGGTGTCGATGGTAGGCGTTTGCACGCCGACCATGGAGGCGATGTCCTTGATGATGGCCACGCCGAAGGGGTAGTCCTCGGTGAACATGCGGTCGTTCCAGTTCGGCAGGAATGTGCCGTCCTCGGTGGGGCTCAGGGGTACCTTGACCGCCTCGAAGGCCCGGATGCTCTTCAGCTTGCGAGTCATGGCCTCAGGAGTGGGGGACTCGTAGTACTCGCGCAGCGATACCACCTCGCTCAAATCGAGAGGGGCGAGGGCGCGGCAGATTGCCTGCAGCTCGTCGTCGTAAGCCAGAAGGAAGCGCGACGTGTCGTCGTTCCACTGCTCGTAGAACATGAGCTGCTCGGGATAGGTGTCGCCCGGTTGGTAGTCTTTGAAGACGCCGTAGGCGCCCGAAGTGTGCAACAGGGGGTTTGAAGGTACCAGCGTTACCGCGAGGAACTCCTTGAGAGCTACGGTGGGAATATGGAAAAGATCCTCGAGAAGCGCGGCCACCTCGGCGGTTCGACCCTTGGGGAGCGTGGCCACGTACAGCGTTTCTTTCGCCGACAGAATTCCGGCCGTGCGCTCGTCCCAGCTCGAGCGGCACACGTAGGGCACGCGCTGCAGCCCGAAGACGGTGACGCCGCGGGTGATGAGACCCTGGCAGTAGTATTCCACGCCCCCGTAGCCCGGAACAAAGCCGATGAGGGTGCCTTTGCCGACATAAGGCTCTACGTCGGCGACGAACTGCTGCCGGAGAAACGCGGGGTAGGTGCACAGGATCAGTTCCGCGTTGCAGGCCCGGGCCATGTCGTCGGTAACGGTGAAGGTCGCCGATGCGACGGCCTTTTCTTCGTAGGTGTATGCGAGCGTTTCGCGGCTCTTATGGGGTCGCGTGGTGTAAAGCGTGACGTCGTTGTCCTGCGAAAGCACCGCGCAGCAGGCGAGGCCGAGGTTTCCCGCGCCAAATACCGTAATGTTCACTGCAAACTCCTTTGTCGCCCGGCGAGGGGCTCGTCTCAACGAATGAGCTGACCTTATATGATAGACCAAAAGATTTCCTTCCCTCTTGCAAAGGAGCTTGCCTACGGCAAATGAGCAAAATGTTGCGCCGAGCCCTTGTGCTATCATATGAGGACTGCCGTCAGGCGTGGGTACTCGATGCAATGTGTGATGGCAGAGAGGCGTTTTCCGAGGCTGGAGGAGCGAGAGTGTCAGATTTTGAAATATCCGTCGTGATCCCCGTGTACAATTCCGAGGAGTATCTGGGCGAGACTCTGGAATCGGTGGCTGCCCAAACAGTGGGGATGGACGCCGTTCAGGTCGTTATCGTCGACGACGGCTCCACTGATGGCAGCGCCGCCATCTGTCGTTCGTTCCAAGATCGCTACCCAGCCAACGTCGTTTTTCACCAGCAGCCCAACGGAGGCGTCTCCTCGGCGCGCAACGCCGGCCTCGACCGGGCCAGCGGGCGCATCGTCACCTGCCTGGACAGTGACGACCAATGGACGCCGGAATCGTTTGCCTATGCCGTGGATTTTTTCGACAACCAGGAGAACAACGTCGACGTTCTCGTTGGCGAGCTCACCCTCTTCGAGGGCGAGGACCACACCCATCCCTTGGCTTACCGTTTCCCGAAAGACAAGGATTCCATCATCCGTCTGGGAGATCGCCCCTGCGACATCCAGAGTACGATTGGGAACTGCTTCTTTCTGCGCGAAGCTATCGGTGATATCCGATTCGACGAGGATCTGACTACGTCGGAGGATACGCTGTTCGTCAACCGGGTTATTTTGCACAAGTGCGCCTACGCGGTTACTCCTTTCTGCACGTATCTCTACCGAAAGCGGCAGGACGGTTCGTCTCTGAGCCAGGTCATTACCTATTCCAAGCATATGCAGAATCTGGATGTGTGCGAGCGCGTGCTCGAGGCGTCGCGCCGTGCCAAGGGGCGGGTGCTTCCCTTTGCCCAGGCGGTGGCGCTCTACATCATCGGGTGGCAGCTTTTGGGCAAGGCGAGCGATGCCCTGTCCGCCGAGGACGCCGCGAATTGGTCGGCCGCTGTGCGCAAGATTGTCGCGGACGCCGATGCTGACGTCATCGCCAATGCGCGCTGGCTTACTCGCGAAAAGAAAATCGTTCTGTACCGCCTCAAATACGGGGTGGATGTCTTTAAGGAACTGGTTTGGGTTGACCGCGATCGAGGGTTGCTCGACGGTATGCAGCTCATCAGCATGAACGCGAAGGCGCCCTGCTATCTTTACGAGATCACTCCCCAAGGCACGACGCTGCATATTGAGGGAACGACGGACATCGACATATTGGGAATGCCCTTCGAGCTATTCGTTCGCGACGAGAAGAGCGGTGAGCGCTTCAATGCGCATTTATCCCCATTCCCTACCGATAATCGTCGCACTCTGGCTAAAGAGTCGGTATGCAAGGGTATGCGGTTCACGCTCGATCTGCCTTTGGAGCCGGAGCGCTCCTTCTCGTTCCGCGCGAGGTTCTGCGGGCGTGTCCAGGAGGTCATCCTCACGCCTCATTATGGCAACTTCGCTATTTTCAGCCAGTCAATGAAGCGCGACTACCATCGTTTCGGCGGCGTCATGGTGAAGCATATCGGCAAGCAGCTGCGCACCTATCGCGCCACGTGGCGCATGGCCGTCGTGTCCGAGCTGCGTCGTTGGGCGGAGATCCTACGCTCGAAGAAGGGGACGTCCCGATTGCGTTTCGAGTACGTTTGGCTGCGTCTGTGCTACCGGGTTCATCGACTGCTGTTCAAGAAACCCATCTGGATCTTCGGCGACAAGGAGTGGAAGGCAGGCGACAACGCCGAGAACGTGTACCGTTATGCCATGAAGCGATCCGGCTATCGCGGCGCTAAGATGTACTTCGCTTTGGAGAAGTCGAGCGCCGATTACGCCTCGGTGGCCAAGTACGGTCACGTAATTGATCCGACCACCTTCCGCTACAAGCTGCTGTTCCTGCTGTCCTCGGTGGTGGTGTCCTCGCGCGCCGAAGAGTCCATGGTGAACCCCTACGGCCCCGAGCTCGTGTTCGTGAAGGATCTCATGGATTACGATTTCGTATACCTCACCCATGGGACGCTCTTTGGAGATCTGGCGTTCATGCTGGGTAAGCCGGCGAAGAAAATCAAGTTGTTCTCGGTGAGCACCCAGATGGAGCGCAATGCACTTTTGAGCGAGGCTTATGGCTACCGAGAGGATGAGGTGTCTCTCATGGGCATGGCTCGTTACGACGCCTACGGCGATGTCCATACTCAGAAGAAGATCGCGTTTCTGCCCACGTGGCGCTCGAATATCGCTGGCAAGATCATCCCGGGCACGAGCACGCGCGAGTATGTGCATCATTTCAAATCCACGGATTTCTGGAAATTTTACAATGCCCTCATCAATGACGAACGTCTGCTGGACGCCATGAGGCGTTACGGGTACACGGCCGAGTTCTACGTGCACCCTGCATTCGAGAAGCAAGCCGGTGATTTCCAGGGCAATGAGCTTGTGCAGGTGGGGGAGGGGTCGGCTGACTACGAGCGCGTGCTGAGCGAGTCGGCGCTCATGGTGACGGATTACTCAGGGGTGGGATTCGATTTTGGCTACCAGCGCAAACCAGTGGTGTACAGCCAGTACGATTCGGTATTCAGCGGTGGTCACACGTACGGTGAGGACAGCTACTTCGACTACGATATCGACGGCTTTGGCCCTGTGACTCGCACATTGGAGGAAACAGTGGACGCCATCATACGCTACATGGAAAATGATTGCCAGATGGAGCCCGAATATCGAAGCCGTGCCGACGCCATGTTCGGTTTTTCTGACTACGAGAGCAGCAAACGCATTTTCGAGGGCGCTCGAGCATTGTCAGAGCGGCGCCGCGCCGATGGCTGCGCTCGGTGATCCGCCGGTTCGTCATGGCCTCGACTTTGGCGCAAGGAGAAGTTAAACCCTGTGGACATAGCGTGTACGCGATATGTTGATGCGGGGCAACTGCGGGGAGTTTTGCGCCAGTGCTTCTCGATTCTGCTACGATGAATCTGCATTTCGGTTTTGAATTAGGGGGCGACGCGAGAGCGTCGCCCGTTTTGTGTGGATGCGCGGATCGATTCCGTCGGAGGAGGAGCAGGCTTTGAAGCGTCTTGTGGCAGTGGTTTTGGCGATAGCGCTCGTGTGCGTCCCTGTGGCTATGGGCGCCACAGCGTCCTCGTCGGCTCTGGAGAAGCAGATCGCCAGTACTCCCTATCAGATATGGCCTGCGAAGGCGCGCTCCAATTCTCCGGACTTCGTGCGCGCGGCCATCAAGCAGAGAAACGCCCAGGGCGATAACTGCAAGGTGGTTCTCGGCACTTCCGAGTTTCGCTGGGTTTATCCCGATACGGTCTCGTCGCACCCGGGGAACTTTTTCGCGAACAACAATTATGGTATGGACACGTTCCTTTTGGGCCAGCCTTATTGCCAAGATCTGTGGCACGCCATTGAAGCGGGCGCGCTTTCTGAAGACATTCCCGACGACAAAGTGGTGTTCTTCTGCGGAATCTCCTGGTTCATGGATTACCAGAATCCCGCCAAATGTTTCAGGTTGTCGTTTTCGCCCGAGGCTTACGCTGACCTCATGGCCAATCCCAAGGTGAGCGACAAGACGAAGGCGAATATTCAGAAGAAGATGGTTGAGTACGGCGTGTCGGAGGACGAAGTCTATGCTGAGGCGTCCGATAAGACCTTCGTGGATCGCATCAACGAAGGTGTTCAGAAGATCTTTGATACGTCGAAAAACTGGGACGCGGTGCTCAGCGACGAAGAAGATGATTGGAACGCGCCGGAGCGTGAGTTGAACAAGAGTCGTCCCGTGCCAGAGGGGCGCACCCAAGGTGAGGCCCAGGTGCCCGATTGGGATGCCTGGATGAGCCAAGAGCAGGCCGAGGGAGCGGATCAGACGTCGAGCAACGACATGGGCATCTACAATAGCTGGTACGAGAACGGCGGGTACGACAAATGGTATGCCGGCCGCGAGGACTGGCTTACGTTTACCGACGAGCCCTATCAGGAGACCGAGTTCGAGGATTTCGAGCTGTTTCTCGATGTCTGCCAGGAGACAGGTATCCAGCCGTTAGTCGTTCTCATGCCCCTCAAAGGCGCTATGGTCGATCAGACCGATTACACCGCCGATGTGCGGGCCATCTGGTACGACCGCATGAAGGCGATCTGCGAAGAACGGGGCGCTGAATACGTCGACTACTCGCCCTATGAGTACGATCCCTATTTTCTCTATGATATGGCCCATTTCGGCTGGACGGGCTGGGTGCAGGTGAATCACGACATCTACGAGTTCTTCATGGGCAAGGATGAGGCCGATGAAGCGAATTAGGGACAAGATTCTCGAGGTGTTTTTCAGCGACACTTGGCTCGGTGCCATCCTGTGGTTCGCCGCTGCAGCGGCGATGCTCGCTCTGGTCGTTTGGTTCCTCGTTTATTCGGGGTTTGGAGAGCCGGCGATGCCGGTATATGAGAACTTCTGAGCATGGTTTTGACGATGAGCCGATTGGCGTTTCCGCCAATGGAGAGTGAATGATGACGCGATGAAAGAAAGGGGAGGCACAACCGTGAGCAGGTTTCTTGAAAGGCTACGGGAAGTGAGCGCTGAGTATCCGGAGAAAGAGGCGTTTTTCAATTCTCGGATAAAGGAGGATGCGTGCCAGCGCCTGACTTACGCCGAGCTGGACGCCTGGTCCGACTCTCTTGCCGCTTCCTTTGCCGAATGGTCTCCAAAGGGCAAGCCCGTGGTGGTTTACGGCCACAAGTCGCCTCTCATGCTCGTGTGCTTTATCGCCGCTGCGAAGGCCGGTCTGACCTATGCCCCGGTGGACATCGCCTATCCGTCCGATCGCGTGAACGACATCTTGGATCAGATCGGGCACCCTCTTGTTATCACGTTGTCTGACGACGAATTTCCCGGCGACGCATCGCTGGCAGATTCAGTCGTCGGAGATGCCGTTGTTCGCGAGGCGGCCCTGGCGGGACGCTCCTGGGACAGTTCCCGCTGGATTGCCGATGAGACGCCCTTCTATTTGTTGTTCACCTCGGGGAGCACCGGCCGCCCCAAAGGTGTTCAGATGCCCTCGCGCTGCGTGGACGCCTTTATGGACTATTTCCGCGCACTTTTCCCCGAGCGGCCCGACGGCGTCAGCTTCAACCGCGTGCCCTACACCTTCGATGTGAGCCTGTTCGACATTATCGCCGGTTTGGCCTCGGGCTATACCCTGTTCTCCCTGGAGTCCGAAGACGAGCAGTCCATGAGGGCCACGTTCGGCGCTCTGGCTGCAAGTGACCTTACAACATGGATTTCGACGCCGTCCTTTATCGAGATGTGCCTGGTTGATCCTTCTTTCGACCAGGATCTCCTGCCCCGGCTCGACAACGTCATTCTCTGCGGAGAGGTGTTTCGCAACGCTACGGCCCTGAAGATCATCGAACGTTTTCCCGAGGCGAGGGTTCTCAACACCTACGGCCCCACCGAGACTCAGGCGGTCACCGATATTGTGGTAGACGAGAACTTGGCACGTGAGGTGAATCCTTTGCCCGTGGGCTATTTGAGCGATGGCGTGCGTGCCCTTATTCGCGATCCGGAAACCGGTGAGGAGCTGCTTTGCGGGGAAGTGGGAGAGATATACCTTGCGGGAAACACGGTGTCGGCGGGCTACTATGGCCGTCCCGATCTGACGGAGGCCGTATTCTCCGAGAGGGAAGGCTCCGATGGCACTGTGACGCGTTGCTACAAAACCGGTGATAAGGGCTATCTTGACGCGGATGGTCGGCTCTTCTGTTTGGGCCGTCTCGATTTCCAAGTGAAGCTGAATGGGTTTCGCGTCGAGCTGGCCGACGTCGAGCAGGCCCTCGTCCGGATACCTGAAGTGGCCGAGGCGGTGGTGCTTCCCGCCGATCGCGACGGGAAGGTGACTCATCTCGTAGCTCACGTACGTCTTGCTGAGCCGGGGATGACGGCCGACTTCGCTCGAGCGCGCGCCATTAAGGCGGCCCTTAAGGAACTTGTTCCCGACTATATGGTGCCCAAAAAGATCGTCTTCCATGAGGAATTCGCTTTGAACGTCAATGGCAAAATCGATCGCAAGGCGTTGGCGTAGGGCTCGACAATTATGAACTTCTATATCGATCCGGCATTCTATGTGTTTCTGGCCGTTGCCATAGTACCTGCGGCCATTCTCGGCTTCTCGGGGCGCCGCATCAAGTATTACGGACTGGCGGCCTCGTTGGCGTTCCTGCTCCTGCTCTTCGGCGAGAACTTGGAGGGCATGCTCGCTTTCGTTGCGTTCATCGCCATCGCCTGTGCGGTTACGTTCTGGGAGCTTTCCAGTTGGCGGTCGGGGCAAAAGGCGCTTTGGAAGTACCGGTTGGCACTCGCGGCCGTTATTGCCCCTCTAGTCGTTTACAAAATCGGTGCCGTATTCGACCAGAACCTCATGGGATTTCTGGGGATATCCTGCATCACATTCAAGGCAATACAGGTCATTATCGAGATCCGAGATGACCTCATTGAAGATATGAACTTCACTGATTACTTGTACTTCTTGGTGTTTTTCACACCCTTCACATCCGGCCCCATCGATCGCAGCCGGCGGTTCACTGAGGATGCGAACCGAAGGTATACCGCTTCTGAGTATGCGGACTTGCTGGCTCGCGGCATTATGCTGCTTTTGGTGGGAGCAGTGTATCAGAAAGTGTTGGGCACGGTGTTCCACCATTACTTCACCCCTGCTCCTTTGGGCGACGGTCCTTGGTGGCAAGAGCTGGGCGCCCAGGTGAAAGATGCCTATATGTACGGCTTTTACCTGTTCTTCGACTTTGCTGGCTATTCCCTTATGGCCATGGGGGCCAGCTACTGCTTCGGCATTAAGACGCCGCGCAACTTCCGCGCCCCTTTTCTTGCTCTCGATGTGCGCGATTTCTGGGATCGCTGGCATATGACGCTGTCCACGTGGCTACGTGATTTCGTGTTCATGCGCGCGGTGAAGTCGGCGACGCGTCGCAAGCTGTTCAAAGACCGACTTCAGACGGCCTGTGCGGGCTACATGGCGAATTTCATGCTCATGGGCGCTTGGCACGGGCTGACCGTGGACTATCTGGTCTATGGCGCCTATTATGGCGTTCTCATGGGCGCCACCGACGTGTACCAGAAGAAATCTTCCTTTCACAAGAAGCACAAGAAAAAGAAATGGTACAAGGTTCTCCAATGGTTTGTTACCATTAATCTGGTCATGCTTGGCATGGCTATTTTCTCTGGGCAAATGCACACTGTCATAGGAGGTTTGACCAATGGCTGAGAATTCCGTCGAGGAGCGCATGCTCGAGCTCATCGAGGAGATTTGCGACGACGAGATTATTCGCGAAGAGCGCGACGCCGATCTGTTCGAGGAGGGGTTGCTCGATTCTATGGCAGCCATTGAACTGCTGGTGGCCATCGAGACGGAATTCGGCGTGACCATTGCGCCTACGGCGGTGGAGCGTGAGGAAATGAATTCGGTTAATAAGATCATCTATCAGGTGCAGATTCGCTACGATGCCCAATAGCGATTATGCGAGGCGCGCCTCGGTCCCTCCGCGGGCATGATGCTAATTTCGGCGCTGATGCGTCGTTAAGGAAAAGTTAAGGTATCATTGCCTGAGCTAAATTGACGGGATGACAGTTCGAAGGGACTCGCGTTGGTCTTCTCCAGCACTATTTTTCTGTTCGCGTTTCTGCCGCTGTTTCTGGCGGTGTACTTCGCCATGCCGTGGCGGCCGGCGAAGAATGTGGTTCTGCTGCTGTTCTCGCTTCTGTTCTACGCCTGGGGCGAGCCAGTGTACGTGTGGCTCATGGTGGCCTCCATCTGCTTCAACTGGCTGTTCGCCTTCATCATAGGCAAGTGCGGCGAGGGCAAGACGGCGCCGAAGCGCTTCTGGCTCGTGGCGGCGCTCGCAGCCAACCTGCTCGTGCTCGGGTTCTACAAGTACCAGGGCTTTCTGGCCGAGAACATCAACCGCGCCATTGGCGAGGAGTTCATCGCCGAGTTGAACCTGGCGCTGCCTATCGGCATCTCGTTCTTCACCCTGCAGGCCATCACCTACGTGGTGGATGTCTACCGCGGCGAGGTGAAGGTGCAAAAGAACCCGCTGTACCTCGGCATGTACATCGCCATGTTCCCGCAGCTGGTGGCCGGCCCCATCGTGCGCTACGCCGACATCGAGCACGAGATCGATAACCGCCGCACCACGCTGGAGGGCTTCGCTCAGGGCCTGCGGCTGTTCTGCGTGGGCCTGGGCAAGAAGGTGCTGCTCGCCAACACCGCCGGCGTGCTGGCCGACTCGCTTTTGCCCCGCGAGGCGGCCGAAATCGGCTTTATCGGCTGCTTCTCGGGCGTGGCCGCCTACACCTTCCAGATATACTTCGACTTCTCCGGCTACTCGGACATGGCCATCGGCCTCGGCAAGATGATGGGCTTCGAGTACCCGCGCAACTTCAACTACCCCTACACGTCGAAGTCGGCCACGGAGTTCTGGCGCCGCTGGCACATGTCGCTCGGCGGCTTCTTCCGCGACTACGTGTACATCCCGCTCGGCGGCAACCGCGTCAGCACGCCGCGCTTCGTGCTGAACACCATGATCGTGTGGGGCCTGACGGGCATTTGGCACGGCGCCGCGTGGAACTTCCTTCTGTGGGGCCTGTACTGGGGCGTGCTCATCTTGGCTGAGAAGTTCTTCGTCATGAAGGTGCTCGACCGGCTGCCGCGCTTCGTGAGCCATATCTGGTGTATTGTGCTGTTCTTCTTCGGGTGGCTCCTGTTCGCCGTGACGGGGCTGGGCAACGTGGGGGAGTGGTTCTGCGCCATGTTCGGCGCCTACGGGTGGCTCGGTACCTCCACGCTGTGGGAGCTGCAGTCCTGGAGCTACGTGAGCCTCGTGCCCATTTTCATCGTGGGGTCGCTGCCCTGGGCGCCGTGGCTGCGCAAGAAGATCCAGGCCTGGGCTGAGGGCGACCCGCATCGCGCCATCGTCGCCGCCCCGCAGAAGGGCAACACCGCGGTGCCGCCCTGCCAGGTGGTCTGCGAGGGCCCCGTGCCCGCCGGCCGCGCCCGCGCCGTGACTGCCGTGAACGTGCTCGCCGACGTGGCCCTTCTGGCCGTCTTCGTCCTGAGCTGCATGTCGGTGGTCTCCAGCTCGTACAACCCGTTTATCTACTTCCAGTTTTAGGGGGCATTATGAAGCTGCGGAATATCCTGTTCGCCGGCGTGCTCTGCCTGTTGCTTTGCGGCCCCGCCCTGATCGGATTAGCCTCATGGGGGGGGGTTGCTCTTCCCTCTTGGTTCACGGCTGACGATGCGGCTTATCTTTCTGGCGGTGTCGTAGAAGCCGATCCGGCCGCCTATGCTTCCCTCGAGGGGTTCAGCTCGGGAGAGTTTCAGATAGCCGCTGAGGATGCTGTGGGCAATTGCATTCCCATGAAGGCTACGGCTCTTCTCGCAAATGCAGCTCTCCAGCGCTCAGCCATCGAGACTTCGAATGCGCTCTTTGGCTGGGAGTGCTACCCCGCTTTCTATGGCTCGTCTATTGCGGAGATGCCGAGTCGGCACCGTCTGCTCGAAATAGCCGAAAAGGCGACCAGCGATACCCTTGCAACGGCCAGTCATATTCGGGATGGACTCGACGCCCTGAGTTTGAGACATCCCGAGCAACGGTTCTTCGTGTATATGGGCCCCGACTCTATGAATGTTGAGGGATCTCCGACGGCGAAACTCATCTCCAATCCACTTACCTACGGAGAGTTATCCTCGATCTTCGAGGACGAAGGCGGCCATTTCCAATGGATAGACGGCAACGTCACGTTCGACGAGTTTGCGGATGGGTGGAATTCCACTGATCACCACTGGAATATCCAAGGAGCTTTTCGGGCTTATGAGCGCATGGCGAGCGCTCTCGGTTTTCGGGACGAACTTCTTGTGCCCGCGCGTCTTGTGACCTATGACGCGCCATCCTTTCGGGGCACGTTCGCGCGACGTGGGTTGGAAACGCGATACGTGGATCAAATGATCGACTACGAATTCGCTGATTTCCCTCAGCTATCGATCATTATTGACGGGGCTGAGGCTTCTATGGACTCGCTTGTGCATTGGAAGAACTACCAAGCGGCCAATGTAGGTGCCAATGCTTTCACCAGTCGCTATGCCGAGTATTTCCATACCGATTACGGGCTTATTACCTTGGAGAACGAGGAATCGGATTCGCGGCAGGATCTGCTCATTGTCGCAGACTCGTATTCCAATTGTATGGAGCGGTTCCTGGCGGTTCACTATCGAACAACCTACGTGCTTGACCCCCGTCACGACGACGAGACGATTGATGCGTTTCTTGCTCAGCACCAGGATGTGTCCGACGTCCTTTTCATAATGCGGAGTCCGAACATGTTGGCGCAAGCGACGGAACATGCTCTTGAGCCGGAAGATATGCGCGAATAGGGGGAGCTCAATGGAAGTTGCATTGAAGACCACTGAAGAGGTTGAGCGGTTTTTCCAAGAAACCGACAATGTTCTTTTGGGCCCTCCGCCGAAAATGAAGAATGCGCAAATTGTGTTTACCGAGAAGGCTCATACGGGAAAGTGCATCTTGTGCTGTGGCGAAGATGTAACCTTGACGGGAGGCAAGCTGGTTTTCGCTGGCCCCGGTGCCATCGTCTACCTGGCGAGCGGAAACACCTCGTTGCGGCTGGATGCAACGGTGCATGCTGGATGCACGTTTGCCTTGGGCTCGTCGACGTACACCAACGGTTCACTCCATGTAATTGTATCCGAGCGGCGCAGTGTGCTTATTGGCGACAGAGGCCTTTTTTCCTTTGATGTGTGGATAAGGACTGCCGACCCTCATTTGGTGTACAGGGCAGAAGATGGCAGGCGCATTAATCCTAGCCGCGATGTGGTGATAGGCGACCATGTATGGCTCGGTCAATCTGCCATGCTGCTGAAGGGCGCGGCTATTGGATCTGGAAGTATTGTCGGTGGCGCTGCCGTAGTGGCCGGCAAGACGGTCCCTTCGAACACAAGTTGGGCGGGCAATCCCGCTCGGCAAATTGCTCGTGGGATTTTCTTCGACGGTGCCTGCGTCCACGGCTGGACTGCCGAGCAGACGGCTGCCTCTCAGACATTCGCCTCTGATAAATGGGTTTACGCCAATGCGCCGCAGCGCGATCAGTCGGGTCTCGTGCGGCTAGCAAATCGACTGGCCGGAGTTGCCGATGCGAAGGAGCGTATCGCTCTCGTGCAAAGTGCTTACGAGGACAAGGGGAAGAACCGCTTCGCCATTGCAGAGGCGGCGACTTCATCGGCATCTGGAAATCGCGGCTCATCGTTCAGGCCCTTTGAGTTCCTGAGGTTGCGATCGCGTCGTCGTTGAGCCATCGCCTCAGCTTCTTCTTTGAGGTACAATGGCATCTTGTCGTTCTGTTGTTCATCGAAGCTGTTGTGCGTTAACGAAGTGGGGCTATGTCAGATAGGGTTGTAGAGCGCGTTCGACGCGCATTGAAGGTTTGGGGGTGTTGCCCCGCTGAGAGTCGACCAGTTGCGCCTTGCGTTGCGACAGCGCTTGCCCTCACTTTTTTTGTGGTTGGGATTCTTGTCCTAAACGACGACTACCGAGGCCCTGATGACGATTTGGGGATCTCGATGGTCCTTTCAGGACTCTATCCCGACGGCGGCCAATGCCTGTTTACCAGTGCGGTGCTCAACGGCATCATCTACCAGCTCAATATCGCCATACCGGAGTTGAACTGGTTTCTCGTGATCGAACGTCTCGCTGTGACGGTGGCATTTTTCTCGTTCTGCTACATCCTGTTGCGCCATGCTCCGCTCGGGCTTTCGCTCGCTTGCATCGGTTTTGTTGCGTACTTCATTATGCCGAAGTGCACCTTGGGGAGCAATTTTACCGTGGTCGCGGCGCTGTGCGTTACGTCAGGCGAGCTCTGCTGCTGCTCCGGTACTATGCGGAGGGCTCCTTCCTCCTGTGTGGCGGGCACTGTATTGGTGACGTTGGGATTCATGTGGCGGGCCCTTGTCTTGCTTCTCTCTGCTCCCTTTCTTGCCCTCGCTTTCGCGGGGTTGCTCGTTCGTCTCGGGCATGAACAGTTCCAGCGGGCTAAGGCTCTAGTCGTTAGGGCTCTTGTCTGCATGATAGCTGTCGGGCTTTGTGTTGGCGGCGCCTTGGCCTTCGACAAGGCGGTGTGGGCTGAGCCGAAGTGGGCCGATTGGCTCGAGTACAATGACGCTCGCTACGCTTTGGTTGATTACCCCATGAGCGATTACGACGAAGTGCGAGACGAGCTGGCGTCAATCGGCGTTTCGGAGAGCGACTACTGGCTCATGCGCAACTGGATTACGGCCGATCCCGACTACATCACCTCCGATTTGCTTATGGAGGTGTCCGATATTGCCCCCGAGCCGGTGGCAGACCGCAGTTTGCCGACCGCTTTCCTTGCCGAGGGGCGCCACTTGGTCAAGTCCCCTCTGCTGACTGTCTCTTTAGCATGTATTGCCGCCTGTGCGCTGCTCCTCGGACGTAAACGGGTGCTTGCGGCGGTTGTCCTGTCTCTTGGCGGGGCCTTTGCGGCTTGCGTGCTCTTTCGGTACACGGGCCGTTTGCCAGCTCGTGTCGAGTATTCCACGTGGGTTCTTTCTCTGCTGCCATGTCTCGTCGCGTTTCTCATCATTAGACCCCCCGCGCCTGTCGCAGCTAAGCCTGTAGGGTTACGGCGTGTAACGACATCGGCGCTCATCGGTGTAGTATTCGCCCTGTTATGCGTAGTGGGGCTTGTGCTGAAATGGGCCCCCACTTTCAACGTCGAGCGCATCGATCAATTCGAGAAGAGCAGCGCTTTTGTCGAGAGCAACGATCTGGTGAAGAGGTTCACGGAGCCAGGCGTCGTCTATGTATGGGACACGACGACCTTCACGCAGCTCGAGAAGCAGCTGAAATATCGCCATCTGCCCCCGGCGTCGTTCATGGGGTCGACGGCCCTTATGGGCGGCTGGACGCAGGGGTCTCCTTTGGTGCGCGCCCATAATGAGGAGATGGGTGTTCCCAATCCCATAAAGAGTCTTCTCGATCGCCCAGAAACCTACTTCGTGACCCGGCGCAGAGAGGCTATAGAGCAACTGACGCGCTATCTGCGCGAGCATTATGGCAAAGATGCAAAGGCGGAAGTTGTAGACGAGGTTCCTCTGAGCGAGAAGGGCGCTGATCCTCTTCTTGTGGTACGATTCTATGCAGATTAGTTCTTTATCTGTGGGAGCGAGGTTGAAATGAAGGGCATTATTCTAGCGGGAGGATCGGGAACGCGTCTGTACCCGCTAACGAAGGTCACGTCGAAGCAGCTGCTTCCCGTGTACGACAAACCGATGGTCTATTACCCGCTTTCCATACTCATGCTGGCGGGCATTCGCGATATCTTGCTTATCTCCACGCCGGCGGATTTGCCTAATTTCCAGGAATTGCTCAAGGACGGATCTTCGTTTGGCGTCAACATGTCCTACGCGGTTCAGCCCTCGCCAGACGGGCTGGCTCAAGCGCTCATTATCGGTGAGGAGTTTCTCGACGGAGAAGGCTGCGCTCTTATCCTGGGCGACAACATCTTCTACGGCGGAGGCCTTTCGGCGCTGCTGAAGCAGGCGGCTTCGCGCGAGTGCGGCGCAACCGTGTTCGGCTATTACGTCGACGATCCGGAGCGCTTCGGCGTGGTCGAGTTCGACGCTGAGGGCCGCGCTCTTTCCATTGAGGAGAAGCCCGAATATCCTAAGTCGAACTATGCGGTCACGGGCCTTTACTTCTACGATAGCCGCGCAGTGGAGTTCGCCAAGAACGTGATCCCGTCCGATCGCGGCGAACTGGAGATCACCGATGTGAATCGTATGTACCTGGAGGAGGGGAGCCTGGAGGTGAAGGTTCTCCATCGCGGCTCGGCATGGCTTGACACGGGTACTATTCCCAGCTTGTACAAGGCCTCCGAGTTCGTAAAGGCTGTGGAAGACAACCAAGGCCTTCAGATAGCCGCTTTGGAGGAGATCGCCTACAACAATGGATGGATCACCAAAGAGGTGCTACTTGATGCGGCCGAGCGCCATGCCAAGACGGCTTATGGGCAGCATTTGCTGCGGGTAGCGGAAAACCGCATTCTCTTTGGAAATATGGCCTCCTAGGAGGCAAAGCATTTGCAACCAATAAGAAGGGCTCGCCAGTTTAACACTGGCGAGCCCTTCTTATTGGTGTAGACGGGTGGCTTAGGCCTTCTTGCCCTTGGGGAAGACCTTGACGCCCTGATTGTTTCTCCAGCCGTAGAGGAAGGCGGTGGCGACGAGCATGGCCACGGCGATGAGGCAGCAGACGATACCGGCGGCAACGCCTGCTCCCTGCATGACAAACATGGGGAGGAACGTCACCAGGGCGATGTCTATGAACGATACGAAGATCCAGGCGAATCCAGAATCTTCCAGCGCCGTGGTACGGAACTCAGGATCGACGACGCGCAACAGCAGCACGGCGATGCTCATAACGCCCGTTGACCAGCCCCAGATGAAGATGCCGCGCTCGACCCAGTGATCGGAGAAGAGATGTCGGGAGATGTAGAAGAAATAAAAAGCCACCAGTACAAAGCCGAGGAGACACAGCACGAGGATGATCGCCCAGTACTGCAGAACCACGTTGATGTTGATGGTCGCCACACCGAAGGCAACCAGATAATCGGTGGCGCAGCTGCCAATGCGGGACACGACGCGCTGGTCAACATAGCGGTCGAGTTTGATGAGCTTGAGAAGGGCGAACAGCGCGACGCCAACGAGGAGGGCAATGCCGTAAACAGGAACCGACACCTGCGGGAATAGGATCTTGAGGCCCGTATTGATGAGGTAGGCTCCGCCCACGGCAACCATGACGAGTGCCACATGCCACGCAAGGGGATCGATGGACATGGGGTTCACGGTGTTCTCTCCCATGGGGGTGCGATCCTTCTCGGGAACCAGGCCGACGCGAACCTCCTCGGGCATATCCTTTACCTTACGAATCTCGGTGGTCCAACCTTTTTTGGCGCAGTAGTTGATGGCGATGATGCCGCTGATGATGCCGCCGAGAAGGCCGAAGGTGGCGAAGGTCTGGCCCACCGTGGTAGCCTCGGCCCAGCCGCCCTCTTCGAACACTGATCCGATGGCGGCTGCCGTGCCGTGGCCGCCAACGAAGCCACCAGGCATGAGGATGGGGAACCATTCGGTTACACCCTGGAACACCGTGGCGATAAGGATGCCGCCGAGGATAAGCGCAATGCCGTACTGCAGGATTTCGGCGGCGCCGTTCAGCATGAAGGTGTCGCCTACTTGACGGAACATCTCTTTGAAGCTGCCCTGGCTGCGTCGGCCCAGGTAAAGAGTAGCGAACAGCACAGCGATGAGAATACCGGCGTAGCTGGAGGCCTGAGAGCTGAGAGGTACCCAATTCAGGCAGAAGGGTCCGAGAATAATGCCGATGAAGCCGGCGATCAGGGCTGAAGGGATAAAGAGGTTCTGCAGAAGCGGAACCCGAGTTCGGATGATTTTTCCGAGCACCAGCAGCGCCGACATGATGCACACGTCGAACGTCAAATCAAGAGCCGAGAATTCCATAGACCACCTTTCCTCGAATATGCGCACGCGGATAGATGGTCTCCGCGCAGTTCAGTGAGATGATTCTAGCACCTCACTGAACTGCGCTATGCTGGAAGGTAATAATTAGCCTCTCGGCGGTTGCTCGTTCCAAGGTTCGCGCAACAGCATCGGCTGGCCGTCGGGCGCCATGGCGTACACCGCCGGCGGGTACTCGATGAAGAACTGCGGCGTGAACGACATGGAGTAAGCGCCTGCATAGCGGATGACCACTGCATCTCCAACCCGAAGAGCCGGTTCGTCATGGGCTGTGAACAGGCGATCGCTGTCCATGCAAGTGTATCCGCAAATGATCTGGCGGGGCAACGTCTCTTGGGCGCCGGTCACCATTTCGTGGACGTAGGACGTCTTCTTCATCTCGTGGTCAATATTGATGCGCGACAACTCGGTGACCACGTAATGCTCGTCTACGATGTCCTTCACATCGATAACGCGGCCAACGTAGTAGCCTGGCGTGCACACCACCGCACCACCTGGTTCGACGAGGAGCTCAGTATGAGTTGGGTCGCAGGCGTCGCCGATGGCCTCTCGAATGGTGCGCACGTACTCATCATAGGCGCCGACATTGGCCGGGCCACCACCATAGAAGCCTCCACCGATGTCGAACCAGTCCAAATCGAGCTTGAACGAGCGGATGATCTCTACGGCGAAGTCGGCCAGCGTCCGGTACACCTTTTGAGAGCGGCTCAATGTAGTCACATGCATGTGGAGTCCGCGCAGCTCGGTGCCCGGAATGCTTCGCAGCTCCTCGATGGCCCGTGCGAGCTCCCCGCCTTCAAAAGAGAAGCCAAAGCGGCCGTGGCGGTCGTCGGAGAGCGTCTCCCCGGGACAGTGCTTTTCAAGCAGGATGTTGGCGCGCAGGCCGACGCGAGCGCTCTTTCCCGATTCAGCGTACTCGCGCACCCACTCGATCTCTCGCTTCGAGTCGAGGTTCACATAGGAGCCCGCGTCCAGGGCGTAAAACAGCCAATCGCGGCCCTTGATCGGTCCATTGAAAACGATTTTATCGGGAGCGAAGCCGCACTGGAGGGCCCGTGCGTACTCTTCATTGGAAACGACTTCGGCATAACAACCTTCATCGCGGGCCACTTCCAGGATCCATGGAAAGGGGTTGGTTTTCACGGAGTAGGCGACGTTCGCGTAGGGCGACCAGTGATCCGCCAAGGCCCGGCGAAAGTCACTGAAGTTCTGGCGCAGCTCGGCCTCGTCAAACACGAAGCAGGGAGTCTGGAGGGAAGCAACATCGAAAGGAAGAGGCATGTCTATCGCCCCTCATAGCGCTCGGTAAAGAAGTCGGCGAAGCGATCGGCCTCCATCTCGGCCTTATAATCTTCGAGCATCTTCACGGGCGTGTAAACCGGCTCATAGCCCAAGTTAGCCCGTGCCTTATCCACGTTCATGCAGTAGTTCACGCAGTCGTGCTTTTCGGGACGGTAGCTGATATCCGACACGGCGTCGGGCTCGCAGAACACGTCCACGATGTTGTGAACCTGATCTTCGAGAGAGGTCAGCACGCCTGTGCCGACGTTATAGGTGCCGCTGGCCTCCTTAGGAGCGAATAGGGCTTTCTCGATCATCTGGCAGAAATCCTTCACGTAGATGAGGTCCATGCCCTTGGTGGGATCGCCCCAGATCTCCAACGGCTCGCCAGCCCGCGCCTTGTCGATCATCAGGCGATAGGAGCTTACGGCGGGCTTTCCGTCGTGGTAGAGGGTCTTGCTGTCGTGCATGAAGCAGTAGATATTCGGTAGGCGGAAGGCGAAGAAGCCCATGCCGTAAGCGGCTCGGTAGTGCCAACAAAGCTCCTCAGCGGCGATCTTCGTGATGGCGTACACGGCATGATCGCCGGTCATGGCTGGCTTGCGGGGCATGTCGTCGGCCAGCTCGATCATCTCGCCGAAATAACCGGTATAGTCGGAGATGGTTTGGGTGTACAGCACCCGATCAGCTCCTGCGGTGCGCGCGTACTCGAGCACGTTTAGCGTGCCCATGACATTGGCATCTACGTAACGGCGTGGGTCGTAGCCTTCCATGTAGGCCGGCAGCGCTCCAGCGAAGTGGACGACGGCATAAACATCCTGCTGCGGGAGTGCGGCGAACGACTTCTCGTCGGTGATATCGGCCTGCACATAGCGCACCAGCGGCGCATAGCGGTCGAAGAACGCTATGTCGGAGCGTCCGCTTGCGATGACTTCCCACTCATCGGCCGACAGAAGGCGAGACAGATGATCTACCAGGTACAAGCCGAGGGTGCCCCCAGCACCGAAGATGACGATTTTCTTTCTCACGAGGTTTCCTTTCGAATGGTTGCGTCCGGTCTGCTTCTAGCGGTTGTCGATGGTCTCTTTGAGAACGTATTGCGGTGCATTGTTGATCGTCATGAACATGCGTCCGAGGTATTCCCCGATAATGCCCAGGAACAAGATGATGAGTCCCGAGCAGGTGAGCATAGTGGCCATGAGGGAGGGCCAGCCCGCCTGCATACCCGGATCGGCGAGACGCATGATGAAAACGATGAGGGCGGACACCAGGCCTATAACGCCGAGTGCTGCGCCCACCACTGCGGCAACGCGAAGAGGCACCATAGAGAAGTTCAGCACGGTGGACCAGAGGCGGATGAGCGACTTCAGGCTGTACCCAGATGTGCCCTGGGCGCGCTCGTAATGCTCCACTTTAGCGTTTTTGATGTTCGCCGTGGCTCTGAACAGCAGGCCCTGAATGTAGACGTAAGGCCCCTGGTACCGCACCACCTCATCGCGGATGTGGCGGCGGAAAACGGCGAAATTGCTGGAGTAGATCTCTTTGGGACGATCGGTGAGTACGCGCATCGACCAAATGGTGAATTTCGACCCGAGCTCGCGCCACCAGGCTTCCTTGTGCTCGTCCCAGCAGGCGAACACGATGTCGCTGCCGTCCTCCATGGCGTCCAGCAACTTGACGCATTGGGAGGGGTGGGTTTGCATATCGTCGTCCATCAGTAAGACGAGATCGCCTTCGGTCTTTCTCAGGCCTGCCATGATGGCGTTGTGCTGGCCGGAGTTCTTCGCGCAGTTGATGCCGACCACATGGTCGTCCGCGGCGCAGAGCTGCTCGATGGCCGCGAAGGTGCCGTCCGTCGAGCCGTCGTTCACAAGGATGAATTCGTATTCGTATCCCGCTTTGACGAGTTCGACTCGCGTTTGATCGACAACGGTGCCGATCATTTTCTCCGAGTAGTAGCAGGGGATAACTACCGAAACAAGCATAAAGCTCCTCCGTAAGCTTACGACATACCTAACGAGTACACAATGATACCGCCCACTATGAGTAGTAGCGCGATGGCTTTGTCTCTACCCAGCTTTTCTTTGAAAATCGTCACACCGAAGAACGTGATGTACAGGTAGGCGGTGGCCTCCAATATAGCGCCCATGGAAAGCGGCACTACCTTGTAGGCGAGGATGGTCATGAGTGTTGCCCCGAAGAAAAGGGCGTAGGCGGTAATAACCCAGGGATTGAGATACTCTTTCAGCGGGGTCTCGTACTGTCGCATGGCAGCCTTCTTCAGAAGAACCTGAGATACTGACGAGATGAGCACGCCGAGCAGGTAGACGCCGACATAAAGTTCGAGCATCGCTATTCACCGCCTAAGGGCGGGAGATTCCCCGGCGCATCGGTCGTCCACTGGTCGCCATCGATCGGATCGCCTGGCTTCTCCTCCTTGCCATCCGCCCGCGCGTAGAGCACCACGCCGACGATGACCATGGCCGCCCCCAAAATGTTCAAGGCGGAAACGGACTCCCCGAAAATGAAGAATCCCCACACCATGCCCCAGATCACCGTGACGGCTTTGTTCGCGAACGCCATGGAGAGCGACAGTCGCTTGAGTATTTGCTGCCACCCGATGGCGTAAATGAAAAGAATAGCGAGCATTCCTCCGTACAGGAGGATGAACATCGGGCTCAGAAACGGCTCGTGGGCCGCGTTCTTACTGAATATGCCAGAGAGCGAGTAAACCAGCAGAAGCAGGTGCAGGGCGATGAGCGTCTTCGCCCTGGTGTTGATTGTCTTGTGAGAGCTCATTGCTAGCAGGCCGTCGCGGTGGTTCTAAGCAGGAGCTCGTTTCCGTCCGGGTCGAGCACAGAAGCCTGATCCATGATGGTTCGAGAAAGGGAATCGACACTTTCCCGTGATGACCCGGTCACGTAGTAGCGTACGACGTAGGGCTTGGCACCTCGCGCGTGGGAGATCGTGTCGCCTGATCGGTAGTACGGGCGATACTCAGCAACGTCGGGGAGCGCCCCCAGTTCATCGATGGCCGAAGTGTCAGCTACCTCTCCATCGTGACCGTGGAAATAGAGGCCGGCGGCATGGGTGGCGAACAGGGGAGAATGAGCCAGCACGCGAGCCTTGGCCGCAGGCTGGTCGTAAACGCAGTCGATCAGCAGCTCTTCAACTGAGAGGCCGCTGCCCAAGGTGACGAGCTCGTGCTCGTAGCCGAAGATGCGTCCGGCCGCCTCGCACACGGCCAGCCCTTCTCCCTCGCGGTAGAACGCTTGAACGCAGAGGGGGCCGTTCTCAAGGCCTACGTACCCGGCGATTTTGGTGGCGATGGAAGCGGCTTCGTCTTGCAGCTCGGCCGTGAGGGGGCTCGGGTAAGCGCACCGGACAACTTGGGGGATCTCGCCATCTTCGAAAGCGATTTTCTCGCGATCAGCAATGCTTATGATGTGGGCTTCGCCGTCAACGATCCAGGTCATGATATTGAATTCTTGCCCATCGTTGTATTCCTCGGCCATCAAATAGTCGAAGGTGGATTGGGCCGCGGTAGATTGGAAGCGCTCGCGAACGTCCTCGATGGAGTTCGCGACGAACACTCCGTGGGAGCCGTAGCCGTTGACGGGCTTAATGACGCAAGGGAACGCCATGTCGACGAAGTCTTCCTCTAGCGTATCGAGGCGAATCTTCTTGTAGCGAGGCGACGCGATGCCGAGCTCTTGGAACATCTGCTTCATGAGCGGCTTCTCGCGCAGGAACCTTTCTCCTTCGGGCTTGAGGTAAGAGGGGAGACCGGCAGCGTCGGCGATATCGATCATGCATTCGGCCAGGAGGTCGGAAAACGACGCGATAATCCCGTCCGCCTGCTCCCTCTTGCAGATTTCAGCAATGGCATCAGTGTGGCGGACGTCTTCCAGGTAGGCCTTGTCGGCATGGGCTTTGGCGGGGCCATCCTCGTAGCCATCACAAACGATGGTGTAAATGCCCCTTTTTTTGGCACATTCGACAAGATCGACGAACTCGTCCATCGATCCGAGAATGACCAAGCGGTGGTTTTCTGCGCTCATGGCAAAAGCTCCTTAGCTGCGAACTCGTATTTCAGTGTGATTGGCTGCTGGCCAGGCTCTACTGGCCCTGGGCTCGGTGCTTGGCTTCGGTGGCCTCTTTGGCTCCCTGCCACCAACTGGGATTGTCGGTATACCACTTAATGGTGCTGGCCAGACCCTCGTCGAAGTTTGTGTGCTTGGGCGACCAGCCCAGCTCGCGGCGCAATTTCGTAGAATCGATGGCGTAGCGGCGGTCGTGACCCGGTCGGTCTCGCACCCAATCGAAATCGTCGGCGTCCTTGCCCATGGCGGTGAGGATAGCGCGCAGGACATCTATGTTGCTGCGCTCGCCGTCGGCGCCGATGAGATAGGTTTCCCCGATGCGCCCTTGGGCGAGGATGGCCCAAACGGCAGAGGAGTGGTCCTCGGTATGAATCCAGTCGCGAACGTTCTTGCCGTCCCCATAGAGCTTGGGGCGGATGCCGCACAGAATGTTGGTGATCTGTCGAGGAATGAACTTCTCGATATGCTGGTAAGGTCCGTAGTTGTTCGAGCAGTTGGATATGGTGGCTTCCACGCCATAGGTGCGATGCCAGGCGCGGACGAGCATGTCGGAGGACGCTTTGGTGGAGCTGTAGGGGCTCGATGGGCGATAGGGCGTTTCCTCCGTGAATCGATTCGGGTCATCCAAGGCCAAATCACCATAGACCTCGTCGGTCGAGATGTGGTGAAAGCGCACGCCATGGTTCCGAGCCGCCTGGAGAAGCGTAAAGGTGCCCTCAACGTTGGTGCGAAGGAAGGGGGTGGGATCGGCGATGGAGTTGTCGTTGTGGCTCTCGGCGGCGAAATGGACGCAGGCGTCGGCTTCCGCAAAGAGGCGATCGACCAAGTCCGCATCGCAGATGTCGCCATGCACGAAGGTCATGCGCTCCGGATCGCAGCCTGCGAGGTTCTCGCGGTTGCCCGCATAGGTGAGGGCGTCGAGCACCGTGACCTGAACAGCGGGCTGGTTGTCGAGCACCCAATGCACGAAATTGGAGCCGATGAACCCGGCTCCTCCGGTGACGACGATGTGGTTGAATGGACTTGCCATGATCGGGCTGCTCCTTCGTGCCGCAGTGATACTTTCCTATAGTGTAAAGGATATTCTGGCTCTACGTTGACTTTAGGGAAAACGAGCACACTCCTTTTCAGCAAAAGGCCCTTGGGACCGTGATTCTGTAGCCCCCGTGCGTTTTCGCCGATTTTTTACGGGAAGTTGTCAGAAGCATGTGCATATTGTGAATGGACTGATAGAATCTGACATCTCATTTTGGGAAATGAAGCAGAAAACGGACAACATCCCAGGAGGTTGCACCATGGTCAATCGCTCGGTCGCCAAACGCGCGAAGCACGCCAAGCCCGCTTTGCGCAAAGGATATTGGGCGAAGTCGAGTTCCTCCGTGCTCGCCGTGGCCCTTGCCGCCAGCCTCGTGCCCGCCGTTCCGGCTCTGGGCGATGAGTTCGACGCCGATGTCTCCGACATCGAGGCGACCGAGCCCCCTGCATTCGATGCGCCGATTCCCACCGAGCCCTCGTCGACCGCTCCGGACGCGCTCGCCGAGCTCGAGGCGGGCGATAGGGCGACGTCGGTCGACAGCAAGTCTGATGCCGGCAATAAGGGAGCTCTCCCCGAAAGCGGTGGCGCAGAAGGCGTTGGGGATCGAACGTTCGGCGAGGTCGATGATGCGGGGTTTCGGGAAGGTCTTGGGGCGGAGGCGCTTGCCGCCGCCGAGGTACAGGAAGAATCTTCTGGACAAGGGAGTTCAACGACATGGGTTCCCGAGGGCCTGAGAACAGTTGGCGTTACGAGGACGGTGTAGCGCTAGGCTCCCTTGCCGCCCCAGGCGCTCGAACGGCAAGCAGCACGACGCCGACTTGGACCTCATCGAACGGGGCCACCACCTATACTCTGGGCGGGAAGCGGGTTACGGTTTCCGGTGCCAAGGCCGTTGGCATCGATGTGTCGGTTCACCAGGGGAGTATTGACTGGGCCAAGGTGAAGGCCGCTGGCATTACGTTCGCTATCATAAGATGTGGTTACGGAAGCGACATCGAGGAGCAGGACGACAAATGCTTTCTTCAAAACGTTGAAGGCGCTCGCAAAAATGGTATTCAGATCGGCATCTACCTCTATTCCTACGCGAAGAAAGCGACAGGTTCAGCTCCAAGCGCTCAGAGTGAAGCTGAGCATGTTCTAAGATTATTGGACTCAGATCATGCGAACCTGAAACCGAGTGATTTGGCGTTGCCCATCTACTACGATCTCGAAGATGATAGCCAGCTGAGCTTGACTGATGCTCAGCGCGGCCAGCTTGCAGAAACATTTTGCAACAAGATTCAAGCTGCGGGATACAAAGTGGGTATTTACGCGAACAAGACTTGGTGGGAGAAATACCTGACAAGCCCCGTTTTCAACAATCGCTCCTGGAGCCGATGGATTGCACAATATCCCGGGAGTGCAATCGGCGCTCCTGACGTGACGTTCTCTTCCGATCTTTGGCAATTCACGGAGTCTGGCCAAGTGAGTGGCGTGTCTGGCAACTGCGATGTGAACTTCTCGTTCACATCGTTCTCCTCGACGCCCCAAGAGGTGGTGCTCACCGGCACGCCCAACACCTGGGCGTGGATGAACGGCTACGCCTACTATTACGGTTCCGATGGCAAGGCTGTGAAGTGGAGCCAGAAGATCGATGGGAAGTGGTATTACTTCGACGGCCAGTGCCGCATGAAGACCGGCTGGGTCACCTGGAGCGCCGACGGCACGAAGAGCTACTTCCAGCCCGGAGAGGACGGCAAGGCTGCCGCGCTGACCGGTTGGCACGAAATCGACGGAGAATGGTACTACTTCAACCCTTCCAACGGTATCAGCTTGCGATGGAGTCAGAAAATTAACGGAAACTGGTTCTATTTTAATGGTGAGTCTCAGATGGTGACTGGTTGGGTTACCTGGAGCGCCGACGGCACGAAGAGCTACTTCGATCCCAGCTCCGGTCGAGCGTGGTTGGGATGGCAGACTATTGGAAATAAGAAATACTACTTCAATCCCGCTAACGGCATCTCAAAGCGTTGGAGTCAGAAGATCGATGGATCGTGGTACTATTTCAATGGCGATAGCGTCATGGAGACTGGTTGGATCACCTGGAAGGATGGCACTAAGAGCTTCTTCGATTGGGATGGTAAAGCACTGCTTGGATGGCGCAGCTTCCAAGGAAGAAAGTGCTACTTTGATCCTGATACCGGTATCTCGCGCCGTTATAGTCAGAAGATCGACGGCGCATGGTACTACTTCTCCAGCGATAGCTTTATGTTCACGGGACTGCTCACCTGGCATGCCGACGGCCGCAAAAGCTACTACAACTCCGACGGGAAGCTGCAGGGCGGCTGGCAGACGGTGAATGGGAAGCGCTATTACTTCGATTGGGCCGACGGCAAGAGCCTGCGCTGGAGCCAGTGGATTGACGGATCGCTCTACTACTTCAACACCGAATCCGAAATGGTGACCGGCTGGGTGACGTGGAAGGCCGACGGCTCGAAGAGCTACTTCGATGGCAATGGCCGTGCGCTCATGGAGTGGCAGACCATCGGCGGTAAAACCTACTATTTCAATCCCTCCAATGGCCAGTCGTTGCGGGGCATGCATGTCATCGACGGCCACTCCTATTATTTTAATGAGCACTCTGAGTTGGTGGGCGGCAAATCGGAGACCAAGACCGAGACCACGGGTGTCTCGTTGACTACTTTGGCGGCCAAAGAGCTTAGTGCGTGTTCGTCTGCTCTGAAATACACCCAAGCTGACATTGTCGCGTCTATGACGCCGACGAACTATGGAGCCGGTACGAGTGGATATTACCAATTCGCCCAGCTGAACCATGGCTATTCCGGTATGGTGTCGGCGGCTCAGCTAGATGCCTACATCGCCTCAACCGCAAGCGGGCGAACCGGTGCGCTTGCGGGAAAGGGGGAGGCATTTGTGAACGCTGCGCGCCGTTACGGGGTTAACGAGGTGTATCTCTTGGCCCATGCGATCTTGGAGAGCGGATGGGGAACCTCTACGTTGGCCAAGGGCTATGTCTATGATGGAAAGACGCTAGTAGATGGCAAGACATGGCCGAAGGGAACGTATTATAATTTTTATGGGATCGGCGCTTACGATTCCAGCCCGCTGTCGGGGGGCCGGGCTTTGGCCATCAAGAATGGATGGGATACCCCTGAGAAGGCAATCGACGGGGCGGCTCGTTGGATCGCCACTAATTATCTCAATAATGCGTTTAGCCAGAATACTCTTTATAAAATGCGATGGAATTACGTGGAGTATGCACGTTATGGCTCGGTGGGCCACCAGTATGCGACCGATCGTGATTGGGCGACTAAAATCGGATCGCTCATGAACGCGATTTACGCCTCTGCCAGCGTGGGCCAGGCCCAGACGGGTCTGACTTTCCTCGTGCCAAGCTACCGATAGCCGCTCGGCGTTCGAATGATGCATTGGGGTATACTGATATTTTGTCCAATGGTTTGCGTAGGAGGATGTACCAGCATGAAGAAACGGGAACGGGGCGCTTTATCGCTCTGGGCGCGTAAAGGGACGAGTCTTTTTTTGGCCGGCTTGCTCTGCTTTTCGATGCCCGCAATGGCTTACGCCGCGGAAATGAATGGGGAGGGGCAGGCCGGGGCGCAGCCCGCTGAGGCCGTCATGGAGGACGAGCCGGCCGATGGCGATGTCCTCACTATCGGCACCGAAGAGGCGGATGTTGCTGAATTCGATGGTGCAGTGTCAGCTCAGCCGGTGATTCAGCCTGAAGACGCTGACGCGGAGAACGCTGCCGATGACGCCGAAGACTCTGGTGATGTCGTTCCGGACGAGAGAGAGGGTGGTCTTCTTCCGGAAGGTTCCTCTTTCCGCTATCAGTATGCCGATGGATCTTTCGCTGTCAAAGACTGGGCGATTGTGGATGACGCCCGCTACTATTTTGGCTCCGATGGCTTGGCAGTAGCCGGTCGACAGAAGATAGGGGATTGCTGGTACTATTTCGACGATGAGTGCCGCATGCAGACGGGCTGGGTCACCTGGAAGGACGGCACCAAGAGCTTCTTCGACTGGGACGGGCGCGCCCTCACCGGCTGGCGCAGCTTCAACGGCGTCAAGTACTACTTCGACCCTTCCACGGCCATGAGCCTGCGCTGGAGCCAGAAGCTGGGCGGCTCGTGGTACTACTTCGACTCCGACTCGAAGATGGTCAAGGGCTGGGTCACCTGGAAGAACGGCACCAAGAGCTTCTTCGACTGGGACGGGCGCGCCCTCACCGGCTGGCGCAGCTTCAACGGCGTCAAGTACTACTTCGACCCTTCCACGGCCATGAGCCTGCGCTGGAGCCAGAAGCTGGGCGG
>NZ_JANGBP010000080.1:0-442 GCF_024462535.1 Adlercreutzia sp. DFI.6.23
TCAGCTTCACGGGAATGGGCGAGAAGCTGAAGCAGGCCATGGACGCCGACACCGCCGCCGCTGAGATCGACATCATGAAGGGCGTCATCACCGAAGGCACCGGCGGCAAGGCGGCACTGGACGACGTGGCCGTGGCCGGCAAGACCGGCACCCACGAGCGCGGCGATGGCAGCGACGACAGCTGGTTCGTGGGAATAGCCCCCGCTGCCGACCCCAAGGTCGTGGTGGCCGTCGTCATCGAGAAGGGCGAATCGGGGGCTGGCGCCAGTGCCGCCCACGACGTTCTGGAAACGGCTCTCGAAGTGACGGGGGCGCTGTAGTACAATGGCAAGACTCACCAGAGTTCGCATACTTAAACCGCAAACACACTCGTACATGGAACTTTAAGGAGTATCAAGGTGACCGGACAGGGAACAATGACGGGCAAGGTCTTTGGCGGCCG
>NZ_JANGBP010000799.1:0-288 GCF_024462535.1 Adlercreutzia sp. DFI.6.23
AGTGGAGATTGTCCTTCCGGCGCTATCTGTGCAGCATGCTGTTGCGGACTACTTAGCAGTGCTAGACGAAAAGATCGAGCTCAACTCTCGGATAAATGACCATGTACTCGAAATGGCACTCTCTGAATACAAGGAGCTGTCACGGCAAAGTAGCAGCAAACGCACATTGCAGGACTGCACTTCTCTGCTGTGTCGCGGGGGTGCGCCCTAGTATTGCGAAAAAGGAAAATTCCACGCACTGAATCAACGTTGTATTCGCAACCATAAGATTGATGATGCGAACGCCAG
>NZ_JANGBP010000800.1:0-288 GCF_024462535.1 Adlercreutzia sp. DFI.6.23
CAGGCGTTCCACATCTCGCGGGCGTTGTTGCCCTCGTGGCGGTTGTTGGAGCCACCGCGCATCCACAGGCCCGCGCAGTCGGCGGGCAGATAGCACTGGCAGCCACCGCCGGAAATGCACACCGGAGCGCCAATGGCATCTTGGGTGACGCGCTGGAACACGTTACCGTAGGTGCCGCCACCGCCAGCGCCCACCATGATGGAATAGGGGCCGTACTTCCTCGTAGCCAAGGCCATTTGCTCGCCCACGATCTCGTAGGCCTCATCCCACGACACGACTTCCCAGTCG
>NZ_JANGBP010000801.1:0-288 GCF_024462535.1 Adlercreutzia sp. DFI.6.23
CTGCCTCTCGCACACCCGCAACTGCCTGATGGGCTACACCATCGGCCAGGTGCTGGGCGCCAAGCAGTAGCTCCGCATCCCCACTTATTCCGATAGGGCGCCTTCCCTCCCCGCGTCCTGCAGGCGAACGGGCGGCCGCCAAGCGCGCCGCCCGTTTCGTTGTCGCCCCTCCTATCCGCGCACCGCATCTGAGGGGACGATGGTCATCGATTGGAAGCGATCGGCCATGTAAGCATCGCCGAACTCGTGATCGTAGAACTGCTGGAGAGGCGTGTCCACCGGGTCGTG
>NZ_JANGBP010000802.1:0-288 GCF_024462535.1 Adlercreutzia sp. DFI.6.23
CATGAAGGGGGAGGGCATGGTACAGCCGATCTCGGCCCAGGTCATTTCCAGATGATGCACCTTCTCGCTCATAGCGGGGGCGTCCAGGTCGTTCATGAGGCCGGCGAAGGGCAGCTCCACGAGGCCGAGCACCTCGCCGTCGGCCACGACGACCATGCCGCCGCCCACCTCGGCGTGCGTATTGGCCGCCAGCGCCATGTCCGCATCGTTGGTGCCCACTACGAGCAGGTTGTGGGCGTCGTGGGCCACCGTGGAGGCCATGGCACCGCGCTTGATGCCGAAGCCCTT
>NZ_JANGBP010000803.1:0-288 GCF_024462535.1 Adlercreutzia sp. DFI.6.23
TGGCCGTGGCCTTCTCGGGCGGCTGCGACTCGGCGCTGCTTCTGGCGGCGGCGAAGCTGGCGGGGTGCGAGGTGCGCGCCTATCTGGTGAAGACTGCCTTCCAGCGCGATTTCGAGCTTGATGACGCCCGTGCTGTGGCGGCGGCGCTGGATGTGCCCCTCACGGTAGTGGAAGCGGACGTGCTGGCTCAGGAGGCTATCTGCGCGAATCCCGCCGACCGCTGCTATCTCTGCAAGGGCTTCATCTTCGGGGAAGTGCGCCGGGCCGCGGCAGCTGACGGGTTCACGG
>NZ_JANGBP010000804.1:0-288 GCF_024462535.1 Adlercreutzia sp. DFI.6.23
GTCGGGTCCTCCTCGGCCAGCTTCTGCAGGGCGATGGGCATCTTGTCCTGCTCGGCCTTGGTCTTGGGCTCCACGGCGATGTCGATAACCGGATCGGCGAACTCCATGGACTCCAGGATGACGGGAGCGTCCTCGGCGCACAGGGAGTCACCGGTGGAGGTGTCTATCAGACCCACAACAGCAACGATGTCGCCAGCGGACACGGCGTCGATGTCGACGCGCTGGTTGGAGTGCATCTGCAGCAGACGGCCGATGCGCTCCTTCTAGCCCTTCGTGGCGTTCAGCACG
>NZ_JANGBP010000805.1:0-288 GCF_024462535.1 Adlercreutzia sp. DFI.6.23
GGAACATCGCCGTTGCCGATCCGTCAACAAAGCGCCATAGCGGCTCGACGGCCCCCGCCGCGATTCGCTACACTACCGCCAAGCTGGCAAACAACGCCGAGCGAGTCCTGCCGCCGCATCTGCTTTCGAGGAGCACCAATGACCCTGCTGTTCTACTACACGCTTCTCATCATGTTATTCTACACCATCGTGGCGGCCACGAGCCTGTCGGCCTTTTACGTGTCGCACCGTCGCACGTTCCTGTACGCCACGTTCGGATTCACGTTCTACTTCTTCGATGTCTCCCTC
>NZ_JANGBP010000806.1:0-288 GCF_024462535.1 Adlercreutzia sp. DFI.6.23
CGACGATCTGGTGCGCGAGGAAGTGCTGCCCTTCACGCCCACCATCATGCGCTACACCACCCAGGCGAAGGCGAAGTCGCTCTCGAACACCCCGCCGGCCTACGGCATCTACATCTGCGGCCTTGTGTTCAAGTGGCTGAAGGAGATGGGCGGCCTGTCCGCTATGGCCGAGCGCAACAAGGAGAAGGCCGCCTTCCTCTACGATTACCTCGATCAGAGCAAGCTGTTCCGCGGCACCGCCCGCAAGGAGGATCGCTCGCTCATGAACGTGCCATTCGTCACGGGCTC
>NZ_JANGBP010000807.1:0-288 GCF_024462535.1 Adlercreutzia sp. DFI.6.23
AATATTTGCCCCGAAGTCTTAATGAAAAGTTCCGCTGGCCGCCATTGAAGTGACGTTGAGTCAACGGCAGAATAATAGAAAGCGAGTGCGAGGGTTTCGGCCGAGGAGGGCCGCCCGATGCGACAGCAAGGCGGTAGGAGATCCGCCGAGAGCGGGGGTTCAAACGTCTTTTCGCCGCAGCTCGCGAGAAAATCCCCTCTGAGGGAGGAGAGTTCTATGACGAAGAACAGCGAACGCGCCATTGACGCCAAGCTCACCCGTCGCGCCTTCGTGGGCGCTGCCGCGGCT
>NZ_JANGBP010000808.1:0-288 GCF_024462535.1 Adlercreutzia sp. DFI.6.23
GGGACTACCAGGGTATCTAATCCTGTTCGCTCCCCCAGCTTTCGCGCCTCAGCGTCAGTGGCGGCCCAGCAGGCTGCCTTCGCCATCGGTGTTCTTCCCGATATCTGCGCATTCCACTGCTACACCGGGAATTCCGCCTGCCTCTACCGCACTCGAGCCGCCCAGTCCGGAACCCGGCCCGAGGTTGAGCCCCGGGATTAGAGGTTCCGCTTAGGCGGCCGCCTACGCGCGCATTACGCCCAATGAATCCGGATAACGCACGCCCCCTACGTATTACCGCGGCTGCTG
>NZ_JANGBP010000081.1:0-442 GCF_024462535.1 Adlercreutzia sp. DFI.6.23
GAAGCGCGAGAGCACTTCCACGGTGACGTCGAAGGGGTCGAAGCGGTCTTTGAAGGAGGTGTAGTGCTGCTGGGCCAGAATGGTGGTCGGACAGAGCACCATCACCTGCTTGCTGTCCTGAGTGGCCTTGAAGGCGGCGCGCAGGGCCACCTCGGTCTTGCCGAAGCCGACGTCTCCGCAGATGAGACGGTCCATCGGTCGCGGCGATTCCATGTCGTGCTTCACATCGGCGATGGCGGCGAGATGGTCGCGGGTCTCGGTGTAGGGGAAGGCCTACTCCATCTCGCGCTGCCAGGGGGTGTCCGGCGAGAAGCGGAAGCCCTGGGTGGCGGCGCGGCGGGCGCACACGTCCACGAGGTCGAAGGCGAGCTTCTTGGTGGCCTTGCGGGCGCGGTTCATGGCCCGAGCCCAGTCGCTCGTGTTCAGGCGGGTAAGACGGGGG
>NZ_JANGBP010000809.1:0-288 GCF_024462535.1 Adlercreutzia sp. DFI.6.23
CTTTCTTCATTTGTAATTTCATAAACATTCTCACCTTTCTTTATCATGAGAATTATATAAAAATAACAAATGAATAACAACAAACACAAAACTGAATGTAAAAAATGACCGTTTTTATGTCAAAATACACAAAAAAAGCATCTCAATAAACCAATGAATTGAGATGCCCTATATCTTATTCTTATGACGTTTTTAGCCCTCTTTGACCTTGCTCGTCTTGGTATAATAAAAACCGTGTGTCACATGGTCCTTCTCATACTTCTTTGCATAAGCAGCAAAAACCGCTGT
>NZ_JANGBP010000810.1:0-288 GCF_024462535.1 Adlercreutzia sp. DFI.6.23
ACGCTGCGCCGTGGGCGCTGTGCCGCGAGGTACGTGGGAAGCGCTATCGTCTCGGCGCCCTGCTTTCCATTTGCTCCGGCGGGGAACTTGTGGCACAAAACGGACTCGCGCATTTAGGCGCGTAATATGTTCGGTCGCGTGGCGCAGCGGGAGCGCAGGTGCCTTACAAGCACAAGGTCGGGGGTTCAACTCCCTCCGAGACCACCATGAATTGAAGCAGAAAGCCCCAGGTTGCCTGGGGCTTTCTTGTTTACCCTGGCATTTCCCTTCGCCCTTGGGACGCCAGTG
>NZ_JANGBP010000811.1:0-287 GCF_024462535.1 Adlercreutzia sp. DFI.6.23
CGCACGTCACCGGCGAGGCCGCCGCGAAACCCACGGAGCCGAGCAGCGGCTCCATGAGCGCCGAGACCGCCTGAGCGGTGCCGCGGCGGCCCACGAAATACCACCACGCGCCCGTAGCCGCGGTGAGCAGCACCGCCGGCACCCAGGCGCCCGCGCCGGCAAGCCCCACTCCAAAGGCTCCGTAGCCGAACAGGACGCCGATGGAAGGCCTGATGGCAGCCACTAAAGCACATACGGCGATCACCACCCCGTAGGCAATGGGGGCATCGGTGGCGAGCCCCATGGCA
>NZ_JANGBP010000812.1:0-287 GCF_024462535.1 Adlercreutzia sp. DFI.6.23
AGTACACCGGCGGCAGCTGCTTGGACTTCCCCACCAAACCGCCCACGAAGACGCTGGCGAAGAACAGGTCGAACACCTCATCGGGCACAACGCCCGTGCGGATGACCTCGCCGTCGCAGTCGTCGGTATCGGTGGCAGCGCCGAAGACGACCGAGACCACATAGGACTTGTCGTGGCCGGTGAGGAACTGATCGAGCCGGGAGGCCGGCCCCACGCACAGGGGCAGCACCCCCGAGGCGAGTGGATCTAAAGTGCCCGTGTGCCCGATGCGCTTCTCGCCGAAGATG
>NZ_JANGBP010000813.1:0-287 GCF_024462535.1 Adlercreutzia sp. DFI.6.23
CCCGCGACAATCCGACCATGGTGATCGACGAATAATGAGTTGGCTTGTGCTTGTGGCCTCGGGCACCTCCTCATTCAAATTTCAGCAAGCATATGATAACGTTTGTAAGTGCAAACGTCAATTCATTGAAGCAAACCGTAACAGAAACGAGGAACCCATGCATGCGACCCATGTCGTTCCTTTCCCTATAAGGGAAAACCCAGCCCGAAAGGCGAGCTGGGTTTTCGGATTCATTTCTTTGTGGAAGCTACGGGAGCAGGATCTTCACGAGATCCTTCACGCGGTTG
>NZ_JANGBP010000814.1:0-287 GCF_024462535.1 Adlercreutzia sp. DFI.6.23
CTTGAATAAATTGTTTAATCGTTTCTTTTTCTAACCATTGATTTTGATCTGCTTGTTCGATAAAATCCGTCACAATTTCTGCTTGTTTTTCATTTGGTAATGATAAATCAAAAGAAGTTAATTGGTCAAGTTGATCGTATTCAATAAACGATGAATAATAATCCGGCATGGTTTCCATAATAAAAGAAGCAACCCTACTTTCTTGAATTGTTTTCTTACTATCTTTAATAAAAGGAACAAAAATCATTGATAAAGCCAGATACACAAGGATTACCCCTTGAATAATT
>NZ_JANGBP010000815.1:0-287 GCF_024462535.1 Adlercreutzia sp. DFI.6.23
GCCCGGCGCGGCCTAAGATTCGTTGATAACAGCCTGCCGGCTGTCATCCTTCCGGGAGGGCGTCCTTTAGCGGGACGCCCTCCTCGTTTTCTGGCTCGTGAGCCTGCACGGCGCGCGAAGCGCGGCGGGCAAAAAACCACCCGCTATGCGGGTGCGCGTCGAAGGCTCCGCCCTTGCGTCAAAACGCCGCAAGTCGGGATACGATACGGGTGTTCAAGTCGTATCAGCCCGGAAAGGCGGCCGTTTTGGCAAACAAGGCACACAGCCTGTCGCACACGAAGTGGATG
>NZ_JANGBP010000816.1:0-287 GCF_024462535.1 Adlercreutzia sp. DFI.6.23
GGTGAACGCCAAGGGCGAGCGCTTTATGTGCGAGGGCCCCATGCAGGGCTACCTGAACAACTATGTGCGCGAGTACCTCCATCTCTTATTTACTGCATTCGATACCATCTGCGGAACTCGCTTGGTGAGCGGCACCCCGCATCCCGCTTCGCTCAACCTTGGTTGAGCTGTTCCGTCAGTTCGCCGTTGGACAGGATGGTGAGGTGGCGGGTGGCGCGGCTGATGGTGGTGTAGAGGCGACGCCTCGGCCCGAGCCTTCCCGAACAGCGACATCGCCCGGCGTCGCC
>NZ_JANGBP010000817.1:0-287 GCF_024462535.1 Adlercreutzia sp. DFI.6.23
CTGAGGCCAAGCGCGAGGTCATGGAGCAGTTCTGTGCCGGCGAGGTCCAGGTGCTCGTGGCCACGACGGTCATCGAGGTGGGGGTCGATGTTCCCAACGCCACGGTCATGATCGTCCAGGACGCCGACCGCTTCGGACTCGCCCAGCTGCACCAGCTGCGCGGGCGCGTGGGCCGCGGTGAGAAGGCGGCCGAGGTGTTTCTCGTTTCCGCTTCCCAGCGTGAGGAGTCGCTCGCGCGCCTGGCGGCCAGCTCGAAGCCGTCGTCGGTGCTTTCCATGGCCGCCAGG
>NZ_JANGBP010000818.1:0-287 GCF_024462535.1 Adlercreutzia sp. DFI.6.23
GATGGAGTCCAGGTTCCCGGCTTTGGCGATGTTCTTCGCTTGCTGGTAGGTGAAGTGTCCCGGCTGCACTATCTCCTTGGCCTTCTCAGGATCCGTGACTCCTTTAACCTGCCCGTTTTCGATTTTGCCGGCCATCGCCTTGCGCGCATCTTCGATGGTGTCGGAGGCCACCTCGATGACCATGGGCTTTCCGTTGCTGTCGAAGTAGCGGAACTCGCCGCTGCCGCCGTTCTCGAAGCAGCCGTTTATGTACCGAAAAAACGCCCACGGCGATCATTTTGCTTCAG
>NZ_JANGBP010000082.1:0-441 GCF_024462535.1 Adlercreutzia sp. DFI.6.23
TAGATGGTGCTCTTGGAAAGGGTCATGACCTCGCGCATGTAGGGCACCGATCGGCCGCGGCCCAGATAGCGCAACACCTCGGTCTCGCCCGGCGAGAGCTTGAAGGCCTCGGCCATGGCCGCCACGTAGTCGACGGGCTCGGCGATCGGCGCCGCGTAGACTCCCTTCCCAGCCTCTTGCGCCAAGACACTTCCGGCAAGCCCCTCTCTCGACGGCACCTCCGACCCCGACCGCGCCTCAGCGCCGATTTCCGGCGCAACCGAGCCCAAAGCCCCGGCGACCCCCAGCATCCCCGGCGATTCAAAGCGTTTCTGCAGGTGCAGAAACAGCGGCAGCATCACCACGCACAGGCACACGAGCGCCAAGTACAGCGGCAGGCCAAAGCGCGGCGATACCGATACCTCCAGCATCGCGCCCGCGAGAAACCCCAGCTGAACCATG
>NZ_JANGBP010000819.1:0-287 GCF_024462535.1 Adlercreutzia sp. DFI.6.23
CGAGTTCGCCTTCAGGCGATCCACATTGCGGCACATACGGCCGATGACCTTGTAGTTGATCCAGCCCAGGCCGAACCCGAGCAGCGTGGAGAGCAGGATGCCGTAGACGACCTGAACGGTGACATAGCGAATCAAATAACTCGCAAGATTTTGGAAATAGTTGGAAGTTTCGAGCAGAGTGATGTTGCGAGATCGGAAGTAGTTGGGAGTTTCGGGTGTGTTTCAAAGCAAATTGCCTGCAATGGGTCGATTTGCTGCTCGAAATTCCCGACTATTTCTCTCGTGAT
>NZ_JANGBP010000820.1:0-287 GCF_024462535.1 Adlercreutzia sp. DFI.6.23
CCTATGCCGGCATGGACGCGGCCGACGCCGCCCGTACCGTTGTGGCCTACGAGCCGGTGTGGGCCATCGGCACGGGTCGCACGGCCACCGAATCCGGCGCCACATTCGACTGGATCAGCGACTCCATCGCCGAGTTCGGCGCGACGCCCTATTTCGAATACGACGTGGACGAGGGTACCCACGGCGTGTGGCCGGTGTATCCCACCGATCACGGCTTCCACTACACCTATACCACGATGATCTTCCTCTAGGCACCTCGCTTTCGCAGAGCGCTGCGTGCGACAGGG
>NZ_JANGBP010000821.1:0-287 GCF_024462535.1 Adlercreutzia sp. DFI.6.23
GCTCCTTCGAGCGAACCATCAGTCTTCTTGACGAGGTGCTGCGCACGGGAGCCGATACGCCCGAGGGCGCCACGTTCAACCTGCTGCGCGAGCTCCCCGGAGGGCGGCCACATCCTCTTCCGCGTCGACGGCTCCGCCAAGCGCCACGGCGAGCTGCAGCACCTGCGCATCATCGTCCGCGACGACGGCATCGGCATGTCGAAGGACTACCTCGCCACCATCTTCGACTCGTTCACCCGCGAGGCCCGTTCCCTGAACCTTGTTGGTGAGGCTCGACTCCTCGCGGG
>NZ_JANGBP010000822.1:0-287 GCF_024462535.1 Adlercreutzia sp. DFI.6.23
CGACGACCAAGTGCGCCGCTACCTTGAGATTTTCGGGGCGGTGGAAGTGGCCGGAACGAAATGGTGCGGGAAAACCTGGACGGCCTGTCGCCACGGCGAAAGCGTCAGCTACGTCGACGACGCCCCGGCCCTAGCCCAATCCGACCCTCAGGCGATGCTTGCAGGCGAGCAGCCCCACGTCATTGATGAGTGGCAACTTGCACCGGCCATCTGGAACACCGTTCGCCATGCCGTGGATCGCAAGCGGGGGCTGCGCGGCGCGTGGCTTTTAACGGGCTCTTCCACCC
>NZ_JANGBP010000823.1:0-287 GCF_024462535.1 Adlercreutzia sp. DFI.6.23
TCGGTGGCGAGGTTGGTGTTGTTGTCGACGATGTGGGCGTGGGGGATCTTGCGCTCGGTGTCGTCGTGCAGGACGATCGCCGCCTCGAAGTCGGCGAAGTGCCTGAGCGCCCAGGCGCTCGCGAGCTCCGCCACCTGGTCTGCGGTCAAGCCGTCTTGAGGATCGGGCGACATGACGAAATGCTTGAAGGTCCTCGCCGGCTTGCCATTCGGCGCCATCCTTTTGAGCATCTGCTCCGTGGTGTTCGCGGTGTAGCGACTTTTCCCGATAGGTCGGGCGGCCTTGCC
>NZ_JANGBP010000824.1:0-287 GCF_024462535.1 Adlercreutzia sp. DFI.6.23
GCGCGGGAAAGCACGAACGTCTCCTCGTCTTCCCTCGCACCCGCGCTCGCGTCCGCCCCCGCCGACCGCGCGAAAAGCAGCGAGCCCGCTCGCTCGGCCCCCTCGGGCTTGGAGGTGTTCCGGTTTCCTCGAGCCTCTTCCCAACCGAACAGCACGCCGCCCACAAAGGAGGCCACGGTCGTCTTGCCCGCCTCGTTGGCGCCGAGGACGATGTTCATGCGATCGATGAAGGGCCCGACCACCGTATCGTGAAAGCGGCCGAAGCGCTCCAAGTGGATAGAGCGAAG
>NZ_JANGBP010000825.1:0-287 GCF_024462535.1 Adlercreutzia sp. DFI.6.23
CATATACCACCCGGCCACAGCCATGGCCACGAACGCGCCCATGATGAGCAGAGCGTCCACGGTATGGGTGTAGCGGGCGAAGATGGACGGGTTGAAGGCCGCCGAGAAGAAGTCGGTGATGACGGCCTCGGTGCCGTCGGCGTTAAGCTCCGCGCCGGCCGGCGTCTGCATCCCGGAGTTCGCGATGAGGATCCACAGCGCCGATAGGCACGACCCGGCCCACACGAGCCACGAGGACACCATGTAGAACTTCGGGCTCACCCGCTCGCGCCCGAACAGGAGCACAC
>NZ_JANGBP010000826.1:0-287 GCF_024462535.1 Adlercreutzia sp. DFI.6.23
CGGCGGCCCCGCAGGCATGGCTCTCGGTCAGCACGATGCGCTCGCAATCGGCGTTGGCCTGGGTGAACTCGCCCACGCCCTCTGAGGTCGGCACCACCGGGCAGCCCAAGCGCTTGGCAAGGGCATCGACGTCGATCTTATCGCCGTTTTTCTCCACGAGATCCATCATGTTGAGGGCCACGACGGTGGGGATGCCCATCTCGCGCATGCGGTTCTCAAGATAACGCTCTTAGTTGTCGTCCACGACATCGGGGCGATTCACGAAGAAGGTGAAGTGGGGCGGGCAG
>NZ_JANGBP010000827.1:0-287 GCF_024462535.1 Adlercreutzia sp. DFI.6.23
CTGGAACCGCCTCTGCCATTGGCCGCACTCGCGCCATCCGTCGCGGGGAGAATTGCCTGCTTCTCGCGATCGTAACCGCAAACCGAGCACACCTCGTGACGACGCCCATCATCGGCCATCACCTCGCGGAACTCATGAGCCCCCGCAGCCGCCTTGACGTTGCAGACAGTGCTCTCGCGCCAGTGCCCCGCCGCATCGGCCTTCCAACCGCCGAACACGTGCCCCACCGACGGGATGGGCGTCGCATATCTCGTTGCGCCGCAATGCTTGCAATGATTCTATTTCAG
>NZ_JANGBP010000828.1:0-287 GCF_024462535.1 Adlercreutzia sp. DFI.6.23
CTTCGGCATGCAGCTGGAAGCGGGCACGGCCGATAGCTGGGGCTGGCTTCTGTGGGTGTTCGTGGCTCTGTGGGGCATCTCAGCCGGCTTCTCGGCCCAGTGCTTCTATGCGCTGTGGTCGACGGAGCTGTTCCCGACGCTGTATCGCGGCGGCGTGCAGGACATCATGTTCTTTTTGGTGCGCGGCGTGCTGGGCATCTGGTCGCTCGTGGCCGTGGCGGGCCTCGGCGTGGTAACCCCTGCGGGCTTCGTGACTGCCGGCATCATCATGTGTGGCTTCCTTCTGG
>NZ_JANGBP010000083.1:0-440 GCF_024462535.1 Adlercreutzia sp. DFI.6.23
GCCGCCCCCATGGCCGCCTCAAGCTCGGCGGCATCGAGCGCCGCCTTGCGGGCGGCCAGCGCCTCTTCCACGTCCACGCGGGCCGCGTTCACGGCCTTGCCCACGCTCGCGCGCTCTTCAGCGTGCACCTGGCCCATGGATCTCAAGTACCCGGTCAGCGTGCCGGACTTGCCCAGCACCGCCACGCGCACGGCCTCGAGCGCCACCGACGTGTCCGCTGCGGCGATTTCGGCCAAGGTGCGCTCGCGCAGCGCCGCCAACTCCTCTGCGATTGCCATAAGGTTCGCCTTTCTTCTCGAGCCAACAAAAAAGAGCCTTCTTCCGTCCCGCCTGGGGCCGCTTGCGGCTTACCAGGAATCCAAGGACGGGAGAAGGCTCTCGCGGTACCACCTCGGTTGGCAACGCGTCAGCGACCCGAAGGGAATCGCAGTGCGGCGTCG
>NZ_JANGBP010000829.1:0-287 GCF_024462535.1 Adlercreutzia sp. DFI.6.23
CTTGGACTCCGTCACCATCATGGTGCAGAAGGAGGTGGCCGACCGCATGGCGGCCGCCGTGGGCACGAAGAACTACGGCGCTTACACCGGGAAGCTCGGCTGGCACGCCGAGCCGGCCGGCCGCTTTCCCGTGGGCCCGGGCAACTTTTTCCCGCCGCCCCGGGTCGATTCCGCCGTCATCCGCCTGAACCGACGCGTGCCGCTCATGGCCGATGGGGCACCTGCCACGCCGGAGGTCATCGCTGCTGCGGCTCTCATAGCCGACGACGCCTTCGCCAACCGCCGCA
>NZ_JANGBP010000830.1:0-287 GCF_024462535.1 Adlercreutzia sp. DFI.6.23
GGCCTCCAGGGAAGGCGCCGAGCCCTCGGCCCAGCCGCCCCAGGCCATGAGCAGCGCCACTCCAGCGAGAATGGCGAACACGCCCCAGGCGATCTACCACGCAAAGGTGCGCATGTGCTCGTCGTAGCCGCACACATCTTGAGGCGGCCCACCGGCGGCCTCGCGCAAGATGGCGGCACGCGCTTGCAGAGCGGGGGTGGGCGCGCTGGTCGTCAGATCGCCCTGCACAAGGTCGACCAACGTCACGTCGAAGATCTGGCACAGCTTCAGCAGCTTGTCCATTTCGG
>NZ_JANGBP010000831.1:0-287 GCF_024462535.1 Adlercreutzia sp. DFI.6.23
TTCTTCAAACTTTTCCCTCTCTACAGTAGGAGCAAAATCATTCAGATATAGAAGCCCCTCCTCCAGTTCTCTGCCATAACAATATTCTGCTTCTTCACGAAGCATTGCAGCACGGTCACAGGCCGTCCAGCATACATTTCGATAAATAGATAATAACAATTTTGACCTTTCATATAAATTTTGTTCATCCAGATGCTGCATCACACACAGCATCTGAATACTGTTTTTTGCCAATGAGTTTTTCCGTCCCATAAGCCCCTCCTATCTTACCGGTTCATAACTCCCGG
>NZ_JANGBP010000832.1:0-286 GCF_024462535.1 Adlercreutzia sp. DFI.6.23
TGCCACGCGCTCGCTCGTATCCATCGAGCTCATCCGCGCCGAGACAGAGCGCACCCTGCGCGATGCCACGGGCGCGTCGCTCAACGAGTGCCGCATCATCCAACGCCTCGGCGAGACGGATCATCCCGAACGCGTCGGAACCCTGGCAGAGCAGCTGATAATGTCGCCGGTGAACGCGGCGCGCGCCGTGGATCGCCTCGTGGGCCGCGGCTGGGCCAAACGCCTGAAGTCGCCTCACGACAAGAAGGCCGTGTACGTGGCCCTCACCGACGAGGGCGTTTACCAG
>NZ_JANGBP010000833.1:0-286 GCF_024462535.1 Adlercreutzia sp. DFI.6.23
TTCGCTGGCAGCACGGCAATGAGCAGCGCCGCCGCCAAAGGACAGCCCAAAAGCACCAGAAGTAACATTGAGTAATCCATGGCTTATTCCTTCAGCTCGCAGAGGTCGTCGGCGTCAAGGGTGTGCGCATAGCGCGCCATGCGCCACACGAGCACCGCCAAGATAATCACCGCGAAGATGGCGTCGGTGGCGACGCCGATCTCCACCAGCTCCGGCGCCTGAGGCGCCAGAAGCGCGAGCGTCACATGGGAGACGTTCTCCATCAGGCAGTATCCGAAGATCTGCT
>NZ_JANGBP010000834.1:0-286 GCF_024462535.1 Adlercreutzia sp. DFI.6.23
CGACGGCGATGAGATTACCGTCATGAAGGTCGCGAATGGAGCCCGTGCTGTCGAGGTTGCCGAGATTCGGGATAACGGCACAGCTGCTTTCTCCGATGCTGCTCTGACCGAGTCTGGCAACGTCTACGTTCTGGTTGGCAAGAAGGCCGAGATCAAGGCTCCCACGGTCGAGCAGAAGACCGTCACCCTCCGCGTCGTATACGAGACGGGCGCGGTGCGCGACGTCATTCCGTTAGCGGTCGAGAAGAAGGACGGTGCTTACGCCGGCACCTACAAGCTCGATCTG
>NZ_JANGBP010000835.1:0-286 GCF_024462535.1 Adlercreutzia sp. DFI.6.23
CGAGCGCATGGGCGTCGCCAAGCCGAGCGTCACCAAGGCGCTCGGCAACCTGGCGCGCAGGGGCCTCGTCTCGTCGGCTCCCGAGATAGGCCGCGAAACATCTGTAGGAGTCCTCTGACAGGCAGTGCTCCATGCGGCAGGCCTCCGCCGAGGCGGTCTCGGCGTCCACGCCTGACTCAACGAGCAGCCGCTCGAAGAAGCGGTGCTTGTCGAGGGTGGCCTCGGCGAGGCGCCCGCCCTCCTCGGTCAGCCGCACGTCGCGGCCGACCACCTCGGCGAGGCCCCT
>NZ_JANGBP010000836.1:0-286 GCF_024462535.1 Adlercreutzia sp. DFI.6.23
CCTGGACGTGCCCTCCATGAAGCGCCTCGCCGAGGTGGTGGTGGCGCTGAAAGCGGCGGGCAAGACCGTCGTCGTGTCCGAGCACCGCCTGTGGTGGCTGGCGGACGTGGCCGATCGGGTGGTGCTCATGGAAGATGGCGCCGTTGCCGGCGACTGGACGGCCGCCGACTTCGCGGGGCTGCCGGCCGCCCGTCGCGCCGCGGCCGGCGTGCGGGCCTGGACGGTGGCGGAGATGGAAGGGGAGGGCCGCCCCGCTGCGGCGGTCCCGGCCGGCGCGGTCTCAGCC
>NZ_JANGBP010000837.1:0-286 GCF_024462535.1 Adlercreutzia sp. DFI.6.23
AATCACGTGATGGAAAATTTCGATCCGGCCATCCTCGCTGATGTGACCGCGCCCGACGTGTCGCTCTATATTCCCGTGCACCACACCGAGCGCGAGGAGCGCCGCGATATCTGGGATCGCGACATGTTCAAGGATCTGATGAAGGATGCCGAGCGCACGCTCGCCGAAACCTACGACAACGATGCCTATAAGGGCATCGTCGAGAAGGCCGACTACCTGCTCGAGCATCCGGACATGCCGCTTTGGCTGCATGCCGGCGAGGGTCTGGGCTTCCTCATGAACAACG
>NZ_JANGBP010000838.1:0-286 GCF_024462535.1 Adlercreutzia sp. DFI.6.23
CAACACGCTGATCACCTCGTACTCCGGCAACTACTCCGGTGTCGGGTTTGCCATTCCCGTGAACTACGCCATCAACTTGGTCCAGCAGATCATCGCCGGTGAGACGCCGACCCATGCTCAGCTCGGCGTGAGCCTCTCCACGGTGAGCGCGGCGACGGCATCCCGCTACGGCCTGCCCGTCGACGCCGGCGCCTACGTGGCCGCCGTCACCCCCGACTCCGGTGCGGCTGCGGCGGGCATAGTGCCTGGCGACATCGTCACTGCCTTCAATGGACAGGCGGTTGAG
>NZ_JANGBP010000084.1:0-440 GCF_024462535.1 Adlercreutzia sp. DFI.6.23
GTTGCCGAGGCCGCCGACCTCGCCGAGGCTGCTGAAGAGGCTGTGGCCGTGGTTGATGCGGAGGATGCTACGGAATAGTTTGACCGCGGCTCTGCCTGAGTCGATAGGTTTGAACCACCCTCGGCTTCTCCTCGGTGATGTTCCTCGATTTCGCCGGAGCCGGCGTGGCCATCCTCGGCCTGGCCCTGGCGAAGATTCCCACGGAGGTGGATGCGACGGCCGAAGGTCAGCACGTACTGGCGAACCTGCGCGATGGCTGGCGCGCCATTGCGAAGACGCGCGGGCTCGTGCTGTTGATCGGCGGCGTCACCGTCGGCATGATGATCTTCGGGCCGCTGTCGGCGGTGTTCCCGCTCATGACCTATCAGCATTTCGGCGGCGACGGCCATGCGGCGTCTCTGGCCGAGGCGGCCTTCGGGGTGGGCATGCTCGTGGGTTCG
>NZ_JANGBP010000839.1:0-286 GCF_024462535.1 Adlercreutzia sp. DFI.6.23
CAGATCGGCGCCGTCGTCCATGAGGATCTGCGGGTTGGTGGCCACCACCTCGGCAATGTGGCGCTCATAGGTTTCCGCGTCCTCGCCGGCGATGGCATGCACTCGCACGCCGTAGTCGCGCACGAGCGAGGCAGCAGTGTCGTCCTGGGTGGACAGCGGATTGGAGGCACAGAGCGTCACCTCCGCGCCCGAAGCCACGAGCGTGCGCATGAGGTTCGCCGTCTCGGTGGTCACGTGCATGCAGGCGCCGAGGAGCGCCCGCTCGAGGGCGTGCGCATCGGCGCCT
>NZ_JANGBP010000840.1:0-286 GCF_024462535.1 Adlercreutzia sp. DFI.6.23
CGTCCACCACGCCGGGGCGCACGGTGCCCCCGGACACCTCGGCCAGAAGCGCCGCCGCGGCCTGGGAGACCACTGCGCACAGATGATCGTCCACACCGCGCTCGTAGCGCATGGAGGCCTCGGAGATAAGGCCCAGATTGCGGCTCGTGCGGGAGGTGCGGCCGCGCTCGAAGGCGGCGGACTCCAAACGCACGCAGGTGGTCTCCTCGGTGACCTCGCTGTTCTCGCCGCCCATGACGCCGGCGAGCGCCACGGCGCGCTCGGGTGTGGCGATGACCGTCATGTC
>NZ_JANGBP010000841.1:0-286 GCF_024462535.1 Adlercreutzia sp. DFI.6.23
CAAGCGCCTCCCGCTCGCCATCGGAAACCGGGATGCCCCAACTCGCCACCAGCTCGGTCTGGCTGCGCAGGGTGAAGCCCCCGACGAAGGAGACGGCGACGAGGATGACCGCGAGGAACACGCGGAGCAGACCGTGGCTCGTCGCCTGATCGACCCGCCGCTTGCTGCGGGCCCGGGGGTTGGGGGTGAGATGCCGCCCGTTGCGTTCTTTGGCCATGGCCGCTCCTTGCACGTGACTCCGTCAATCTGAAAAGCGCGACCCCCTCGGCTCATCAGTGCCGCGGGG
>NZ_JANGBP010000842.1:0-286 GCF_024462535.1 Adlercreutzia sp. DFI.6.23
CTACCGCCCATGGCCGAGCCCAACCCCTATTCCCGCGGAGCCACCGGCGACGACTACGCCAAGGACCGTCGCCGCAAGAAACGCCGCCGCATTCTGCTGGGCGTGCTGGCCTTCATGCTCGTGGGCGTGCTCGGCGCCACCGGGGCCGCTTGGGCCTACATCTCCGGTATCGAGCAGGAGATGAACAAGGACATCACCCCCGAGGTCGTGGAAGCCTTGGAGGCGCCGGCCGAGTACGACGGCGGCACCTTCTACATGCTGCTCATGGGCACCGACAAGTCGGCTG
>NZ_JANGBP010000843.1:0-286 GCF_024462535.1 Adlercreutzia sp. DFI.6.23
GTCGCAGTAGGCGGCCATGGGCGCAGAGTGAAAGCGGTTGGTCGCGCACACATAGGGCTTTTCCTCTGTGGGGCGGATCACCTCCACGCGGTCCCGGTTGGCCTCCAGCACGGCAATGCTGCCGCTCCTGTCCGCCACGGTAAAGGTCTGGGCCGAGCTGATGGGCAGCTCCTGGATACAGCCGATGACCTCCTCGGTGCTGCGGCATTTTTCCAGAAAATACCGCAGCAGCATGCCCGCGTTCATCCCCGGCTTTATGGCGTGGGGATAGACTGCAGTAAGCCCG
>NZ_JANGBP010000844.1:0-286 GCF_024462535.1 Adlercreutzia sp. DFI.6.23
GCAAGCACCGTCCCTACGAGGGGCGAGCGGAAGGGGATGTCGATGGATGCAACAACGGGCAAGGCGCTGATGCGGGCGCAGTACAAAGCGGTGCGCGAGGGGCTGTCTGTGGGGGAGCGGCGCGCCATCGATGAGGCGATCGCGCGGAATGTGGCGGCGCTGCCGGAGTTCGCGGCGGCCGATGCGGTGTTCACCTATCTGAGCTTCGGCGCGGAAGTGGATACGCGCGAGTGCAGGTACAAGGGGGTGGAGATAATCGAGGGGCACCTGATGCCCGACCACGTCC
>NZ_JANGBP010000845.1:0-286 GCF_024462535.1 Adlercreutzia sp. DFI.6.23
GGGCCAGCGATTTTCTCGACGAGAACCCTTCAATGTACGGCCGCTCCGATTTCATCTACGAAGGGTTGCAGAAGCGCATCGATTTCTTGCATCTGCTGTTCGGCTAGAAGCAACACACGACCAAGCACCGCCCTGCCCATCGCGCCCAGAAAACGCCCACAAAGACATCTCCGTAAGGCATCGAAAGAAGAGGCAACTCCGAGCCTTCTACTTCCTTGCCGCCTCGGTAGCTAAATCGATAAGTTCCTCTTTCGAGTGAATGCCGAGTTTTCCATAGATGTGCCTG
>NZ_JANGBP010000846.1:0-286 GCF_024462535.1 Adlercreutzia sp. DFI.6.23
GTCGCGCTTGTCGGTTTCGAACTCGAGCCACGCACCGCGGGAAGGGATGACCTTCGCGTTGTAGATGGTCTTGTCGGAGGTCTTGTCGCGCTCAGAGGTGAAGTACACGCCCGGGGAGCGCACGAGCTGGGAGACGACCACGCGCTCGGTGCCGTTGATGATGAAGGTGCCGCGCGGCGTCATGAGCGGGAAGTTGCCCATGAACACCTCCTGCTCCTTGATCTCGCCGGTCTCACGGTTGATGAAGCGGATCTCCACAAAGAGCGGCGCCTGGTAGGTGACGTCC
>NZ_JANGBP010000847.1:0-286 GCF_024462535.1 Adlercreutzia sp. DFI.6.23
CGTGTCCTTGAGGTCGCCGTCGTGGACGGCCTATGCGTCGCAGGGTTCATGGCGTCCTCAAGGACACGGTCAAACGATATTTGCGCGAACAGGCATGAGTCCCACAGCCCCAAGGGGCATGATAGGAAAAAGGACCCGAACGATAGGAACTGAGCCGCGGTGCGGGCGGCCTCGCTTTGACAGATCATGAAGTCCCTCCTCTTCATCGGCGTCGTCCCAGCACCCACACTCTACCCGATTACTCCAAAACGCCAAGGCCTCTACCAGGAAATACCCCGTTTTCGTT
>NZ_JANGBP010000848.1:0-286 GCF_024462535.1 Adlercreutzia sp. DFI.6.23
CTCGAAGTTGCAGTTGTAATTGTTGTAGCCCGAGGTGCCCATGCCGCTGGTCACCGAGGCGCGCGGCCATGGCGTTCACCTTGCCGGGAATGGCGCGGGCCGGCTCGCCCTTGATGGTGAGGGCCAGCGAGATGTTCTCGAAGCCGGTGAGCGTGTCCAGCAGGTTCGAGTCTTGGAAGATGAAGCCGGGATTGGTGGGAAATGAGCCCCCCATGGGGTTTTCAGCGAAGTAGGCGTCGAGATCCATGAAGTTCCTTTCGAAGAGGTGGGGCGTCGTGCGTTAGAG
>NZ_JANGBP010000085.1:0-439 GCF_024462535.1 Adlercreutzia sp. DFI.6.23
CTCCGTTGCCACGAACTCATCGCCGCACTTGGTGCGAACGCGCTGGACTTCGCCGTCTTCCACAACCAGCTCGTTGACCCACTCATTGGTGAACAGGTCGACACCATGGTCGCGGGCGCAAGCGGTGAGCGCGTTCACGAAGTTGACGCAGCCGCCAACGGGGAACGGGGCGCCCGGATTGCCCGGCGCGTGCAGGGCCGCGCAGAAGGCCAGCAGCGAAGCGGTGCCGATCTGGCGCGGATCGATCATCATCTCGGTGCACCAGCGCGTAAGCGTGACGCGCACTTCCTCGCTCTCGAACCACTCTTCCACGATCTGCTGCGCAGAGGAGTTCATGACACGAATGAACTCGCGCCCTTCGGGCAACATGGCGAGCACGTTCATCATGGGACCATACGCAGGAATGGCTCCGGCAGTGCCCGCGGCCGCCGCACCGGAG
>NZ_JANGBP010000849.1:0-286 GCF_024462535.1 Adlercreutzia sp. DFI.6.23
TGGATGCCCGCGCCCCTGAACCACGCCGTCGGCTTCTTCCACGGCCTCATCGCGCCGATGCTGCTCGGCGGCCGCTCCGTGCTCATGCAGGACTTTGCCGTGAAGGACGCCGTCGACCTCATCAACGCCGAGGGCGCCACCTGGTCCATGTGCTCCACCCCGTTCATCTACGACATCGTGAAGTACCTGGATGCCCACCCTGACTACGGGGCCTTCGCCGACGGGGCGGCCACCACAACGGGGCTCCCGCTTTCCGCCCTCGTGCTCGGCGTTACCGCGGCCGTGG
>NZ_JANGBP010000850.1:0-286 GCF_024462535.1 Adlercreutzia sp. DFI.6.23
AGCAGCGCAGGCCGCAAAAAGACCGCCCGTGCCAGCGCTGCTGGAGATGCCGGCATGGAAACCTTCGTCATGGAGAAGTTCAACGGTGGCGTCGTGCGTGACGATCTTGCAGGCGTCAACTCTCGCTTGCAGCAGGAGAGTGGCTATGAAATCGACGCAATTGGTTATTTGCGATCGCCACCGTCAAGCGCTTCTTCCGCGAGGCCGACCATATCCGCCTGCAGCCGGAGAACTCGACGATGGATCCCATCATCACCACGGACTGCTCCATTGCCGGCAAGGTGGT
>NZ_JANGBP010000851.1:0-286 GCF_024462535.1 Adlercreutzia sp. DFI.6.23
TGGCTATGCTCAACGCTATCATCGCCAACGAATGGTACGACCTGGACTTCATGCGCGAGAAGACCTGCGCTCCCCTGCTCGTGCGCGAGGACAACGGCCATTTCCTCCGCGCGACGGATTTCGGCAAGGAGGGCCCGGCACAGCTGCCCGAGTACCCGTTCTTCGGCACACTGCTACTCCAGGGCGTGAAGGCCGGCAAGGTGCCCACGTTGGAGGAGTCGACCCACTATGTGGTATGGGACGCCGACAAGGACGCCTGGGGCCTCATCAATGACGTGGCCAACCC
>NZ_JANGBP010000852.1:0-286 GCF_024462535.1 Adlercreutzia sp. DFI.6.23
GTGGCGAAATACCCGGTCGCCGGCTAAGAAGGGGTCCGTCCTCTTGGTGAACGCGGAGAGGAGCAGACCGAGGAACGGCGCCAGGGCGACGAGCCAGGGCGCTTGGTCGAACCAAGGCATGGGGCTTCCTTTCGACGTGCTTCGCCCGGCCCCGGGAGGGGGCTTGGCGAAAATCGATGCGGGGGTGGGGTCTGAACGCGCCTAAGGAGGCGCACGGCGCGATTAGACCTTGTAGGAGGTGAGCACGAGCGGAGCCATGGGGACCTCTTCCTGTCGCGGGTTTTCC
>NZ_JANGBP010000853.1:0-286 GCF_024462535.1 Adlercreutzia sp. DFI.6.23
GGGCCTTCGAAAGGCGGCCGCCGGGCAAGCGGCCGATCCGCCGGAACGAGGCGGTAGCTGGCACCTCAGAGGGAGCTGGCCCGTAAGAAGGGGCACGAGCCAGCGTCAACCAACCAGCTACCGAATCTCGTCCAGGGGTATGCCATTATAATCGTGGGCTGTGAAGAACAAGATAACGCCGGCCACCGCGCTGATGGCCATCATATAAAAAGCTGGCATGAGCCCGTTGCCTGTTGCGTCGATGAGCGCCGTGGCCACAAACGACGCCGTGCCGCCGAACACCACG
>NZ_JANGBP010000854.1:0-286 GCF_024462535.1 Adlercreutzia sp. DFI.6.23
CTCGTCGCCGTCCAGCGCCATGGGGAGGCGGTGCGCTTTGCGCGCTGCGGCGACACCGTGGGGGTGCTCGCGGCGGTGGACGAAGCCATCGAGCGGTGGCGTGCCTCGGGGCGGCGCACCGTGGGAGTCATCGCGAAATCGGACTTCCTCGCCGCCCGCTACGCTGAGCTCATTGCGCGCGATCACGACCTTACGCTGCTCACCGATGACACGGACGCCTACCCGGGCGGTATCGTCGTCAGCTCGGTGCGCCTAGCCAAGGGCCTCGAGTTCGACGAGGCGGTGC
>NZ_JANGBP010000855.1:0-286 GCF_024462535.1 Adlercreutzia sp. DFI.6.23
ATCCAGCACGGGCTGCGCGCCTACACGCCCGCCGAGCAGAAGGCGGTGCGCGCGGCAGCGGCGGCCTTCCGCGAGAATCCGGCCTTCGATTCCGCCGAGGCATTGCTGGAACTGTGCACCGGCGAGGCGCTCGTGTCGCTGCTGAATGAGGATGGCCAGCCGAGCATTGTGGAACGGGCGCGCGTGCTGCCGCCGGAGTGCCGCATGGCCGCTGCCGATGCGGCGACGCTGGATGCGATCGGCGTGGCCCAGGCGCATCTGGTGGAGAAGTACGGCTAGGCCATCG
>NZ_JANGBP010000856.1:0-286 GCF_024462535.1 Adlercreutzia sp. DFI.6.23
CGAAACCTGCTGGAGGGCGCTCAGTTCCTGCACAGCCATATCCTGTGGCTGTACAACCTGGCGGCTCTCGATTACGTGAACCCGCTGAATGCGCTTCAGGCCAACGTCGACCACGCCTACGCCGTGGCCCTGGAGAACGGCCTGGCGCTGCACTCCGACCTGAACCAGCTCTACGAGAAGCTGGCGGCCTTTGCCGAAAACGGCCAGCTGTCCATCTTCTCGGGCAACTGGTTCGACGCCGACGGCGGCGAGGCCTACGTCGACAACCCTGAGGCGAACCTGATCC
>NZ_JANGBP010000857.1:0-286 GCF_024462535.1 Adlercreutzia sp. DFI.6.23
CCGTCATGGGGTTAGGCCTCCTCACCGCCACCGATGAGGTCGGTGATCAGGTCGGACTCAATACCGCTCATCAGGTCGCCCAGCTCGGCAGCCAGGGCATCGATGGCGTTGGCCTCTTCGTCATCGGTCTTCTTGGCATCAGCGGCGAGCGCGGCGTAAAGCGCCTGGTCGGCACTGTAGTCATCGATCTCGTCCTCTCTGATGGGTTGCATGTCGTGGCCCTCGAGCTCGACGTTCAAGCACAGGGACTTCATTTCCTTCACGAGCACCTTGAAGGACTCGGGCA
>NZ_JANGBP010000858.1:0-286 GCF_024462535.1 Adlercreutzia sp. DFI.6.23
TCCACATCGTGGAGGGCGTACCACATGGCCCCGGCGTCGACGTACTCCGTCCACTCGCCCCGAAGCTCTGCGGCGTCGGCCTCCTGGTCGATCTCCTGCTCGTCGTGCCAGTCGATGATGGCGGCCAGCGCGGATTTGCTGAAGTGCTTCAGGCCCTCCCAGGAGGAGAGGTCTTCGACGGTCGCTGCGATGTGAAGCATGGGATGCCCCTTTCGTTCCGTGGAGAGAGGCCCTCTGCCTCGCTCCTGATGGGGCGTCCGGCTCACGGGGCGGGCGGCGCGTCAAG
>NZ_JANGBP010000086.1:0-438 GCF_024462535.1 Adlercreutzia sp. DFI.6.23
GGAAGTCGTGGTCGTGGGCAACACGGGCCGCTTCGAGATCTGGGACGCCGACAGTACTCCCCCTTCTCGTAGCCGGCCAGGATCGAGCCCATGATGGCGCGGCCCTCGGGAGTTGCGGCATTGCCCTCAGTGCTCGTCTTCTTAAGCGTCCCCCAGGGGTACAGGTAGAACATGCGCGTCACAAAGGGCAGACAGGCCAACTCCCATCGCTTGAAGTAGTCGCGACCGAGCGGCGCGGAGTCCACTGACACGATGCCGCAGGCGCGCCCCGGAAACAGCACGTCGAACACCTGGGCCACATAGCCGCCCATCGACTGACCCACGAGCACAGGCGCACTGGCGCCTTCCGCCTTCATGATCTCCCCCAGCCAACGGGCAAAGTCGGGCAGCGAGAAATCCAGCGGAAACGGCCGCGACTCGCCATGGGCCGGCGCGTCC
>NZ_JANGBP010000859.1:0-286 GCF_024462535.1 Adlercreutzia sp. DFI.6.23
ATGTTACTTGCAAAACACAACCTTTATTCTTTTTTTGCAAGTAACATATACAATAATCATGATTTCTTATGTTTTAATTGATATTGTTTCCGTTGCTTGCAGGCTATTTCAAAAGCCGTTCTTATCTCGTTTGAATAATTTCGGATATCTTCTATTGATTGTAACTGAATCCATTTATATCCGGCTCTGTTCTCTGTAACAAAACATATCCGCTTGCTGTACGGCCTTAATGATACACGGCATACCCACCAATATTCATGTCCAGTCCAAATCAGCAGATAGCCTT
>NZ_JANGBP010000860.1:0-286 GCF_024462535.1 Adlercreutzia sp. DFI.6.23
TATGTAAAGGTAAGACCATATTTTGGAAAGAAGAACAATAAAAAATACGGTAAGTGGAGCATGAAATACAAAGTGCCGGTTTATCTATAGCACAGAAGAGAGGTGATTAATATGAAGAAGAGATTTACTTTTTTAATCTTACTAGTTGTTAGCATTATTATGAGTACAATGGTAATATATGCAGACACATCAACCGACTATGATGAGTCTGTATATGCAAAACACAAACCTATACTAAAAATAGACGAATCTTCTTTTCCAAATGAAATGGTTAGGCGTGCTGTTT
>NZ_JANGBP010000861.1:0-286 GCF_024462535.1 Adlercreutzia sp. DFI.6.23
TCGACAACGGCAACCGCTTCGAGACCTACGTAATCGCCGGCGAGCCGGGAAGCGGCATGATCTGCGTGAACGGCGCGGCGGCCCACTGAGTGGAGCCGGGGCACAAGGTCATCATCATGTGCTACGCGCAGATGACCCCCGAGGAGTTCGCCGATCCCGACAACGCCCCGCGCGTGGTGTTCGTGGATGACGACACCCGCTTCGGCCGCGTCACCCGCTACGCGAAACCCGGACGTTTGGAAGATATGCAGTAGCGACTCCTCGGGGGGGCGGGACCACGGGGCAC
>NZ_JANGBP010000862.1:0-280 GCF_024462535.1 Adlercreutzia sp. DFI.6.23
CAGACATTCCCGCACCGCCGACGGCGCGGCATTACCGATGGGGCGACGGAGAAGGGTAGCCGGGCGGGGTTCTGGACGTCCCCGTGAAAGCGCGTAGGGCGCGCAGCGTGGAAATCAGCTGCGCACGGGGCCTGAGACGCGAGACGAAGCGAGCGAGCGAAGCCGGTGAGCCCATGCTTCCGAGAAAAACCTCTAGGGAGTGCCGTCGGCGCCCGTACCAAAACCGACACAGGTGGGCGGGTAGAACATACCGAGGCGATCGGGAGAACCACGGTTAAGG
>NZ_JANGBP010000863.1:0-280 GCF_024462535.1 Adlercreutzia sp. DFI.6.23
CCTTAACCGTGGTTCTCCCGATCGCCTCGGTATGTTCTACCCGCCCACCTGTGTCGGTTTTGGTACGGGCGCCGACGGCACTCCCTAGAGGTTTTTCTCGGAAGCATGGGCTCACCGGCTTCGCTCGGTCGCTTCGTCTCGCGTCTCAGGCCTCGTGCGCAGCTGATTTCCACGCTGCGCGCCCTACGCGCTTTCACGGGGACGTCCAGAACCCCGCCCGGCTACCCTTCTCCGTCGCCCCATCGGTAATGCCGCGCCGTCGGCGGTGCGGGAATGTCTG
>NZ_JANGBP010000864.1:0-259 GCF_024462535.1 Adlercreutzia sp. DFI.6.23
GCGAGCGCTACTAATAGCCCGAGCTCTTCTTCATTGCCAAGACTACGATCGAGATCGAGAGATGGACGTGTCGCGCGCATGCAACCGCCAGGGTGGCGCGGGGGATCCCCGGGCCCCTCGGACGGCACACAGTTGCCGCGGGAGCGCCTCCCGCGAGCGGAACCATGGAGTGGGGGATCACCCGATCCCATTCCGAACTCGGCAGTTAAGCCCCACCTCGCCGAAAGTACTGCGGCGCCAGGCCGCGGGAGGACAGGTC
>NZ_JANGBP010000865.1:0-257 GCF_024462535.1 Adlercreutzia sp. DFI.6.23
TGGGGAGGATGAGAACGGCTCTAGGTTGTCTCCCTAGAAAGGAGGTGATCCAGCCGCACCTTCCGGTACGGCTACCTTGTTACGACTTCACCCCCCTTACCCTCCACACCTTCGACGCCTCCGCCCCTAAAAGGGTTCGGCCGGCGGCTTCGGGTGCAGACGACTCGGGTGGTGTGACGGGCGGTGTGTACAAGGCCCGGGAACGTATTCACCGCGGCATGCTGATCCGCGATTACTAGCAACTCCGACTTCACGCA
>NZ_JANGBP010000866.1:0-257 GCF_024462535.1 Adlercreutzia sp. DFI.6.23
TTCGAATCCGGTCGGAGCTACCAGGGAAATCGGGCCGGGAGGCAACTATCCTCCCGGCTTTATGAAGCGCATACGTGGCTCCGTCGTCTATCGGTTTAGGACGCCGCCCTCTCAAGGCGGAGGTCGCCGGTTCGAATCCGGTCGGAGCTACCAGGGAAATCGGGCCGGGAGGCAACTATCCTCCCGGCTTTATGAAGCGCATACGTGGCTCCGTCGTCTATCGGTTTAGGACGCCGCCCTCTCAAGGCGGAGGTCGC
>NZ_JANGBP010000867.1:0-255 GCF_024462535.1 Adlercreutzia sp. DFI.6.23
ATCGCCCGGCGCTACGGCATGAACCGGCACACGGTGGCCAAGTACTGGAAGGCCGGCGGCCAGGTGGAGGACGCGCGCAGGTGCCGCCCGAGCGGGCTGGACCGCCACAGGGAGGTCATAGAGGCCACGGCGCAGCTGCCCGGCGCGACCAAGCGCGGCATCTACGAGTACCTGATCGACCGCTGCTACGCCGGCGAGGAGCCGCCGGCCTACAACACGCTCACCAAGTGGATGCGCCGCAACGGCATCGAGTGC
>NZ_JANGBP010000868.1:0-255 GCF_024462535.1 Adlercreutzia sp. DFI.6.23
GCACTCGATGCCGTTGCGGCGCATCCACTTGGTGAGCGTGTTGTAGGCCGGCGGCTCCTCGCCGGCGTAGCAGCGGTCGATCAGGTACTCGTAGATGCCGCGCTTGGTCGCGCCGGGCAGCTGCGCCTTGGCCTCTATGACCTCCCTGTGGCGGTCCAGCCCGCTCGGGCGGCACCTGCGCGCGTCCTCCACCTGGCCGCCGGCCTTCCAGTACTTGGCCACCGTGTGCCGGTTCATGCCGTAGCGCCGGGCGAT
>NZ_JANGBP010000087.1:0-437 GCF_024462535.1 Adlercreutzia sp. DFI.6.23
GGCGGAGCAGGGCAATCTGTTCGAAGGACAGGATCCGGCGGCGCGGGCCGAAGCGCTCAGGCGCGAGATCGAGCACCACAGCTACCAGTATTACGCCCTGGACGCGCCCTCCATTTCGGACGCGGCCTTCGACTCGCTCATGCGGGAGCTGCGCGAGATAGAGGCGGCGCACCCCGAGCTGGTGACGGCCTCCTCGCCCACCCAGCGAGTCGGCGGGTATGTGGGCGAGCAGTTCGCACCCGTCGTGTACGAGCGGCGCATGTACTCGCTCGACAACGCCATGGATTTAGACGAGCTTGACGAGTGGATGGAGCGCACCGCCGAGGCCTGCGGAGGGGCGCTTCCGCCTTTGTGCTGCGAGCTGAAGATTGACGGCAGCTCCATCGCACTCACCTACGAGGACGGCGTGCTCGTGCGGGCGGCCACCCGCGGCGACG
>NZ_JANGBP010000869.1:0-255 GCF_024462535.1 Adlercreutzia sp. DFI.6.23
CCAAGCCCGTGCTCCCCAAGCTCGAGGCGATAAGGCGCGTGGCCGAGGGGGCGACCGCCGCCCAGGCGGCCCGGGAGACGGGGCTGACCCCCCAGCAGGTGCGCTACAGCGTGGGAAGGTACGCCCGAGGGGGCACGGCGGCGCTGCTGCCGGCGCCCGCGAGGAAGAGGAGGAAGGGAGAGGCCGTGGACGAGGGGAAGACCCGCCGGGCGAGCCGGCCGGCCCGCCCGATGCCCTGCGAGCAGCCGCCGGGGC
>NZ_JANGBP010000870.1:0-255 GCF_024462535.1 Adlercreutzia sp. DFI.6.23
CAAAGCGGCCCTCGTACTACCGGGCAGCCCCTAAAGGGGCTCCCCTACTTCCTCTTGAACGGGTCCTCGTACTCCTTGACGCTCAACTTGTCCAGCGCGATGTCGTGGGCCTCCTGCTCCCTGATGTGCTTCGCTATCGTCGCCTCGTTCAGGCCGACGGTCGACACGTAGTAGCCCTCGGACCAGAAGTGCCTGTTGCCGAACTTGTACTTGAGGTTGGCGTGCTTGTCGAACATCATGAGCGCGCTCTTGCCC
>NZ_JANGBP010000871.1:0-255 GCF_024462535.1 Adlercreutzia sp. DFI.6.23
TTACCGCGGCTGCTGGCACGTAGTTAGCCGGAGCTTCTTCTGCAGGTACCGTCAAAGTCTTCCCTGCTGAAAGCGGTTTACAACCCGAAGGCCTTCGTCCCGCACGCGGCGTTGCTGCGTCAGGGTTGCCCCCATTGCGCAAAATTCCCCACTGCTGCCTCCCGTAGGAGTCTGGGCCGTATCTCAGTCCCAATGTGGCCGGTCGACCTCTCAGTCCGGCTACCCATCGCGGGCACGGTGGGCCGTTACCCCGCC
>NZ_JANGBP010000872.1:0-255 GCF_024462535.1 Adlercreutzia sp. DFI.6.23
AGTGCAGGCCGCCGCCGAACGGGTAGGCGTCGCGCAGGTCGCAGGGGATGACGTTCATGCCCAGCTTGTCCATCTGCTCCTGCTGATGCACCTCGGAGGCCTCCACGATGACGGTCTTCGGGTCGAGGACCAGGCAGTTCATGGACAGCCACACGGAGGAGTAGCACAGCGCCGGCGGCTCGGTGTGCGCGGGCTGGGCGGCCTCGACGATCTGCCAGTCGTTGGCCTCGAAGATGGCGCGCTGCGGCTCGGGCA
>NZ_JANGBP010000873.1:0-255 GCF_024462535.1 Adlercreutzia sp. DFI.6.23
CCAAGCCCGTGCTCCCCAAGCTCGAGGCGATAAGGCGCGTGGCCGAGGGGGCGACCGCCGCCCAGGCGGCCCGGGAGACGGGGCTGACCCCCCAGCAGGTGCGCTACAGCGTGGGAAGGTACGCCCGGGGGGGCACGGCGGCGCTGCTGCCGGCGCCCGCGAGGAAGAGGAGGAAGGGAGAGGCCGTGGACGAGGGGAAGACCCGCCGGGCGAGCCGGCCGGCCCGCCCGATGCCCTGCGAGCAGCCGCCGGGGC
>NZ_JANGBP010000874.1:0-255 GCF_024462535.1 Adlercreutzia sp. DFI.6.23
ATCGTCTATTCCATGATGCGAGCACCCATCGAGAACCTAATCAGCTTAGGAAATTGATGTTGGTGTTGATCATGTTGACATTTTCATGTCACGCGCTATGCAACTGTCAAGGTGCGCGGGGACTCTCTTCGGAGCCCTCGCAGCCGGATGCTGGGGAGGATGAGAACGGCTCTAGGTTGTCTCCCTAGAAAGGAGGTGATCCAGCCGCACCTTCCGGTACGGCTACCTTGTTACGACTTCACCCCCCTTACCCTC
>NZ_JANGBP010000875.1:0-255 GCF_024462535.1 Adlercreutzia sp. DFI.6.23
TCGCGCCCGTTGCCCTCGATCGCCGGCGAGCCGCAGCGCGGGCACGCGTCGCGGTCGTAGCCGTTGAAGAAATCGGCCTCGCCGACCAGGCCGGCGCCCGCGTGGCGGTAGCGGTACATGTCGCGGTGGCAGTCCCTGACGATCCTCTCGGCCGGGGACAGCTCGCCGTCGCCGGCGCCGTCCCACGGCGTGGCCGACGGCGCCGGGCGCCGCCGCTTCTCTTCTCCGCTCATGGTGGAAGTCCTCGCTGCCCGG
>NZ_JANGBP010000876.1:0-254 GCF_024462535.1 Adlercreutzia sp. DFI.6.23
CCTTGTCTTCTGGCGTATTGGCGTACACCAGTGTAGGGCCAGCAGCGTCGCAATGGCTGTTTTTGCTTGACTGGAATTTGGCTGAACTAGTTTGACTTTAGGTGGCTATTCTCGCCCGACGCTAACAGCGCATGAACAGCACCGCCGGCGGCACCCCGGTCGACGCGCTGGGCTCGGTGTTGCACCGCGCCTCGATGCGCGCGATGGCGGCCACGAGCCCCTCCTCGCCGCGGAAGTCGCCCTCGTAGACGGCC
>NZ_JANGBP010000877.1:0-254 GCF_024462535.1 Adlercreutzia sp. DFI.6.23
GGAGCCTACACCTTGCGGCGCCGGGGGCGCCGCCGGCCAAAGTCCGGTAGCGCGATCGGCGCCTGTGCGGTGGCGCGATTGGCGGGAAGCGGGGGCCCAATCGGCGATTATTACGGTAGCGCTAACAGAAGGCTCCGCCCTTGCGTCAAAACGCCGCCAGTCGGGATACGATACGGGTGTTCAAGTCGTATCAGCCCGGAAAGGCGGCCGTTTTGGCAAACAAGGCACACAGCCTGTCGCACACGAAGTGGATG
>NZ_JANGBP010000878.1:0-254 GCF_024462535.1 Adlercreutzia sp. DFI.6.23
GGAGCCTACACCTTGCGGCGCCGGGGGCGCCGCCGGCCAAAGTCCGGTAGCGCGATCGGCGCCTGTGCGGTGGCGCGATTGGCGGGAAGCGGGGGCCCAATCGGCGATTATTACGGTAGCGCTAACACCTTCCGCGTCGACGGCAACTCGTCGAGGGGCTACCGGTTCGTGCGCGAGGTCGTGTCGCGCCGGCGCGGCCGGCCGGTGTCGGAGAAGGTGGTGCGGCGGCTCATGCGCGGGCTCGGGCTGCGCGT
>NZ_JANGBP010000088.1:0-437 GCF_024462535.1 Adlercreutzia sp. DFI.6.23
GTTCGCGGCATCGTTGCCCGCCGGCGCACCGGCACATCCTGCCAGCGCCACGCACAGCGCGAAGGCGCATGCTTCCGCCCCGATGATCTTCGCCTTAAGCTTCATTCCCGCTCCTTTGATCGCATTCTTCGACGCCCATCGCGTCCCTTGCAGCCAGCGCGGTCATCTTATACGTAAGCGGCAGCATCAGCAATACTCATCTCCCATACGTTGGGCAACTGAGAAGAAGGGCTTTCAGATCGCCCGCTTGTCTGCTATGGTGGCCCCAATCAGCGAAGAGCGCACCGAAGGAGACCTCATGGGAGACTACGCCAACCGGGTGTTCGCCGTCGTGCGGCGCACACCGCGCGGAAAGGTGGCCACCTACGGACAGGTGGCACGGCTCATCGGCGCCCCGCGCACGGCGCGCTACGTCGGTTATGCCCTGCACGCCAACC
>NZ_JANGBP010000879.1:0-254 GCF_024462535.1 Adlercreutzia sp. DFI.6.23
CGCGCCCTGGGCGGCGGCCCGAGGTAGCGCGGGCGGCCAAAGTGCGGTAGCGCCCCCGGCCGGGAACCGGGGGCGCCGCCGGCGGGATAGAGTGGCGCGTTCGGCTGATTTTGCGGTAGCGCTAACATCGTGCGCGAGGTCGTGTCGCGCCGGCGCGGCCGGCCGGTGTCGGAGAAGGTGGTGCGGCGGCTCATGCGCGGGCTCGGGCTGCGCGTGTGCTACGCGCGCAGGGGGCGCTACAGCTCCTACGCCGG
>NZ_JANGBP010000880.1:0-253 GCF_024462535.1 Adlercreutzia sp. DFI.6.23
GAGCCTACACCTTGCGGCGCCGGGGGCGCCGCCGGCCAAAGTCCGGTAGCGCGATCGGCGCCTGTGCGGTGGCGCGATTGGCGGGAAGCGGGGGCCCAATCGGCGATTATTACGGTAGCGCTAACACACGAACCGGTAGCCCCTCGACGAGTTGCCGTCGACGCGGAAGGCCCGCTCGACCTCGCCCGCCGTCCCGTCCGGCGGCGCGGAGGGCGAGGTCAGGGCGTCGAGCTGGTAGTAGTAGGTGGAGCGG
>NZ_JANGBP010000881.1:0-253 GCF_024462535.1 Adlercreutzia sp. DFI.6.23
GCGCCCTGGGCGGCGGCCCGAGGTAGCGCGGGCGGCCAAAGTGCGGTAGCGCCCCCGGCCGGGAACCGGGGGCGCCGCCGGCGGGATAGAGTGGCGCGTTCGGCTGATTTTGCGGTAGCGCTAACAGAAGGCCCGCTCGACCTCGCCCGCCGTCCCGTCCGGCGGCGCGGAGGGCGAGGTCAGGGCGTCGAGCTGGTAGTAGTAGGTGGAGCGGGCCAGGCCCAGGGCCGCGCAGGCGGCCGCGGCGCCGAAG
>NZ_JANGBP010000882.1:0-251 GCF_024462535.1 Adlercreutzia sp. DFI.6.23
GGCGCCGCAGTACTTTCGGCGAGGTGGGGCTTAACTGCCGAGTTCGGAATGGGATCGGGTGATCCCCCACTCCATGGTTCCGCTCGCGGGAGGCGCTCCCGCGGCAATCGTCTTGCCGTCCGAGGGGGCCCGGGGATCCCCCGCGCCACCCTGGCGGTTGCATGCGCGCGACACGTCCATCTCTCGATCTCGATCGTAGTCTTGGCAATGAAGAAGAGCTCGGGCTATTAGTAGCGCTCGCCTGAGCAGGT
>NZ_JANGBP010000883.1:0-250 GCF_024462535.1 Adlercreutzia sp. DFI.6.23
CACCGAGAACTCGCGGCCCCGGCAGCGGACGAGCATCGTGGGGGGCGCCGCCTGGACGGAGACGTCGGCCACCATCGACTCCAAAAGCCCCATGTTGCCCACCTTGCGCAGCTCCTCCTTCTCGCGCATGAACAGCACCGCCGGCGGCACCCCGGTCGACGCGCTGGGCTCGGTGTTGCACCGCGCCTCGATGCGCGCGATGGCGGCCACGAGCCCCTCCTCGCCGCGGAAGTCGCCCTCGTAGACGGCC
>NZ_JANGBP010000089.1:0-437 GCF_024462535.1 Adlercreutzia sp. DFI.6.23
GGAGAACCCCCATGGAGATCAAGGATTTCGAAGTCGAGCAGTGGATGATCCTCTGGGAGACGAAGTGCACCTACAACGTCGCCGAGACGTGCGTGTACTCGCTGTCCCTCGACCAGCTCTTCGAGCTGACCGGCGGCGACAAGCAGGCGTTTCTGGACGCCTTCGCGGCGCGCCGCCTCACCTACGGCGACATCGAGGGTCGCCCCGACCTGCTTTCCGGCATCGCCAAGCTCTACCACACCGTGGCGCCCGAGCACATCATCCCCACCCACGGGGCCGCCGGCGCCAACGCACTCGTGCTCTCGACGCTGGTGAACCCGGGCGATCACGTAGTATCGGTCATGCCCACCTACCAGCAGCTCTACTCCATCCCCGAGATGTGCGGCGCTGCGGTGGACGAGCTGCATCTGGAGAAGGAGAACGGCTACCACGTGGAC
>NZ_JANGBP010000009.1:0-113237 GCF_024462535.1 Adlercreutzia sp. DFI.6.23
TGCCCGAGCCGCAGCGCGCCATCTTCGAGGCCAACGACTGGCAGATCGTCGAGGCCGCCCAGCCCGCGCACACCGAGCCGCCGGCGCTGTGCTACTCCTCCGTGTGGCTGTCCATGAACTGCCTGGTTCTCGACCCGAAGACCGTCATCGTGGAGGCCTCCGAGGTGCATCAGCAGGAGCAGATGGACAAGCTGGGCATGAACGTCATCCCCTGCGACCTGCGCGACGCCTACCCGTTCGGCGGCGGCCTGCACTGCTCCACCGCCGACGTCTACCGCGAGGGCGAGTGCCTCGACTACTTCCCGAACCGCGTCGAGGATCCCACCCTCGTGCGCCCCGAGATGTGGAAGTAAATCCCACTCGCAGCTCACGCGATGCGTTTGCGAAAGGAGTCCGCTTCGGCGGGCTCCTTTTTTGCGCGCTTGTCGCTGGAAGTTGAATCAAGCTCCCTGCTCTATTGGCCATGATTCCAGGTCACGACTGAAAAAGAGGATTTGTGCGACTAACTATTTCGCCATTCCCGTCTGCATAAAATGATTCCTATGGTAAGGTAAACACTTAAGTCAGGGCCTTATTGAAAGGAGAAGCCATGACCGGAACTTTCACAACAGAGGGCTTGGGGTTGGGTGATTACTATGGCATCTAGCACCAACGAAGCGGTACAGCCGGCAACGACGTACGCTGAAGCGACCGAAGCAGAGAAGCACGCCGTTCTGCGCAAGGTGACGGGGTCTTCCTTCCTCGGTAACTTCATCGAATGGTTCGACTACGCGAGCTACTCCTATTTGGCGACCGTTATCGCCATGGTGTTCTTCCCGGCGGAAGATCGTGCCGTGGCCGTGATGAGCACCTTCGGCGTGTTCGCGCTCTCGTTCCTCGTGCGTCCCATCGGCGCGATTTTCTGGGGCAACATGGGCGACAAGAAGGGTCGCAAATGGGCGCTTTCGGTGTCCATCTTGCTGATGAGCGGCGCGACCTTCCTGATCGGCTGCTTGCCCGGCTATGCTGTCATCGGCGTGGGAGCCCCGCTTCTGCTTCTGCTGCTGCGCATGGTGCAGTCGTTCTCGGCGGCGGGCGAATATGCTGGCGCTGCCACCTTTATCGCGGAGTACGCGCCGCATAACCATCGCGGGTTCTACTGCTCGATGGTGCCGGCCTCCACGGCAACAGGCCTGCTCGTGGGCTCGCTTCTGGCCACGTTCATGTTTACGGTTTGGGGCGCCGATTCGTCCTTCGTCGTCGACTGGGGCTGGCGCATCCCGTTCTGGCTGGCGCTTCCCTTGGGCTACATCACCCACTACATCCGTACCCATCTGGAGGATTCCCCGGTGTACGCCCAGATGCAGGAGCGCATGAAGGAAATGGGCGAGAAGGTGGAGCATCCCATTCGCACGCTGTTCACCAAGCATCTCAGGGTGCTGCTCATCTCGTTCGGCGCCTGCGTGCTGAACGCCGTGGGCTTCTACGCGGTGCTCACGTATCTTCCGAACTACTTGGAGACGACGTTGAACTACCCGCCGAGCGACGCGTCGACGATCACCACCATCGTGCTCGTCGTCTACATCGCCTTCATCTTCCTGTCTGGCCGCATCTCCGACAAGGTGGGCCGCAAGAAGATGCTCATCGGAGCCTGTGTGGGCTTCATCTTGTTCACGGTGCCGGCATTCATGCTGCTCGGCACGATGAACTTCTGGGTCATTCTGATCGTCGAGCTGTTCATGTGCCTGTTGCTCACCATCAACGATGGCACCCTGGCCAGCTACCTCACCGAGACGTTCCCGACCGACGTGCGCTACTCCGGCTTCGCCCTTTCGTTTAACCTGGCGAACGCCATCTTCGGCGGCTCGGCCTCGTTCATCTCGTTCTGGTTGATCGACCTTACGGGCAACGCCATTGCGCCGGCCTGGTACATGGTGGCCATCGCGGTCGTCGCGTTCATCGCCATGTGCATGACCCACGATCATTCCGGCAAGAAGCTGGACGACGTGAAGTAAGCTTGTGCTGCCTTGCAGCGACAAACGAAGGGCCTCCCGCGGGAGGCCCTTTTTGCGCTATCGGTTCTGGAAGTTGGCCAACGTGTGGCGGTTAGCTTTCGGCAGACGCTTTCACGCCGTTAAGCTCATTGGACTCTCTCATGGAGAGCCACCCTTCAGGCACCTCGGCCTGGGCGTGGCACTGAGTGCAGTACATGACCGAAGCGCGATGGGCCTTGTGACAGGTGGTGCATTCCAGCTCTTCGTGATGGGCCCAATGGGGGTTATAGGTGCCCATGTCAGCGGTCTTCTCATACAGATCGTCGCGGGTGAGGTTGTGGCAGGCCTCGTTCAGGCACAGCTCGTCGGCGTCGCGGCCCGATGCCTTCGTCAGCTCGCTGGCGGTACGCTCGACGAGCGGGAAGTTGTAGTTGCCGGCGACCCAGGCTGCGCCCTCGCCGATCTGCTCGCTGAGCGTGGGCACGTGGCAGTCCATGCAGTCGTTGCCGAGCTTGCCGTGATAGGCGGCGAGCATGGTGTGCGGATCGGCCACCTCGTTGCCCCACTTGTCGGTGGCGGGGCTGTTTAGGTCGGATTCGTAGGTGGCCAAGTAGTTGTCCATGGGGGTGTGGCAGATGGCGCCGCAGAAGCTGGGCTGCTCGTGCCAGACCCACATGCCGACCCCAGCCACCACGAGGATGGCCGCCACCACGGCCACCACCACGGCGGTGCGCCGTCCATGGCGCTGGGGGGCAGGGGAGGCGCCGGCGGCCTCGGGTGTGCCGGCGATAACGGGGTCGTGCTCGGTGGCCGAGGCCGTCGTGGGGTTCTTCTCTTCGCTCATGGTAATCGCTCCTTTCAGCAGGTGGGCTAGGGGCTAGGCGAGGTCGCCGGCCAGCAGACGGGCCACATGACGGCCCTCGGTGCAGGTGCGGCCGCAAGCGCAGGCCACGATGTACTCGGAGTAGTTGTCGGAGTAGAAGCAGCCAGACACGTCGCCGGCGGCATAGAGTCCCTCGATCACCGAGCCGTCAGCGGTGAGCACCTGCATGTCCTCGTTGATGCGCAGGCCGTCCAAGGTAGTAAGCAACGCACCCCCGAACCAGCAGCCGTAGAAGGGCGGCTCGATAATCTTCGAGAGGCGGTGGGGCTCCTTGCCGTAGTCGGTATCGACGCCCGACTCCACGATGTCGTTGTAGTGAGCGATGGTGTCCATGAGGCGCTGTTTCGCTTCGCCTTCAAAGCCGAGCAGCACGGCCAGCTCGTCCAGGCTGTCGGCCTTCTGCATGAGACCTGTGCCGCCATCCATGGCGATGAAGTCGTCGAGCGGCATGCCCATCTGCATGAAGGCGGTGGTGTAGGCGGCGCAGCCCGTGGTGCCGAAGCGCAGGATGTCGTCTACGGCGTTGCCGTCGAAGATCTGGCACCATACGCCGCCGGGCTGGTAGCTGGCCGCATTGCACAGGGTGTCATAGGGCAGGCTTTCGTTCACGAAGCGCTCGCCCTTGCGGTTCACCTTCAGGAAGGGCTGGCTGCCGATGTTGAGCTGGTAGTGGGTGGCGGGGAAGTGCTCGCGCCCATCGGCGTCGGTCACATAGCCGCAGTCCACGCCGGCGGGCACGGCGCCGCGATCGAAGATGACTGGCGCGCCGTTCACGTCCTTTATGCCACCGGCCCAAAGCCCTGCCCGCAGGCCGTAACCGTCGCAGCGCGGCGAGTAGCTAGCGGCGGTACAGCAGGCAGGGACGAGCGGCAAGTTCGCGCGGATCATCTCGGGGTTGGCTGCGTAGCCGCCGGTGGCCAGCAGCGTGCCCTTGGCGGCGTTTACGCGCACGAGGCCCTCGGGCGTGGCGAACACGGCGCCGGTGACGCGGTTGCCGTCGTGGTCGAGCTTCACGAGATCGTAGTTGTAGCTGATCTCATGCCCGGCCTCCTGGATGTGCCACTCCAGGATGTCGTTGCGCATGGGGTATTCGTAAGTGGGGTTGAAGAAGTGCTCGATGGTGGGGGCGAAGTAGTAGGTGCCGCCAGCGGGATGATCGGCCTCCATGGGGGTGACGCCGAGGGTCTTTCCGTTGGCCTCCATGATGGGGGTGATCCACTCGATCATCTCCTTGCCCTCGCGAAGCCAGGTCTTGATGACGCGCTGGTCCACGCGGCCCGAAGCATAGCGCGTCAGCTCGTTGAGCACCTTCATCTCATCGACTGAATCGGCCACTTCCAGGGCGTACTTGGAGTTGATGGCGCCCACGTACTCGCGGGTGTCGCCCACGCTCGTGCCCTTCTCAGCTACGATGAAGTCGAGGCCGAGGTCGCTCGCGGTGCCGGCGGCCATCATACCGGCGTTGCCGGCGCCGATGACGAGGAAGTCGGTGTCGCGGGTGGCCACAATGTCGGCATCGGCCACAGCGGGCTCTTCGCCGAGCCAGTAGGTGTGGGCCTCTTGCGAGGCGGTTTCGGGATGCGGGGTTTCCTGGGGGCGCGGCGCGCAGCCGGCAAGCGCCCCGGCGGCAAGCGCCCCGGCCCCGGCCAGCATGCCGGCCTGCAGAAAGCCGCGGCGGGAAAGTCCGGATGAATCGGTCATGGTGAACCCTCCTTCGTTCGGGGCCGGTCCCGCGACGGGCGCCGACCGCATGGTGGATGTCTCTCCGGCTACTACCTTAGAGCTCAAGCATCGATGGCGCCCCACATCGTCGGGGCGGTTTTTCGCAATTCGTCGGAAAAGCTGCAGGGTGGGACATCCCACATTCAGAATGTGGGGCGCAGATGGGGCTTCCGTGGTAGGATGGGCCGGCCAGATTAGCGCGCGCGACAAAGAGGGGTGCTATGGTAGACGAGGTGCGGCCGGCAGGCGAGGCGGGGGTTTCCTCTGCAAGATCGGGCGAGAACGCCCGAATGGCGGCTTCAGTGCGGGTGGCCGCGGCCATCGCCTGTGCCCTGTTCAGCTTCCTGGCTACCAATGGCAGCATTTACCCGGGCTTGGTGTCCATTGATCCGTGGGTGCGCGAATGGGCGACCCTGTTCGGGGTCGTGGTGCTCGCGGCCCTCGTGGTCGTGGCGCGCCATCGCCCCGGATGTCTGCATCCGCGCTTGTTCAACGGCATCGCCCTGGTGTCGGTGACGGGCTATCTTGTGCTGGACAGCTGCGGCTTCGCCTGGGCGAGCCCCGGTCTACTGCTGGCCGGCTCGTTGCTGGATTCCCTTGCCGAGGCGTGGCTGTTCGTGCTGGCCTATGTGGCCTTCGCGCAGTTGGAGGCGGCGCGGCGGCCCGTGGTGGCCATGACGGCGTGCCTGTGCGCCTACCTGCTGCAGCCCTGGGCGAGCGCGCTTGGGCCGACGGCCGCCGTGGCGGCCAACGCCGGCTGCTTCGCGGTGCTCTTCCTCTGCGTGCGGCCGCTTGTCGCCCGTCCGCTGCAGGAGGCCGCGCGTTCTGAGCCGCAGGCCGAGATGGCCGTGGCGAATCCCCAGTCGTTTCTGCCGACGGGCCATTTGCTGTTCGTGACCATCTTCGTGTTCAGCATCGCCCAAGGTCTCGTGATAGCGCTGCCCGGCCCCTTCAACGACGCGCCGGCCCTGCCGGTGGCCTTCATACCGCTCGCGGTGATTCTCGTGATGTACCTGGCGCGGGGGCGCATGCCCAACGCCGACGGCCTGTTTGCCCTGTGCGCTTTGCTCATCATCGCCGGCATGTTTCTGCAGCCGAGCGATCGGGTGGTGTCGGGGGGTGTTGCCTCGGCTTCGAACACGCTCATTGACGCCGGGGCCTCCTGTTTCAACCTGCTGCTTGTCCTGCTCGTGGGAAGCATCGCCGGGCGCAACCGTGTGACGGCGCTGCCCACGGCGGCGCTCATGCTGGCGTTGTACTGGTCGGGGGTGGGCGTCGGTGCTGTGCTTGGCAACAGCGCCATGACGCTGCTCGGCTGGACCGAGGAGGCGCTCGTGTGGACGAGCTTCGCGAGCGCCATGGTGTTCGTGGCGTTCTGCTTCGTCGTTTTGAAGAATGTGAGCTTCGTCGAGGCTATCGGGGCCATCCGGTCGCCGGAGCCTCTGCGACCTCCGGTCGTGATGGAGGTGCGTGGGCGCCGCGATGGAGCTTGCGGCGAAGGTGCGGAAGCGACACGACCTGGTAGGGAGATGCCGTCCGGGATGTTTGCTGGGGTGGCCTCGACCGAGGAGAAGTGCGCAGCGGTGGGCGCCGAGTATGGACTCACGCCGAGGGAGGGAGAGGTGTTTGCGCTTTTGGCCCAGGGACGCACGGTGGGTGTCATTCGTGAGAAGCTCGTCATATCGCTGAACACGACTCGCTTTCACACCAAGAATATCTACGTGAAGTTGGGGGTTCATTCTCAACAGGAGCTTATAGACGTTGTCGAGGGCTTTAAGCTCTGACAAGTGTCAAGACGCAAGAAACCCCGCTGCGTTTCAAGGGCTTTCGCAGCGGGGTTCTCACCTCAGAGAGTTCTGCGGAGGGCAGCCGCAGGGGATTTGGGCGGTTAGCGCCCTGGAATTAGCGGATGATGACGGGCCAGTCTCCCATAATGGGCCTCCTCTGGTCGTTTGCGTATTCGCTGATTTCACTATAAAGTCCCGTTCTTCAATTATCAATATCTAAATTTCTGATAATAACTTTGGTATAAAATAATAATAACATTCTCAGTTATAACTATCTTTAAGATCAACTTTTGATAATAGGAGACTCCGAAGCTGATAGAATGAAAGAGGGAGAACTCAAGGAAAGGCGGCGCGATGGCGGGGAAGTCTGCGATGCGGGGAAAGACGGAGGCGGTGCCTCGGTCGACGAAGGCGACAAAGCGGCTCTCTGTGGACGAACTGGTGGCCTTTATGAGCCTGCCCATATTCTACGAGCTGCGCACGGCGGTGGACGTGGGCATCCTGCTCTTTGACGACTTGGACGAATACGATCTTCCCGAGGGCTACTCGAAGGAGGATATCTGGCGCATCCTGCTCGCTGTGCGCAAGCAGGCCGCCGTGTTCGTCCCCGAGGATCCGGAGCGCACGGCCGACATGTGGATGGTGACCACGAGCTCGCTGTCCTTCAACACCGAGATGCTGGAGGTGCGCTCGAAGGAGGACTCCTCGCTGGCGCGATCGCTTAGGGATATGCAAGGCTCTCCTTTCGTGACGCGCTTTATCGAGTGCACGCTGATGCGCGGCCTGGCGGACGAGGGCATCGCGATGGACGAGGAGCGGGTGCACGAGCTGTTCGCGGGCGCGCCGCCACTGACGTCCCTCGATCAGCTGGTGGCCAACTACTTCCGCCTGTCGAGCGATTGCGACAGCTTGGCGCGGCGCGCGGTGACCCACGGGCTCATCGAGACGCTGTACTACGAGCTTTCCGAAGGGGTCGATTTGTCCGAGCTGCCCGAGCGGGTGCTCGCGCCGTTGGATCCGCGCTTGGCGCCTCCGGAATCCCAGGTGCTGATGGATCTGGTGTGCCAGCGAGCTTGTGCCGCAGGGGACGACATGCGCTTTGGCCCTGTGCTGCGGCTGCTCAACATCAGCTGGTTCTTCCGCTACTTCAACGTGCTGCCGCGCCTGAACGTGCTCGTGGGACTGCTTTTGCGGAATATTCTGGCGTTGAAGTGGGGTTTTCCCGTTCTCAGCTGGATACCGGAGGGTTTCGATCCGACCTTGGCGGAGGCGCCGGTGGATGCGGCCCGCTACGAGGCGGTGTTCGAGTCGTGGTCGACCGACTACGGTTTCGGCTTCGACTTCACGCCCTATTTTGAGCTGAACGTGCGCCTGTACCTGCGCGAGCTGGAGGGGCTGGCGGCTTCCATCACTTATCTCGAGCAGCTCAACGAGCAGATCGAGCGTATTCTCGAGTCCCACATCAACGCGCGGCAGAAATCCATTCTCGCGGCGTTGTGCCGCGAGCCGGGCGCTCTTCTGCGCATCGCGCCGCATCAGCGCAGCTTCCGCATCGCCTATGGCACTGCCCGGGCCGATTTTCTGGGGCTTGAGCGCGAGGGGTATTTGGTGCGGGAGCAGGAGGGGCGCGCCTTCGCCTTCCGAGCCCATCCCGATTTGCAGGAGAAGATCGTCCAGCTGGGGGTCGCTGTGGTCGGCTCGGCGGAGGCGAGCTCGGGAGAGGGCTCCGTTGTAGTATCCTGAGGGGGAACGAAAGAGCCGACGGAATTTAGGGCCGATGGGGCCAGTCCGCGCGGCGGCTGGCGAGGGCGTGCGAAAGGACTGCCATGATCAACGAGAAGATGTACGGGCTGGGCGACGAGCCGAGCGCTATTCGCGAGCTGTTCGCCTACGGGATGGCCCGCAAGGCCGAGATCGGTGCCGAGAACGTGTTCGACTTCTCGATCGGCAACCCCTCGGTGCCGGCACCCGGCTTGGTGCGTGAAACCATGTTGAAGCTTCTGGATATGGATCCGGTGACCCTTCATGCCTATTCGCCAGCGGCGGGCCTGCCCGAGGTGAAGGGGGCCATTGCGGCGTATCTGTCCGAGCGCTACGGCACGACGGCCACGCCGGGTCACTTGTACCTGACGGCCGGCGCCGCGGCGGCTTTGGCTTCATCCATTGCCGCTGTGACCCATCCGGGTGATGAGGTGGTCGTGGTGTCGCCGTACTTCCCCGAATACCGCACGTGGATCGAGGCGGCCGGCTGCACCATCGTGGAGGTGCCGGCGGCGGTTCCGAGCTTCCAGCCCGACATCGAGGCGCTGCGCGCGGCCATCGGCCCGAAGACGAGCGCCGTGATCATCAACACGCCGAACAACCCGGTGGGCGCCGTGTACACCCGCGAGAGCCTTGAGGCCCTGGGGGCCATGCTGCGCGAGCGCGAGGAAGCGCTGGGACGTCCGCTGTACCTCATCAGCGACGAGCCCTATCGCGAGATCACCTACGGCATCGAGGTGCCCTGGGTGCCGTCGATCTACGCGCGGACCATTGTGTGCTACTCCTATTCCAAGGCGCTCTCGCTTCCCGGCGAGCGCATCGGGTGGGTGTACGTGTCCGATGCCGCTGACGACGGCGATGCGGTGGCGGTGGCCGTGGCGGGCGCGGGACGGGCGCTCGGCTACGTGTGCGCGCCGGTGCTGCTGCAGCGCGTGGCGGCTCGCTGCGTGGGGGAGCCGTCGGACGTGGCCGCCTACGCGGAGAACCGCCGTCTGCTGACTGAGGGGCTTTCCGCGCTGGGCTACGAGTACGTGGAGCCGGACGGCGCCTTCTACCTGTGGGTGCGCGCCCTGGAAGAGGACGCCCAGGCGTTTTCCGATCGTGCCAAGGAATACGAGCTGCTCATCGTTCCCTCGGACAGCTTCGGCGTCGGCGGCTGGGTGCGCCTGTCCTACTGCATCGCCCGCGACACCATCGAACGCTCGATGCCCGCATTCAAAGCCCTGAAGGAGAGCTACGAAGCCAAATTGAGTTCGTAGCCATAGCGCGCCCTCGTTTTCTCAGATTTATCCAAGCCGACCGCTTTAGGAATTTGGTTGGTGCGCTTCTCGTCATTTTCCAAAGAAAGTGGCTCTACTTACGCTTGCGGTGAGCGAGCCAGAAGAAGCCGGCGCTGGCGACGATGAGACCGGCGAGGGTCGCCACGCGGCCTACGCTGGGGTCTTTGTAGCCGATGGCGAAGACACCGAGGCAGAAGGCGGCCATGATGGCGCAGAGAATGCCGAGCCAGCGCAGGTAACGTTGCTTCTCTTCCATGAGGGCGTCCTAGCTTCCGTAAGAATTGAGGTACTCGAGGATTTCCTGGCGCGAGTGCATGCCGCACTTGCTGTAGATGCGCTTGATGTGGCTGTGCGCGGTGGCGGGGGTGATGAACAGCTCTTCGGCCACTTTCTTCTGTGTGTGACCCAGCGCGTAAAGGGTGAGCACGTCCATCTCGCGGCTGGTGAGCAGGAAGTGCTCGCCCATGCGCTCAACGTTGCGGCGCATGGAATCGGACAGCTCGCCCATGGTGGACGGGGAAGGGGCAAGGGAAGACTCCAGGGCAGAGGAGGGCGAAGAGCCGAGAGGCGACGGCATTGTCGCCGAGGGGGAAGGCGAGGGCGTGGAACCGGGGGAGGCTGAGGCGGGGTCGATCTGGAAAAGCTGCTCCCGGATAGCGGCGCACTCCTCGTTGCAGCGGATGCACTGGCGCGCCTCGGCGGCCTTCAAAGCCTCGGAGGCTGTTTGCTGGGCGGTGGCCTCGCGTCTCGCGGCGTTGAATACGACGCTCTGTAGCGTTTGCTCAGCTTCCGCCAGCGCCGCCGCCGACTCGGCCGCATCGGCTTCGGCCTGGCGCATGACTCGCTCGTTCTCGGCCTCCAGGCGATCGGCTTCCGCAGACGATTCTCCGCGCTCGGCGTGCATGAACTGCACGAGAACCACTTGGGTGGAAATGAGGACAAGAGCCCCGAGAAGCGAGTTGATGAGCAGATCGTTGCCGGCCAACGGGTAGGTGAAGTACAGCAGCATGCGGGCGAGGGAGCGTGAGCCGAAGCAGATTACCCAGCCGCCCATGGCGTAAACATAGGGGTCGCGGGTTCCGAAGCTGGTGAAGGCGATGATGACGTACCAGCAGTAGGCGCAGATGACGATGTTCAGCGTGTTGACGGCCACGGCCCTGATCTCCCAGTGGTAGGGGAAGGCGCCGAACAGGACGAGGCTGAGGGAGGCCAAAAGCGCCATGGTGATAAACGCGTCCACGGTCATGACGCGTTCGCGGCGGCGCACGACGAGAAGCATGAGCAGGGCGCATATCAGCATGGCGCACAAGGCGTAGGCCAGCCGCGAGCTCCAGGTGAAGGGGATGGGCAAGCCGTCGGGATAGCCGCGGAGAAAGCCGTCGACGAATCCCAGAAGCGCCATACCGACCGCGCAGGCGGCGAGGAATCGGGAGTCCTGGATGTTGCTGCGGGCGAACGTGAAGAAGGTGCGGGCCCGACGGTGCGGCCGCTCCGTGGGATGCTCGGCGCGCAGGCCGGCCGGGCCGAGGAAGGCGAACTGGGCCACGATGAGCGCCATGCCGATGATGTTCTGCGCTCGGGTGGGCAGAAACGAAAGTAGGTAAACGATGCCGACGCTGATGAAGAAAGCCGAGAACACGAACAGGGCGGCCGTCACTTCGTCGGTGCCGCGCAGGCAGCGCAGCCAGTAGAACATGCACAGCGACAGGGCCAGGGTGCTTGCAATGCTGAGGGCAAAAGCCGTGGCCACAAGGGCTTGATCGGCGCTGTCGAGCAGGGAGAGGGCCATGGAGGCTCCAGCAGCGACGATGATGCTCCCTACCATGATCCATTGCACGGCGGTAGCGCCGAGCTCGCGGCGAGATCGCGAGAAGATGAGCAGCGCCACGATGAAGAGCGCGCAGGTGACAAACATGGAGCCGTCGGTGAAGATGCCGTCGTCAGTGGAGGCGTAGCTGCCGTAGCACGCCACGATGAGAGCCGTGCGTGCGCAGATGATGCCTGCGAGCATGGGCCAAAAGGCCTTCGCGCGGCTTAGAAGTCCGCTCACGACAACGCTCATGAATCCCCCTTTCGCCCGATGCATGTTCCATCATGGCTTTCCCGCGATTCCCCATCATAGCTCTTTTTCCGACTTGTGCGCGGGGAATCTTGGCTGCGGCGAATCTGCCGAGGGAGCCGTTACGTTTCCGCAATCTGACATCGCCTGAAAAAGGGGAGGGGCGCAGCGGAGGTTCTGGTAATCTTGCAGGTGGACAATCGAAGAAGAGGAGGAGCCCATGAGCGAGGGTCGCGACATATACCACGAGCCGAAGCAGAAAGTGCTGCTGCGCACGGCCGATGTGTACCAAACCGAAGTGGACGACGAAGTGGCCGGATACTCGGACAAGCTTCTGGCCATTGTGGCCGACTACCACAACGGCGGTCGCCCCGAGGGGATGAACGCCCAGGCGATGGTCGGTAAGTCGAAGCGCGGCGAGGTGGCGTTCCGCTTGTTCGGACGCATCAATCCCGAGACGCGCGTCATCGAGGCCGCCGGCTTCAAGACGCGCGGATGCCTGGCGATGACGGGGTGTGCGAGCGCCACCTGCTCGATGATCGAGGGGCGCACCTTCGACGAGGCGCTGGCTCTCACGATCGAGGATGTGCGGGAGGCCGTGGGCGGCGTTCCCGCTGGAAAGGCGAACACACTGACGTTCTCCGTGGAGGCGGTGCGAGCGCTCATCGGCGACTTCCTCGCACGGGAGGGGGCCGGTCTGGCCGAGCTTGATGCGGTGGTGCCCTGCGACTCCTACAGTGTCGCCTGCCTGATGTGCGAGCACTGCTCGCTGCGCGATACGCGCACCGACCTGTTTGTGGCGGCCATGGACGGTGAGTAGCCGTGCGCGAGGAAGACGAGATCCGCGCTGCGGTGATTGAGTTGGCCCGCGCCCAGGCGGCCGGCGAGGACATCGCCGACGCGCTGCCCCATGGCGAGGCTCTGGCCACTGCGGGTGCAGCGGCCGATGGTGAGGTCGCAGATGACGCCCTCGACCCCGAGCAGGCGCGTCGGGAGGCCATTCTGGCAGTGCTTGACGTGGTGCGCGCGGCCTCGCGGGAAAGCCTCCTATCGTGTCCCTGCGAATGGGAGGCTGCCGGTCTGGTGCCCCCGTCGATGATGCCCGAAGACTTGGAAATGGCCGTCTACGATGCGCTTATGGAATTCGGCGATCCCAACGGCTCGCGCGATGCGGGCGACGTGGAGGGCCCCGATGCCGGAGGCGCACCTCGCCGCGCCGCCAACAAGCACGTGAAGTCCGCCTTCTCCTCCTCCAACGGCCGCCCCGTGGGCGCATCCCCCTTCAAACGCAAAGCCGTCTCAGCGGATGCGGCAGAGGTTGGGACGGAGCGATCGGCGAAGGCGAAGCCGAGCGGAGAGGCTGAGTGCGTCGATCGGGCGAGCTCCGCGACAGAAGAAGACGTCCGAGGGGCTGGCGGGTGCCCTGACCGAGCGAGTTCCGCAGCGAACGAAACAGCCCAGTGGGCTGTTTCGCAGAGCGAGGACTGTTTGAGCGAATCAGGGTACCCGCCAGCCCCGCCCCAGGAGACTTCCAACCAGATTCCCGAGGAAGACCCGCATCCCGAGTTCGCGCACATCCGCCTGCTCATGGGTGCCGAGAGCTACTACCTCTACGACGATTCGGCCATGACCGACGCCTACGCCCGCTGGGCGTTCCTCGCCGCTGAGGACGACCCCGTGGCCACCTTCATCGAATGCGTGCGCGAGGAGTCGTCGGTCTACCCCCGCCCCATGGCGCGGGAGAGCTTGGCCAACGACCCGTTTCGCATGAAGGCCGAAGCGGTGGAGGCGGCCTTCGCTGAGGCCCGCGCGCAGGGTCGCGCCGACGACATCGAGCGCGTGGAGGCTTCCAACGGCGACGTCTACTTCTATTCCACGACGTATTTGACTCCTCGCCGCGCCCAGGCCCTCGCCGAGTGGGACGCCGTCGAGCGCATTCGCAACGTGTAAGACTTGCCTGCCCAAGCCTCGGCGGTTCAGTCTGTGAGCTGCGCTGTCGAAACCGTAGCTCGACCCGTATTTTTGTCGCGCTTTTCAGATGAGTTGGACATTTTTGTGGGTCGGGCTGCGGTGTTTTAGGCGACTAACTTTCCAAAAGAACAAGAAATACCTGTTCAGGGCATCGGGCTTGTTGTTCGGGCGAAGACGACCCGCAGCCCGAGAGGCAAAAATGTCGTAGGCGCTCTTCTCTGATGGCAAAAACACGCCTCGTGCTACGGGTGCGTGCAAAAAAGGAGCCCCCGCAACCGGTTTGCGGGGGCTCCTTTCACGAAGGGGGAGCTCCTTCGGAGCTCGCGTTAGAAGGGGTCGGCTATCAGGTGAGGTGATGCCGCTTGGGAGGGGCGACCGAGGTCGCCCCCTACGGATCAGCCTTCAGCGCAGATTGGTTTCGCTCTGCGCATCTCCCTAGGCGTCGGGAAGCAGGCCGAGGGCGGCGAGGTCTTCCTTCACGTCGGGCATGTCGTAGTAGTCCAGGCACTCGGCCGTCGGGCAGCCCAGCTCGGGATCCCAGCCAAAGCATTCGTACATCATGGTGAGGGCCGTTTGGAAATCCTCTTTGTCCATCTTGTTGGTGCCCTCGGTGAACACCTCGATGTCCGGATCCATGGTGAAGGGCCACTCGGTAACGACGTCGTGCACGTTGCGGAAGTCATTGGTACCCATTTGCCCGTTGGCACCCACCATGCCGCGCGCGGTGTTGGCTCTCTGCAGCGTGGTGATTTTCGCACCCATCTTGTACAGGTCTTCCGTCGTCACGTCTTCGCCGGTGACGGCCTTCATGAATTTGGCCTCCAGATCCAGGTCGCCGCGATAGTCGCGAGCCTTCGTGGGGCTCATCGTCATGGGCCATACCCAGTTGCACAGCGTGAGCGAGTCGTGCAGCACGTCGGTGACGATGGACCACCAGGCGAAGTTCGCTTTATACTCATTCATGGGGGTGTAGTTCTTGTCCGGATCGATGGCGCTCGCGTCGCCCCACACTTCGGCCGCGATCTGCTGCTTAAGCTCGAAGGGCAAGCCGCAGCCCTGGAAGTTCACGGCAGAGTGGATCATGTCGTCGCGGTTGAAGACCATGTTATAGAGCAGGCCCACCTGTCCGAAGCACTCATGGGCATGGTGCACCGGCCAGCCGCGCACGTTGATGAGCGTGGAAGCGGGGGTGTTCCACCAGTCTGGATCGTTCCAACGCTCGGTCCAGACGATGGGGCCGTGGCCGATGTAGGCGATCTCCGAGTCGTTGGCGGCGATCTTCGCCAGAAGGGGCGGCACCATGGAGGGGTCGTTATTCTTGAAGCCCTCCCAATTGATTTCCGCGTACTCCTCGGGGGGCAGCACCTTCTGGAGCAGGCCCGTAGCATAGCAGTGGGCGATGTCGCGGTAGATCTGCCCGTAGTTGCACCACAGGCCCAAATCGTCCATGGTGGAGCCGAATACCTGATCCCAGATGAGGGCGTCTTCACTGCCGGCTTCAACGGAAGTGTTGTCGCCTAAAATCTTGATCATGTAGTTGGTGAACGGGAAGTTCGGCACGCAGGTGTTGCCCGTGATCTCGTAGCCGCCGTTGGCCGCCGAGGCCGGCACGCGCAAGTCGGAGTAGCAATGGATGGGGCAACTGTGGCAGCCGTCCATCTTGATGGTGTACTTCTCGGCCTCTGGGCCTTCGTCTTTGAAGGCCTTCATGCAGCGGTAGCCCACGGTGTTGATCTCGCCGGGCTTCGGCTCGCCGGTGTCGATGGGGCCGCCTTCGGCCAGCGCCCAGGTCAGTCCCTTCTGGGCCGTCCAGCGGCTGCCCTTGTCGAAGTACTCGGCCCACTCCTGCTGGGTGGAAGGTACGACGTGGTTGTTGTTGGAGCCGACGATCTCGCGCAGCATGTAGTCGGACAGGTCGGCCACCTCTTGCGGGTCGGCCACGTAGATGGGCTGGCTACCGCGCACGACGAGCGCCTTCAATTTCTTCGAGCCCATGACGGCGGCGGCTCCAGCGCCGGCGGAATGGTTGCGGGAATTGATGATGCAGGCGTAAGGCAGCAGGTTCTCGCCGGCAGGGCCGATGGTGGCCACGCAGAAGTCGGTGCCCTCCTTGCGCGAGAGCGCCTCGGTGGTGGCGCGGGTGCCCTGGCCCCACACCTGATCGGCGGGCTTGATCTCAATGTCGTCATCGTCGATCTTCAGGTAAACCGGTTCGTCGGAAGCGCCCTCGATGACGATGGCATCCCAGCCGGCCTTCTTGATGGCCGCACCGATCATGCCGCCGGTGTGGGCGTCAACAACTTGATGATCGGTGGTATAGGTGGAAAGGGAGGCGATGGTGGTGCGGCCCGCCAGGGGAACACCGGTGGCGGTCAGAGGGCCGACGGCGAACACGATCTTGTTCTCCGGGGAGAGCGGATCGGTGCCGGCGGGCACTTCGTCGTACATGATCTTGTTGGCTATTCCCATACCGCCCAAATACTCTTTATAAGGGTCGGTGGGCGAGACGGAAACGGTTTTGTCGGTCAGGTTGACGCGGAGGATCTTGCCGGTCCAGCCATAGGACTTGTTGGGATCCAATTTTGAATCAGCCATGATGAAGCTCCAAATCTCTTCGTGTACTCATGTTGCGTGGTACTAGGTCGTCGATCTGGAGTAATCGTCGCGTACGAGTATAAGGGAGGGCAATTTTACCCCTCTCCCCTCAATGAGGGGATCTTTTTCAACGGAAACATGACGGCCCCTCTACGGCCGGGTGAGGAGAAATCAAACGTTCGGTAATCCCCCTCAAAGAGGGTACACAGCTTCTTCATTCATGACTATGATGCCCTCTGTTGCGTGGCGTCGCGATCTTGAGTTCTCTCTGAGACAAGCATGAAGTTACAAGGGGGAGTTCAAATGTCTGACACCCAGAAAAATGAAACCGTGGCCACCGAGCAGCCGCCCGCGGCTCCGGTGTCCGCTACCGAGCCCGGCTCTGCGCCGGCCTCCGAGAAGAAGCAGCCCTTCTTTACCCGTCGCACCGTGCTCGCCATGACTGGTTGCGGCGTTGCCGGCCTGGTGGTCGGCGGCGTGCTCGCCTCCTGGGGCGTGACCACCGCCTCCATTGCCTCGGGCCGCATCGAGCTGCGCACCACTCCTACGAAAATGATCGTCACCGACCGCGCTCGCTGCTCCGGCTGCCAGCGCTGCGAGATGATGTGCACCCTGAAGAACGACGGCGCGACCCAGCAGTCCATCGCCCGCGTGCGCGTGTGGGACAACTACAATTTCGGCTCCGGCGTCGATACCAACGACGGCATCTTCGGCAACTGCCAGTTCACGGTCGCCTCCTGCAAGCAGTGCGTCGATCCGCAGTGCGCCAAGTACTGCCCCGTCCATGCCATCCACTCCGATGAGGAGACCGGCGCTCGCGTTGTCGACGAGGACGTGTGCATCGGCTGTGGCATGTGCTCTGCCGCCTGCCCTTGGAACATGCCCCACATCAACGCCCAGACCGGCACGTCGACCAAGTGCATCTCCTGCGGTCGCTGTGCCGAGCAGTGCCCCAACGGCGCCATCAAGTTCATCGATTGGGAGGATATTGCCCAGAAGGCCATCGACGAGGGCGTGGTTTCCACGGCCACCATCGTCGAGGCTTAAACGATAGAGAGAAGGACCATTATGTCAGGACACGCTTTAACACGGCGCAGCTTTTTAGTTGGAAGCGCCGGGGTGGCTGCCGTGGCCGCCGGCGCGGGCCTTGTGAGCTTGTCGGTTCGCGGCGAAGCCGATGCTGATGCCGAGACGGATAAGCGAACCGAAGTGGTGCACTCGCTGTGCAATTCCTGCTCGAGCAAGTGCGGTTATTACGCCTACGTCGTAGACGGCGAGCTCACGAAGCTCATTGGGGATGAGGCCCATCCGAACGCGCAGGGCAAGTTGTGCGCGCGCGGGTACGGCTATTCCCAGATCGCCTATTCGCCCGATCGACTCACCGACCCGATGAAGAAGAACGAAAACGGCGAATTCGAAGTAATAGGATGGGATCAGGCGCTCAGCGAGATCGGCCAGAAGGTGAACGATATCATCGCGCAGTACGGCCCCGAGGCGCTTGCCATGGTGCAGGATCCGCGCCCGTCGGGCAAGTACTACACGAAGCGCTTCATGAACGCGCTCGGCAGCCCCAACGTGTACACGCACGGCGCCGCCTGCAACCTCTCCAAGGAGTCCGGGTTCACGCAGGCCATCGGGGCGGCCAACTTCGAATCGGATGTGGCCAACTCGAAGATGACGATGTTCATCGGCCGCAGCTATGCCGACGCCATCCGGCCCAGCTCGGTGGCCGCGCTGCAGCAGGCGCACGAGAACGGCGCGCACATCGTGCTGGTGGATCCGCGCCTGAACAACAGCATCGCCTTCGCTGACGAGTGGGTGCCCATCAACCCCGGCACCGACCTGGCGCTCATCTTGGCCATGTCCAACGTGCTTATTAATCGCGATCTCTACGATGCCGAGTACGTGGCGGCCAACAGCGTCGGATTCGACGAGTGGGCGAGCGCCATCGCGGGCTACACGCCGGAATGGGCCGAGGGCATCACGGGCATTCCCGCTGCCGATATCGAACGGCTGGCGCTCGAGTTCGCCGAGGCGGCCCCCGCGGCCTCCATCGAGCCGAGCTGGCGCGGTGCCTTCGGGTGCTCGTACGCGAACTCGGGCGAGACGGCGCGCGCGCTCTGCCTGTTCAACACGCTTCTGGGCTGCTGGAACCAGCCCGGCGGGGCGCTGTTCCTCCCCAGCGTGAAGGCGGGCGATCTCGATCCGGCGAAGTTCCCCGAGGTGCCGAAGGTCGAGGCGAAGATGTGGGGCGCCGAGGAGTACCCGCTGGCGCTCTCTTCCATGGGCACCAACCTCTACGTCGCCGAGATGGCGAAGGAGGGCAAGGTCAAGGGCCTGTTCTTCTACAACTCGAACATGGCGGCCGGCTATTCCAACCCCGCCCAGCTGGCAGAGGACTTCGCGAACCTCGATCTGATGGTCGTCGTCGACGTGCAGATGTCAGAAACCGCGATGCTGGCCGACTACGTGCTGCCCGAGTGCAGCTACCTGGAGCGTCGCGAGCTGCCCGAGTTCGTGGGCGGACGCGTGCCGGTTGTTTCCCTGCGCGATCAGGTGCTCGAGGTGATTCACCCCAACACGCGTCCGGTGGACGTGATTTTCACGCAGCTGGCCGAGGCGTGCGGCGTGGGGCAGTACTTCCCGTTCACCGTTGACGAGCTGGCCGACGCGCAGCTGCGCAGCGTGGGCACGAGCCTCGATGAGCTGCGCCAGGTCGGCACGATCTCGTTCCCCGAGAAGGCCTATGCCTACGGCAAGGTTCCCGAGTGGAAGACCCCGACGGGCAAGATCCAGTTTACGAGCGAGGCGTGCGAGGCGGCTGGATTGTCCGCGTGCCCGGTGTGGGTCGAGCCCCAGGTGATGCCGAACGAGACCGTCGGCGAGTTCCGCCTCATCGGCGGCAAGCAGGCCATCCACACGCATACGCAGACCGCCAACTGTGAGCCTTTGATGGACATCACGAAGTCCTACGGTCTTGACCGCATCTGGATCAACGCCGAGGTGGCCGAGCGTCTGGGCATCGCGGACGGCGACGAGGTCATTCTGTCGAACACGATGGCCGAGGGCCCCATCAAGGTGAAGGTGACCGAGCGCATCAACCCGACGGCCATCTACATGCCCTCCCACTATGGTTGCAAGTCTCCCGATCAGCACACGGCTTACGGCGTGGGCTTGAACTTCATGGACTTCGTTCCCTTCCACATGGAACCGGCCTATGGCTCGGCCATGACCCAGGAAACGTTGGTTTCCGTGCAGAAAGTAGGTGAATGATGGCACGCTACGGAATGCTCATCAATACCAAGAAGTGCATTGGCTGCTATGCCTGCCGCACGGCCTGCCAGCGCCAGAACGACCTGCTTCCCGATGAGTCGTTCATCCGCTTTGAAGAGCGCGAAGTGGGCAAGTACCCCAACGTGACCGTGGAGCACATCCCGCTGCAGTGCATGCACTGCGAGGACGCGCCGTGCGCGAGCGTGTGCCCCACCGGAGCCGCGCACATGGGCTCCGACGGCATCGTCGAAGTGGATCACGGCCGGTGCATCGGTTGTCTGTACTGCATGGCCGCTTGTCCCTACCAGGTGCGTACGCGCAATTCGAAGACGGGCGAGGTGGACAAGTGCCGCTTCTGCACGCTTTCTTCCTATGAGAACGGCACGAAGATGTGCTCGTGCGTCGATGCCTGCCTGACGGGCGCCCGCATCTTCGGCGATCTGGACGATTCCGACAGCGAGGTTTCCAAGGAGATCGCGCGTACGGGTGCGGCCCCCATCGCCGGCGATCTGACCCGCGCCAAGATCTATTACGTGAGGTGATTGACATGATCTACGAACCCATTTGGGGCGCCATCATTGCGTGGTACCTCTTCCTGGCCGGCTTGGGCGGCGGCGCGTTCGCAACGGCGGTGTTCGTCCGCTACCGCCATCCGGATTGCAAGCGCCTCATGCGCGTCGGACGCCTTATCGCGCCGATCGTGGTTATCATCGGTCTGTGCTTGTTGATGTTCGACGCTGCCGCGGGCTTTGCTCATCCGCTGCGCTTCGCGCTTCTGCTTACGAACTTCGGATCGGTAATGACCTGGGGCGTGGTGTTTCTGGCGGTGTTCGTGGTCGTCGCGCTCATCGTGCTCGTGCTTGATTTGATGAAGCGCGAGGTGCCGATGTGGCTCGATTGCGTGGGGCTCGTCATGGGCCTGTGCGTCGCCATTTACACCGGCTGCCTGCTCGGCGTGTGCCAGGGATTCCCCCTGTGGAACAGCGCGCTTCTGCCGATTCTGTTCCTCGTGTCCGCCGTGTCCACCGGCATGGCCGCGGTGCTGCTCGTCGGCGTGTTCTACGCGCCTGACGAGTTCAACGAGGTCGTCGTCATGAAGAAGTTCCACTTCTGGCTGCCCGTCATCGAGTTCGTGCTGGTTGCCGCGCTGCTGTTCATCACGGCGTTCAACCCCAGCCCCGCCGGCTGGGAGAGCGTGATGTCGCTGGTGGCGGGCAATTGGGCCGTCGCGTTCTGGTTGCTGTTCGTCATCGTGGGCCTGGTGCTCCCGACGATTTTGGAGTGCTGGATGCTGTGGCTGGCCAAGCACGAGTTCGAGACCTCGCGCACGGGCCAGATGATCAGCGCCCTTTCGGATGCGGGCGTGCTCGTCGGCGGCTTCATGCTGCGTCTGCTCATCGTGAGCGCGGCGGTGCCGATCACGATCATTCAGCCTTGGATGCTGTAAGTTCTTGCGATACCCACTCCTTGCAAAAGGCGGCCTTAGGGCCGCCTTTCTTGTGGGACGGCTCGGAATTTTTGTTTCGCGGCCTTGAAGGGAGCAGGTTTCGGAGAGGGCGGCTGCGGAAGGGTGCAGCTGCGGGAGGGTGCAGCTGCGGAGAGGGGGAGGGGTGGTTTTAGGCCTGGATGTGGTACGTTTCGACGAGCCATTCTTCGAGGCAGAGGCCGCTTTGCGTTATGGCGGAGGCGGCCTCCTTGCCGACGTAGCGGTAGTGCCAGGGCTCGTAGCCGATGCCGGTTGTGGCGCTTTTGTCCGTGGGGTAGCGCAGGATGAAGCCGTATTCGGCGCAATGGATCATGAGCCATTGCTGGGTGGCCGTCTCTTCCTGGCCTTCGTCCAGTTCCAGATAGTTAGCGTCCACGATGTCGACGGCGAGACCGGTCTGGTGCTCGCTGGCGCCCGGCGGGGCAACCCAGAACGTGGCAGCCTCTTCGGCATCGGTGCCTTCCAGATGCTCTTCGCGCTCGGCTCGCTCGATGCGGTTTTCGAAGAGATTCTCCTGGTAGTCGTAGGTGCGGAAAGAGGAGCAGATGATGGGATGTGTGCCGGCGGCCTCGGCAGCCGTGAGCATGGCCGCGAGGTCTTCGACGATGCGGGCGTCCACCCGGTGGTTGACGTGGGGCTCCACCCAGCTCGCGCCGGGAAGCTCGGCCAGATTGTTGGGCTCGAAGTCGGCGTCGAGGGGGTGCTCTCGGTTCACGAGGCGCAGGTTCCAGGGGAGATCTTCGAGCGTCGTCGAAGGCGTTTCGCTATTGGTTGCGGCCGCTGACTCGGTTTCGGGAGAGGCCGCGGCAGCTGAGGTCGCCTCTGCGTTGGATGAGGCGATTGCGCCGTTAAGCGGCGTCGCGGGCTGGGTGAGGGTGCTGGATTCGGAAGGTACGGGCTGGGCGTGGGCGGCCGACCTGCGGGAGGCGAAATAGGCGCCGTCGCCGATGACGAGCACGGCGGCCAGTCCGCCGGCGAGCGCGATGAACTCTCGACGGTCGAGCGCGAATGGCGCATTCGACATGGAGCCTCCTCCTTCCTGGGTCTGGTGCTTCGTTTGGCTTGCCTTCGGCTGATGCGTTGTCGCTTGGGGCTCGGCTCGCTTTTGGGGCGGCCGGCTCCGGCGACGTGCGATCGTCGCTGGAATGCGCCAGTTGCGACTGGCGGGACGATGGGGGCTCCCATGGTAGCGCTTGAGTTGCACGACGCGTGACAGCATCGGGAAAAAGACGCACACCTTACGCTTTCTCAATCGGGGCGTTCAGGGTTCCGCAAGCGGGAAGGCGCAGGCGCTATAATAGCGGCCATGAAAAAGGCGACAGAGAAAACGAAAGAGGCGATTGCGCAGAGCGATGCGGGCGATGCTCCCGACGGTGCGACTGATCGCGCAATCGAGGCGGGGGAGGAAGTCTCAACGGAGGCTGCCGACGAAGGCTCTGCGGAAGGCGAGGAGGACGCCGAATCTCGCGTGCGCTTATCGAAGGCGAACCGCTACGATTTCGGGGTTGTGTCGGCAGCCACGCACAAATCGATGCAGGGCAACAAGCGGCGCGATACGAAGCCGGAGGTGCTCGTGCGTCGCATGCTGCGCGAGATGGGCTTTCCCGGCTATCGCTGTGACTGGGGAAAGGCCCCGGGGCGGCCCGATGTGGCGTTCGTGGGGCGCAAGCTGGCCATCGAGATTCGCGGGTGCTTCTGGCATCGTTGCCCTACCTGCAGCCTGTCGGTGCCCAAGAAGAATCTCGATTACTGGGAGGCCAAGTTCGCCCGCAACGTCGAGCGCGATGAGCAAAACCTGGCGGCGCTAGAGGAGGCCGGCTGGAAGGTGCTCGTGCTGTGGGAGCACCAGCTGAAGAAGAAAGAGCTGCCCGCCACGCGCCGCCTTCTATACGAATTCGTGCGCCGCGAGGACGACCCCGACTACGACGAGGCGTTTCCTGCAGAAGAGATGGTCTGAGTATGCTATTCAAATCCAGATTTATCAAATCGTGATTTGAATTCTCTGAACTGGGGTCTTGCACAATGTTGGGTTTGCGCGCACCAACAAATACAAGCGTTGTTGCAAATAGTTTCAAGTTGTTGCATACTAATGAGACTTCTTGAAACTACTTGCGGGGGTGGGCTATGGGTGTGTACGACTTCAATCTGGAGGACTATATCAGTCTCGCTCGGCGCCTTGGCACCGACACGGAGCGGGTAGAGGTGAAAGCGGCCGCTCAGGGGCTTCCGAAAAGTATGGCGGAGACGCTGAGCGCGTTTTCGAACACATCGGGTGGCGTGGTGATTCTGGGGCTCGCGGAGCGAGCGGGGTTCCAAGGTGTTCCGGGCTTCAAGGCGCGTGCTGTGGCCGACGCGCTTGCCCAGATGTGCGGCGAGAAGATGGAGCCGCCCGTGCGGGCGTCAGTCGAGATTGTCGAGTTCGAAGGATCGCCTGTGGTGGTGGCCACGGTGCCCGAACTGCCGCCCGAGCTTAAGCCCTGCTTCGTCAAGTCGCGCGCAATGCATGACGGCTCCTATGTGCGTGTGGGGGATGGTGATCGGAGGCTGAGCCCCTACGAGGTGGACCGCCTGCTGGAGGGGCGTCGGCCGCCGCGATACGATCGCGAAGTGGTCGAAGGGGCTGCGATGGGCGACTTTGACGAAGAGCTTCTGGAGGGCTTCATGCGCCGACAGCGTGCCGATTCGCCGCGAGCGTTCAAGGGCATGAGCGACGAGGAGCTGCTTGAGGCGCTCTGCGTGACGGCTCGTGACGGGGAGGGGATTGTGCGACCCACATTGGCGGGACTTATGGCGCTCGGGCGCTTTCCGCAGCGTTATTTCCCGCGGGCCTGCCTTTCGTTTACGGTGATCCCGGGGACGTCGAAGGCCGATGTGAGCGCCGAGGGGCTGCGTTTTCTCGATTCTCGCGAGATCGTCGGGCCCATCCCCGTGATGATATCGGAGCTGATGGTGGCGCTGCGACGCAACGTGCGCGTCTCGTCGAAGGTGGAGGGGGCGTTTCGCATCGATAGACTCGAGTATCCCGAGACGGCCGTGCGCGAGGCGGTGGCCAACGCGCTCATGCACCGCGATTACCCGCCGGACGGGTGCGCCTCCCAGGTTCAGGTGACTATGTACGGCGACCGCATTGAGATATTGAGTCCAGGCGGTTTGTGCCGGGCTATGACGGTCGACCGTTTGGGCGAGCTTGGCGTTTCCTTCCCGCGCAACCAGGCACTGGCCAACATCCTGCGCGCCACCCCCTATGCCGAGGGGTTTGCCGAGGTGGGCAGCGTGGTGGAGAACAAGGGCACGGGTTACTTCCAGATTCGGGCCAGCTTGCGCGAGGCGAATATGCCGGAACCGGTAGCCATTGACCACATCACCGCTTTCGAGGTGGCGCTATACAAGGCCGGCGCTGGCGCGGAGGCAGGGCGGTTCGGGTTCGGGTTCGGCGGCCGCGCGGGGGGTGGCGGGCGCGGTGGCGTTCGGCTGCCTGAGGGCGCTGCGGGCGGGAAGATCGTGCGATCCGTCACGGAGTGGTCAGACGAAACAGGTCGCTTCCATACCATTCATGTGCTGGCGCCGGGTACGGTGGAGTGCGACATCGTCGACTTCTTGGAAGAGGCGCCCGCACCGGTGAGCTCGCGGATTCTTATGGACGCATTGGGTAAGTCGAAGGCAACGATCAGCCGCGCGCTCAATCGGCTGATGGACAAGTCTCTTGTGGAACGGCTGGGGCCGTCGCGCGGCCCGGGCGCCGTCTATCGGTTGGTTCAGTAGGCGCGCTTCAAAGGCGCGAGGAGCGCTTCGTAGAGGCGGTTGTCGTCGTCGAGTTCGGGGTGGAAGGCGGCGGCGATCTGGTTGCGGTGGCGCACGGCTACCGGTGCGTCGTTCAGGGTGACGAGGGGCTCGACGCCGGGGCCGGTAGCTTCGATGCGCGGGGCGCGAATGAAGGTGAGGGGAACCGGCTCGGAAGCGAGTGTGGCGCTGTTGCTCGAGTAGTCCTTCGCGTCTGCGACGCAGGTTGCTCCCGCGGCTTCTTCTGTCCCCTTCGCCCCTTCTTCCCAGCGACCCTCGGCGTGGAAGCTGCCGAGTTGGCGGCCGTAGGCGTTGCGGCGCACGGTGACGGGCAGGGTGCGGAAATGGTCGGCGAGCAGGATGAGGCCGGCGCAGGTGCCGAGGGCGGGGAGGCCCTCGGCGATGCGTTGGCGCAGCGGTTCGAACATTCCCAGGTCATGCAGCAGCTTCGCCTGTACGGTGGACTCGCCGCCGGGGAGCACCAGGCCGTCGAAGGGACGGGCGAGGTCGGCGGCCTGGCGCAGCTCGATGGTGGTGCAGCCGAGGGATTGCAGGCGCTGCTCGTGCTCGATGAAAGCGCCTTGCAGGGCGAGAACGGCGATGGTTGGGGACATGGGTTCTACTGCCCCCGCTCTTCCATGATGATCTGGATCTCCTGCTCGTTGATGCCCACCATGGCTTCGCCGAGGTCTTCGGACAAGGCGGCGAGCATCTCAGGATCGTTGAAGTTCGTGGTGGCCTTTACGATGGCCTCGGCGCGTCGGGCCGGGTCGCCCGACTTGAAGATACCGCTGCCCACGAAGACGCCCTCGGCGCCCAGCTGCATCATAAGGGCCGCGTCGGCCGGGGTGGCGATGCCGCCGGCGGCGAAGTTCACGACGGGCAGCTTGCCGGCCTCGTGCACCTCGCGCAGCAGCTCCACCGGCACTTGCAGCTCCTTCGCCGCTTCGAACAGCTCATCGTCGCGCAGGTTCTGGATGCGGCGGATTTCAGCGTTCATCCGGCGCATGTGGCGCACGGCCTGCACGACGTCGCCGGTGCCCGGCTCGCCTTTGGTGCGGATCATCGTGGCGCCCTCGGCAATGCGGCGCAGGGCCTCGCCGAGGTCGCGGGCGCCGCAGACGAAGGGGACGGCGAAGACGGTCTTGTCGATGTGGTAGGTGTCGTCAGCCGGCGAGAGCACTTCGGATTCGTCGATGTAGTCGATGTCGATGGCCTGGAGGATCTGTGCCTCGGCGAAGTGCCCGATGCGGCATTTCGCCATGATGGGGATGGAAACGGCCGCCTGGATGCCCTTGATCATGGCCGGGTCGCTCATGCGGGAAACGCCGCCGGCCGCGCGGATGTCGGCGGGGATGCGCTCGAGCGCCATAACGGCCGCGGCTCCGGCGGCCTCGGCGATGCGGGCCTGCTCGGGGGTGGTGACGTCCATGATGACGCCGCCTTTCAGCATTTGGGCGAGCTGGCGGTTGAGGGCTACGCGCTCAGCAGAGGTGATGGGAGTAGCGGGGTTGCCGGCCTGGTTAGCGGCGGGGGCGGTTTCGGTCATGAGGATCCTTCCTTTCGCAAAAGATATGAGCGGAAGGGTAAGGGATAACTGAGCTTAGTGTTATATTCAATTTGGGAAGTTTTAATAAGGTCAGTTGGAAGTGGCCTCGGTTTCGCAAAGAGCCGACGAGCTGGCGATCTGGCAGAAGACCAGGTGGTCGTAAAGGAGCAGCTCGTTCAAAGCGTGCTGCAGGAGGAGGAAGGGAAAGCGATGCTCACGTATGTGCTAAATCGCGGAGGGGAGACGAGCCTGTACGAGCAGCTTTACCGGGCGCTTCGAGCCGACATCGAGTCGGGTGCTCTTGCGGCCGGCGCGCGTCTCCCTTCCAAGCGGGCGTTCGCGAAGCATTTGGGAGTGAGCGTCGTCACCGTAGAGGGGGCCTTAGACCAGCTGGTGGCCGAGGGCTATGTGCGCGCCGTGCCCCGCAGCGGCTTCTATGTGCAGGAAATCGGCCCGAATTTGGCAAGTTTTTCGAGGGTTTCGACGCGTGAAACCGTGAAATCGCCTTCCAAAGCCGGTTTCGAGGGCAAAAGCGCGCTCGGCGTAGCCAAAATGGGGGTTTCGGAAGGTGGCGACGTCGAAACCCTCGAAAAACTTGCCACAAAAGACGAGTCCTTTTGCATAGCTTGTGGCAAAGGGGATGTTTCGGGGGCGTGTGGGGGGTTCCAGGGCGAAGCGAGCCTCTGCGGGAATGCGACGAAAATCCGGAGCAACGCGTGCATCGGGGATGACAGGGCCGAATGCGGGGCATCTTGGAACGGCCAGAACGATGCCGGATGTGGGGCATCTTGGTGCGGCCAGAATGGCGCCGGACGCAAATGGCTCGCCGATTTCACGGGGGCGACGGCGCCGGAAGGGGTGTTTCCCTACGCGGCGTGGGCACGGACGCTGCGGCGCGTGTTGGCCGACGAGAGCGAGCGCACGGTGCTGGAGGCGTCGGGGCCTCAGGGATCGTCTCGGTTGCGGGCGGCCATCGCGGCGCATCTGCGGGGCTTTCGCGGCATGGAGGTGCATCCCGACCAGATCGTGATCGGTTCCGGTGCCCAGTCGCTTTATGGCTTGCTCGTGCAGCTGCTCGGTCGTAATCTGGCGTACGGCGTGGAAGACCCCGGCTATCCGCGGCTTACGCGCATCTACGAGTCGAACGACGTGGCGGTGCGGCCGATCGCTCTCGATGGGGAAGGGCCGGTCTTGGAGGCGCTCGAGCGTGCCCGCATCGACGTGCTGCACTGCACGCCGTCGCACCAGTTTCCCACCGGTATCACGGTGCCGGTGTCGCGCCGGCGCTCGTTGTTGGAATGGGCCCAGAGTGGGGTTGCCGCGCCCGAGGACGGTGCAGCGGCTAGGGAGATTCGCGGTCGGAGCGTGAAAGCTTCCAGTGCCCGGTCGCGCTACCTCATCGAAGATGACTTCGACTGCGAGTTCCGCATGGCGGGGCGTCCCGTACCTCCACTCGCGGCCCTCGATGGGGCTGGGCGGGTCATTTACGCGAACACGTTCTCGAAGACGCTCGGGGGTGCTTTCCGCATTGGCTACATGGTGCTGCCCGAGGCGCTGGCCGAACGGTTCCGCGACCGACTTGGCTTTTACGCCTGCACGGTGGGTGCATTGGAGCAGCTGACGTTGGCGCGGTTCATGGAGTCGGGGGACTACGAGCGCCATGTCAATCGCCAGCGGACGCGTTACCGGCGGCGGCTGAGCGCGCTGATTGACGCACTGGCGGCGTCTTCGGCCGGCGATCATTTGCACTTTGCCAATGCGGGTGCCGGGCTGCACTTTCTCATGGAGGTTAGGGGTGTCGAAGGAGACGAGAGAGATAGTGCGACTTTCGAGGAGCGCGTGGCCCGGCGCGCTGCGATTCGAGGCGTGCGCCTGGCGCCTTTGGGCCGTTATCGGTTCACGGGTTGCGAGGCGGGAGCTCCTGGGCGCAGCTCGAACGAAACGGTAGGCTGCCGGTGCGAGGCTCGCGAAGTCGAGGGTGCCCGAAGGGTATGCGACGAGGTGCGGTCTGGGTGCAGCGAGGGGAGGGGTCGGCGCCATCCCGCCTTCGTGATGAGCTTCTCTTCCTTGGAAGAAGAGACGATCCCGGAGGTAGCCGGGATCGTCTCGGAGGCGGTTATGGTCGAGCTGGGCGCCCGTGCCTAGCCGATGACGTCGCCGTTGACGGCGAAGGTGACCACTTCGAAGGGGATGTCCTTGCCCGACTGGGCGCAGGCCTCGGCGGCGGCGCGCTCGAGGCCGCCGCAGCAGGGCACCTCCATGCGGGCGACGGTGACCGAGGTGATGTCGTTGGCGGCGATGATGGCGGCGAGCTTGTCGGTGTAGGAGCCCTCGTCCAGCTTGGGGCAGCCGATGATGGTGACGTTGCCGCTCATGAAGCGCTCGTGGAAGCTGGCGCAGGCAAACGCGGTGCAGTCGGCGGCGATAAGCAGCCCGCGGCCCTGGTAGTAGGGGGCCTGCACCGGTACGAGCTTGATCTGGCACGGCCACTGAGCCAAGCGGTTCGGCAGAGCGGCGGCCACGGCGGAAAGCGCGCCGGCAGCGGCCGGAGCAGCGGCGCGGCCGGCCGGCGTGGGGGCCGGTGCCGAGGCGCCGTTCAGGGAGCGGCTGCGGGAACCGGGGCATCCGCCCTGGTGCGCAGGCGACGGCGCCGGCTTCGGAGCGTCGTCGATGAGGGTGCGAGCGGCCGAGCCGGGACAGCCGCTGCGGTGCTCGGCCGCGGCCGGAACGCTGCCAGCCGTCGCGCCGCCGTTGCGGGCGGCCAGGTGTGCCGCCACGGCAGCCTCGTCGTAGGGAGCGGCTTCCCGCTCGACGAAGGAGATGGCGTCGGTGGGGCAGGCCGGCAGGCAGTCGCCCAGCCCGTCGCAATAGTCGTCGCGTACCAGGCGCGCCTTGCCGTCGACCATGGCGATGGCGCCCTCGTGGCACGCGTCGACGCACAGGCCGCAGCCGGTGCACTTGTCCTCGTCGATGTGAATAATCTTGCGGAGCATGGAACCTCTTTCGCTTCGTGTCGTATTTCGGGCAGCATCATAGCGGGCCAACGCGAAAGCGCAAGGGCCTCCATGCAGATGATGGAAAGTTGTGGACGAACCCCTACTCGGCCAGCAGTGCCTCCACCTTCTCGACCTTGGTGTGCAGGGTGTCGGTGTGCCCCGGCCGGATGTCGGCCTTCAGGATGACCTCGGTGCGAACGCCCTGGTCGGCGAGGGCCATGGTCGCGTCGCGTACGACGGCCATGACCTCGTCCCAGTCGCCCTCGATCTCGGTGAACATGGAGGTGGTGCGGTGGGACAGGCCGGAGTCGCGGATGACGCGGATGGCCTCGGCCACATAGGGCGCGAGCTCGTCTCCCACGCCGAAGGGCGCGATGGCAACGGCAGCAAGGGTGTTCATAGGGCGGCCTTTCTCTTTGGTTGCAAATGCGGCTTCGAGGTTTGCGGGCTATCGCTATGGGATTACACGGCTGATGTGCTGGTGAGTGCCAGAGGCGCCTCAGTCACTTCTTCGGTGGTGAGGTTGTAGAGGGCATTGAGGAAGGCGACTTGGAAGCTGCCCGGACCGTCGCAGGTTTCGGCCGCGCGCAGGCCGGCCAGGTTGTAGGCGGCCGTTGCGGTGAGCGCTGCCACGAAGGGATCGGCCACGCAGGCGTAAACGGCGCATACGCCGCCCAGCGAGCAGCCAGAGCCGGTGATGCAGGTCATGAGGGGCGAGCCGCCGGAGAGCCGCGCCACCTGCACGCCGTCAGTGACAAGGTCGGTAGCGCCGGAAACGGCTACCGCGCCTCCCGTGAAGCGGGCGCACGCCACGGCGGCGCGCTCGGCGGCATCCACGGAATCAGTGCTATCGACGCCGCGGGGGCCGTCGCCGGAAGCGCCATCGGCCGAGTTGCCGCCAAGCCCCCACAGGTCGGCCACGGCGATGATCTCCGAGGCGTTGCCGCGCAAAATGGTCGGCGGATTCTCGCGCACGGCCTCGATGAGCCGAGTGCGCAGGCTGCCGATGCCCACGCCCACCGGGTCGAGCACCCAGGGCGTGGCCGCGGCCGCGCAGGCGCGCGCCGTGGCGGGAACCGTCTGCTCGTAGACGGGCATGAGCGTGCCCAGGTTGATGTAGACGGCCCCTCCCAGGGCGGCGACGCACTCGCCCTCGTCGGGCAAATACACCATGGCCGCCGAGCCGCCGACGGCCAACTGGGCGTTGGCGACGAAGCTCTGGGTCACGGTGTTGGTGATAGAAGGCGCGAGCGGGTTCGTCTCGCGCACCTCGCGCACGGCGCGGGCCATGAGCGTCCGCAGTTCCGCTTCAGTGCGGGTGGGGGAGGCGGTGGTAGTGGAATGTTCGGACATGGCGGTTCCTTTCCGGAAGCCGGAGCGTTGTCCTGCGGGCCGCGCCAAAAAAGGCGCTCCCCGCAGGACAACGCCCCTTGTGCTTGGCGAGCATGCTCCCTACGACAGTGTTAGCTGACAGGTTCGAAGGGTTGGGCGCCTGCGCCCTCTCAACCACGGGACGGCTTCGCGTGCCGCCGAGCGGTACCCCCGCATGCTTTCAGCTTAGCACGATGGCTTCGACGTGCGTGCGAGGAATTCGCTCGTGCCTTTCAAGAGGCGAAGAAACAGGGAAAAACGGGGAGAGGGAGCCAAGAGAGCTGCTGTGGGCCATCGTCGGGATAAGAGGTTGCCCATAGCGAAGGATGATTGGCGTTTCGGCGTGCTGTGTTATGATGCGCCCCATGACTTTCGAAGATGACAGGGAGACGGCTATGGCGCCCGGGACGTCCGGCGTAATGGCGGCGATGTCGGGGGGCGTCGATAGCTCCGTGTGCGCGCTGCTGTTGCAGGAAGCGGGCTGTGCCGTGCGCGGCGCGACGATGGTGCTGCGGGACGACCAGAAATCGACCTGCGGGTCGTCGCGCGATGTGGAAGACGCGCGGGAGGTATGCCGCCGCCTCGGCATCCCCCACGACGCCTTCGACCTGCGCGATCGCTTCGATGCGGCGGTGGTACGCCTCTTCTGCGACGCCTATCTCGAGGGCCGCACGCCCAACCCTTGCATCGCCTGCAATCGGTTCTTGAAGTTCGAGTCTCTCCAGCAGCGCCGCCGCGAGCTGGGGCTCGACTACGTGGCCACGGGGCACTACGCCCGGCGCCGGTGGGATGCGGCCACGGGACGCTGGCAGCTTCTGCGGGCATGCGACCCCGCCAAGGACCAAAGCTACGTGCTGTACCACCTTACCCAGGACACGCTGGCCCATATGCTGTTTCCCCTGGGCGAGCTGACCAAAGGCGAGGTGCGCGAGCTGGCCCGCGCCCGCGGCTTCGTCACGGCGGCGAAGCCCGAGAGCCAGGACATCTGCTTCGTGCCCGACGGCGACTATGCGGGGTTCATCGAGGGCCGCTGTGGCGCGGACACTGCTTTCAACCCGGGGGAGATCGTGGATCGGGAAGGGCGCGTGCTCGGGGAGCACGCGGGGCTCATCCGCTACACCATCGGGCAGCGCAAAGGCCTTGGCATAGCGGCGCGCGAGCCTTTGTATGTGCTGGCGAAAGACACGGCCGCCAACCGGCTCATTGTTGGCTTTAAGGACGAGCTGCTCAGCGTGGGGGTAGTGGCTAGCGATATGAACTTCATCAGCGGCGACGTTTGGCAAGGTCCGCGCGAGGTGCTGGTGAAGACTCACTACCGCCAGCACCCGGTGCCGGCGGTGGCCGAGCAGACTGGTGTTGACGAGCTGACCGTCGCCTTCGACGAGCCCCAGCGCGCCGCTGCCCCAGGACAGGCCGCCGTCCTCTACGAAGGCGACATCGTCCTCGGCGGCGGCACCATCGCACGGGCTCTGTAGCGTTTTGCGGAAGGATGCTTGCGGAAGCGTCTTTCCATAAAGAAAATAGGCGTTGCCAAAGAGCGTAATGCCAAAAACGGCACTTTGGTACCCGGCAAGGATTTTCGCGCCTGTCTTTGGCAAGATGAGGGGGTTTGGTACCCCGAATTCGGCCAACTCTCGCAGTTTGGTACCCAGATCCTAAAGAAACCCCAGGTCAGAAAACTCCGCGTTAGAACTTTCGGGTACCAAACCCCTGGTTTTTGGAAAAGGACGGGTACCAAACCGCCAAACTTGGCGTCGAAAGATACCAAACCCAGAAATTTTGCCTAGATTTTCATGCAAAAAGATACCAAATCTCGGTCTTTGGCTCTGGCGGTTATGGTCGGATACCAAACTTCTATTTTTGGCTTCGGCTGGCCGTGTTTGGATGGTTCATGGCGGCCCCCCCTTTTTTTTCGGAGCTGGCTGAATCTTTCAGGTCAAAGAGTGGCCGAGAAAAGCGACGGGGCGCTCGATGGCGCCCCGTGCACTTGGGAGGGTGATGCTGGGAGGGTGCGGAAAGTCGGGAGGGGCCCGCACCGTTGCTGCGAGAGGCGGCCTACTTGCTGGCCACGGCGCGGCCGACGACGTAGCCCTGGGTGTGGCAGCGGCCGAGGGAGAGGCCGGGCACGGTCATGGGGTAGTCGGGGCTGCCGAAGAAGTTGCCGGCGCAGTTGCCGATGGCGTACAGGCCCTCGATGGGCTCGCCGTCGGCGTTCAGCGCCTGCATGTCCTTGTTCACGTTCACGCCGTGAATGATGGTGGACAGGCCGATGTGGCGATGGATGCCGTAGAAGGGGGGCTGCTTGATGGCCTTCAGGAACTGGGCCGGCTTGCCCATGTCCTCATCGATGCCCTTCTCGGCCAGCTCGTTGTAGCGCTCGACAGTCTTCACGAAGGCGTCGACGTCGGTCAGGCCGAGCTTCTGGCCGAGCTCTTCCAGGGTATCGGCAGAGAAGGTGTTGATGAGGCTCTCGTAGACGCCGGTCTTCTCGCCCTCGACCTCGGGCATGTAGCTCGCCATGGCCTCGGGCGGCAGGGCCACTCCCGGCCAGCCCTCGGTGTCGGCCATGTAGTTGCTGTCGAAGATCTGGCTGTACCAACCCTGGTCGGCCTCGCTGCGCAGGAAGTTGCCCATGACGGCCATCTCGCAGGTGGCCTCGTTGCAGAAGCGCGAGCCGTCGTTCTTCACGGCCAAAAACGGCATGTCGGCCATGGAGCCCGGGCCGGCGTCGAAGTCGTGCTGCACCTTGGAGCCGCAGGCGTCCTCCATGCAGGCGCCCGCCCACACCATCATCTTCTGGCCGTCGCCGGTCTTGTTCTGCTCCTTGCGGTAGATGTTGGCCATGGCCGGCTCGTAGTAGGCCATCATTTCGTCGTCGTTCTCGTAGTCGCCCGTGGCCACGATGACGCCTTTGGCGGCATTGAACTGGATGTAGCCGTCGGCGCCCTCGGCGATGACGGCGGTCACGGCGCCGGACTCGTCCTGCACGAGTTGGGCGGCCGGGGTGGAGTAGAAGATCTCGACGCCCTGCTGCTCGGCCCAATCGGCGATGTCGCGCATGCCGTTGCCGGTGTTGTAGGGCTTCGGACCGAAGTCGAAGGCGAAGTAGGTGACGTCGTAGCCGTCGATGTTGCTGATGTTGCTCGTCCACTTTGCCGTGGAATCAACCATCTGCGCGCCGGCCTGCTCGCCGATGTTCCACAGCCACTTCAAAGCCTCGCCGGAGTTGTAGGCCCACAGGCGCACCTGCTCGCGATCGGAGAGGTGGCAGCAGTCGGCATTGATGAGAGATACGACGGCCTCCACGCCGCCGGGAGCCGTCTGGTCGACGATGATGGAGTCGCAGGTGTTGCCCTGGGACACTGCCGTGGCCTCCTTCTGAAGCAGCGCCACCTTCGCGCCGGCCTCGTGGGCCGAGATGGCGGCGGGCACGCCCGCGGCGCCGGCGCCGATGACCACGACATCGTAATCGCGGGTGTCGGCGATGTCGGTGATGGGCTCGGGCTTCACGAAGAATGCCGGGGTTCCGTCCCCGGCTGCTGCGGCGGCCTCCCCGGTGGTGGCTACCGGCTGCTGGGGTGCGCAGCCCCCGAGCATGGACATGCCCATGGCGCCCGCGGCGGCCACGCCGCCGAACTTGAACAGGTCTCTGCGAGAAATAGTGCTCATAATTCCCTCCTCGGTGTATCGAAGGGGGCACCGCGCTTCGGTGCTCCCGTGTCGGCCTTGAGCATTCCTGCCGACAGCTCCACCATAGGGGTGCGAATGTTTGCGCGCATCGACCGTTGCGGGAATTAGGGGGCCTAATTGTGTAACCTGTCTCCCCAAACCCTTTTATAACCCCCTCATATAACCCTCTATTTCGGGCGGAGTGGGCATTTGGGGTTCGTCGGGGAAGGGCGGACGGCTGGTCTTGTTCTATAATCGAATCTATCATCTATCGCTTTCCCCCCTTCAACTTTTTCGGAGTGCTGGAAAAAATTCATCGGTAAAACTGCGCCTATAAGGAGGTTGCGACATGGCGTCCGATTGCGTTTCCCCGGCCGAGAGTGCCCGGCCCGATGCCGCAGCAGAACGGGCTCCGCTTTTTCGGAGGCCCCGGTCGGTGGCTGCCGTACCCATGGTGTTCCTCGGTCTCGGGCTGTACCGTGCCTGGATCGAGATCGTGTTCGTGGGGACATTCGTGGCGTTTCCTGCCGCTACCGTGTCGGCGCGCGACTTGTTCGACTGGACGATGGTGGCCACCGCCCTCGGCTGCACCCTCCTTGCCCGCCGCATCGGCCCCTTCTTCGACAAGCGGTGGCCTTTCGTGCTGGGCTCCGCGATGCTCGTGGCGTCAACGACGCTGATGTTCGCCAGCTGCTGGGTGGCGTCGTTGGCGGCGTGGGCCGGTTATGCCGCCGCGGTGGCGGGCGGTTTCGGCATCGCCCTCGTGATCCTGACATGGAGCGAGCTGTATGGTTGTTTGAACCCTTTGCGAGTCGCTCTTTACTATTCGGCCTCCATCGTCGCGGGTGCAGTGGTGCTGTACGCCTACCGCGGTTTCATGCTGCCGTGGTTGTTTGTCATGACGGCGCTTTTGCCTCCGCTCTCGTTCTGGGCGGCTTCGCGTGGGTTCGCCCATCTTCCTCCCCAAGAGCGTCCGGCTACGGCGTGGACGCGCTTCTCGGTGCCGTGGAAGGCGGTGCTGTTCATGGCGGCCTACGCCTTTGGTTACGGCCTCATGGAAAACGGCATGTACGGGGGCGTCTTCGGCCCTCATTCGGCGCCCGGGGCCGTGCTCGTGGCGGTGCTCGTGTTCGTCGGCATCTCTTTCCAAGGCGGCCGCTTCGACTTCTCGCTTATCTACCGGTTCGCGCTGCCCCTCATCGTGGCCGCGCTGTTCCTGGTGCCGGTGTTCGGCGGTACGCAGAATTACGCGGCCGGTTTCTGTATGGCCGCCGCCTATACGGCCCAGTCTATCCTCATCATGCTGATCTGCGCCAATATCTGTTATCGCTATGGGGTCTCCGCTATCTGGCTGTTCGGCATCGAACGGGGCGTGCGCCAAATTTTCATGTGGCTCGGCCGCGTGACCGCGGCGGGGGTCGGGGCACTCGAGTCGTTCGGAATCGGCGGCGAGGTGGCGGTTTCTGCGCTGGCGGTAGTGGCCGTGGCCTTGGCCACGGCGGTGCTGCTCTCCGAGCGTGACTTGTCGAGCCGTTGGGGTGCCAACTTTCTGTCCGGCGGCACCGACTCGGCGGCGATGATTCGCAAGCAGGAGCTGGTGGATCGTTGCGACGAGATCGCGCGAACTTACAAGCTATCGGCGCGTGAGGAGGAAGTGCTGCTGCTTTTGGCCCAGCGCAAGACGGTGGGCATCATTGAGAGGGAGCTGCTTATCGCCAACGGCACCGCGAAGGCCCACGTGCGCCATATTTACCAGAAGCTCGACATCCACACGCGTCAGGAGCTCTTCGATCTGCTCGGCCTCGATGGCCGCGAGACGGGGCCCCAGGATTAGGTCGGCATACGCGGGGACGACGGACGGGATGCGTGCTCTACAGTCCCGCGAGGCCTATCTGGTAGCCTTCCACGAATAGGCTCAGCTTCTCGATGTAGCTTTGGGCCAGAGGCGACAGCTGCCGCTCGTTATGAACGATGTAGCCCACGCGCATGAGCTCCTTGGTCTGCAGGGGCACGCTGGCGATGCCGGTGTACATCTCGCTGGAGAGCACGCCGGTGGAGATGGTGTAGCCGTCATGATGGGCGAGCAAGTTCGACAAGGTGCCGCGGTCGCTCACGGAGATGCGCTTCTTGTGAGGCAGCTCGGCCAAGGGTTCCTCGGAATAGAAGAACGAGTTGTTCGCGCCCTGTTCGAAGGCGTAGCGGGGGTAGTCCTCCAAATCCTCTACGGTCACCTCGGTGCGCGAGGCTAGGGGGTGCTTGTCGCTCACGAACACGTGGGGCTGGGCGGTGAACAGCAGGTTGAAGGAGAGGTTCGCGTCGGAAAGGGCGTGCCCGATGACGCTCTCGTTGAACGTGGAGAGGTACAGCACGCCCAGATCGCTGCGGAAGTCGCGCACGTCCTCGATGACCTCGGAGGTGCGGGTCTCGCGCAGGCTGAAGTTGTAACTGGTGCCCTCGTATTCCTCGGCCAGTTCCAGGAACGCCTCCACGACGAACGCGTAGTGCTGGGAGGTGATGGAGAGCTTTTGCGCCGCCTCGCCGCCGCGGCCGGAGTAGCGCTGCTCCATGAGATCAGCCTGCTCCACCACTTGGCGCGCGTAACCCAATAGCTCGATGCCGTCGCTCGTGAGTGTGATGCCGCGGTTGGAACGCTCGAAGATGGTGACGCCGGTTTCGCGTTCGATGTCGCGCACGGCCACCGACAGGCTCGACTGGGACACGTACAGCGTGTGCGCCGCCGCCGAGATGGAGCCGTGGTTCGCGATGGCGATGAGGTAGCGAAGTTGCTGCAGGGTCATGGGAAGCTCCTATGGCGGGTTGGAATTCAAGTCTAGGGAACTGCTAGGTATTATACGGCCGCCGAGCGGCGATGGAAGGGGGAACTTGGCGGTTCGTGACGGTTTTCTCGGCCGCGTCGCCATCGGAAACCGCTATGGCGCGGGGCGTTGACGAAGCGGGGGCATTCAGTAGGATGGGGGCACTACCAGTTACGAGCGCACCGACTCAACCAGGGAAGAGTGCCGAGGGAGCGCGGGGTGTTCTGACCGAGCGAGTTCCGCAGATGGTATTGAAGGCGCGGTGATGCGGGGAGGCGTAATGCCCGCTGCGCCTTCGATACCAGCGAGGACTGTCTGAGCGAATCAGAATTCCCCGCGCTCCCGCCCCGCGGTGCGTTTCAACCAGAAAGGACCTGCCATGACCATCCACAAGAACGTCACCGAGCTGATCGGGCATACGCCGTTGGTGGAGCTGACCAACTACGAGCGCGCCCACGAGCTGCCCGCCACGCTCATCGGGAAGGTGGAGTCGTTCAACCCCACCGGCTCGGTGAAGGACCGCGCCGCCCAATCGATGATCGACGCCGCCGTGGAGGCCGGGGTCCTCGACGACGAGACGGTCATCATCGAGCCCACCTCCGGCAACACCGGCATCGGCCTTTCGGCCATCGCCGCCGTGCGGGGCAACCGCATCATCATCGTCATGCCCGAGACCATGTCCGTGGAGCGGCGCAACCTCATGCGCGCCTTTGGGGCGGAACTGGTGCTCACCGAAGGCGCCAAGGGCATGAAGGGCGCCATCGAGGAGGCCGAGCGGCTGGCGGCGGAGATTCCGAGCTCGTTCATTCCCTCGCAGTTCTCCAACCCGGCGAATCCGGCCGTGCACGAGCGCACCACCGGCCCGGAGATCTGGGAGGACACCGATGGCGCGGTGGACATCCTCGTGGCCGGCGTGGGCACCGGCGGCACGCTTTCGGGCACCGGGGCCTATCTGAAGGCGCAGAACCCGGCCATCCAGGTGGTGGCCGTGGAACCGGCCGGATCCCCCGTGCTCTCCGAGGGCCGCGCCGGCGCCCACAAGATTCAGGGCATCGGCGCCGGGTTCGTGCCCGAGACGCTGGACACCGCTATCTACGACGAGGTCATCGCCATCGAAGACGAGGAGGCCTTCGAGGCCGGGCGCGAGCTGGCTGCCCATGACGGACTGCTCGTGGGCATCTCCTCGGGCGCGGCCGTGGCGGCGGCGGCGAAGTTGGCGCGCCGACCCGAAAACGTGGGCAAGAACATCGTCGTCATCCTGCCCGACACGGGCGAGCGCTACCTTTCCACCGCCATGTTCGATTTCTCGTAAGCCTTCCACGTTTCTCTTTCGTTACAAATTCGTGGGCTCATCGACAGCTTCGGGGGCGCTGGGCAACGGCCGTGGTAGCATACGGAAAGCACCTTTTCGGCCGACAGAAGAAAGCAGCACATGGCAACCTCGGCGCCCTCCATATTTCCCGCTTTAGCCCAGCTCGACATCGGCGACGTTCTCGCTCATATGCCAGGCGGCTTTTTCGTCTACCATGCCGATGGCGACGAGGCGGTGGTCTACGTCAACGAGGCCTGCCTGCGCATCTTCGGCTGCGCTGACGAGGAGCAGTTCGTCGCGCTGACGGGCGGCGCCTTCCCCGGCATGGTGCACCCCGAGGACATCGAGGCCGTGGAGCACTCCATCAGCCGTCAGATTCAGGCCGACCGGTACTCCATGGACTACGTGGAGTACCGCATCATCCGCCGCGACGGCTCGGTGCGTTGGATAGAGGACTACGGCCACCACGTCACGTTGGACGCGGGCGAGTTCTTCTACGTGTTCATCAACGACGCCACGGACAAGCTGCGCGAGCGGGCCGACGAGCTGGAGGCGGTGAACGCCCAGCTGCGCGAGGCCTATGCCCGCGAACTCGAGCACCGTACCATGCTGCGCAACGCCCTTTCCGAGGCCGAGGCCGCCAACGTGGCGAAAAACACGTTCCTCTCGAACATGTCCCACGACATCCGCACGCCGCTGAACGCCGTGGTGGGCTACGCGTCGCTCATCTCGGCCCATGGCGGCGAGGCCGAGCGGGTGCGCGCCTACAGCGACAAAGTTCTGGCCGCTTCCGAGCAGCTGCTCGACGTGGTGAACGAGACGCTGGAGATCAGCCGCATGGAGGCGGGCCATGTGCAGCTGGCCGAGGCGGAATGCTCGCTTTCCGAGCTGGTTCTGCAGGCGCGCATGGACATGGTGGATCTGGCGGACCGCGCCGACGTCACCCTGGCCTGCGACATTGAGCCTCTGGCCCACGATCGCGTGCTCGTGGATGCCGTGCGCCTGTCCCACGTGCTCACCCAGCTGGTGGACAACGCCATCAAGTACTCGCCGGCTGGCAGCACCGTGCGCATCAGCGTGGCCGAGAACGCCGGCGCGCCCCAGGGCTTCGCCAGCTTCCGCTTCGTCGTGGCCGATAAGGGCGTAGGGATGGAGCCCGCGTTCATGGAGCGCATGTTCATGCCCTTCGAACGGGAGAGCAACACCACGGCTTCGGGCGTTCAGGGCACGGGACTCGGGCTCACCATCGTGCGCAACGTGCTCGATCTTATGGAAGGCGAGCTTGCTGTGGAAAGCGCGCCGGGGGAGGGCTCCACTTTCACGGTGGACATCACCTTCCGCCAGGCTCCGGCCGACGTGGCCGCCGAAGCGCCGCGTCCGAGCCGCGGGCGGGGCCCGGTGCACCGCATTCTGCTCGTGGAGGACAACGAGCTCAACCGCGAGATCGCCTGCTGTCTTCTGGACGACGCGGGCTATGCGGTGGACACGGCGGAAAACGGCGAGGTGGCCGTGGGGATGATCGAGGAGGCCGATGCGTGCGCCTACGACTTGGTGCTCATGGACATTCAGATGCCGGTCATGGACGGCTATGCCGCCACCCGCGCCATTCGCGCGCTGCCCGACCCGCTGCGCGCATCGCTGCCCATCATCGCCGTGAGCGCCAACGCGTTTTCCGAGGATCGCAAGCGCTCCCTGGAAAGCGGCATGGACGCGCACCTTCCCAAGCCGCTTGACGTTCACCGCCTTCAGTCCCTCATCGAGAAGGTCGTGCATTAGACGATTCTAGTAGCTGTCGGCGATGCCTCTTAGGTAGTCGGCGTACTGGCGGCTCAGGGCACTGGGGGCCTCTAGGCGCACGGCGGTGCCGAACTGGGCGAGCCAGCCGAAGAACACGGGGCTGGCGGCCACGGTGACGTGCACGCGGGCATGGGTCGCATCCACCGGCGCGCTTTCCACGTCCTTGCCGAAGCGGTCGATAATGGCGCTCATGACCGATTCCTCCACCAGCAGCGTCGCCGGCGTCGTCTCGCCGCCGAACATGGAGAACGTGCGAGAAGTGTAGGCCGCCGCATCGAAGGTGGCGATGCGCTCGTTGCGCACGGCCGCCTCGTCGGTGATGCGCAGCCCCTGCATGCGATCGACGCGGTAACTGGGGAAGGAGTCGTGCTTCTCGTTGTAGGCGATGAGGTAGTAGCAGCCCTCGGAGTAAATGAGGCACACCGGCGTCTCGCAGTAGATGCGGCCGCCCCCTTGGGGCTGTGGGCGCTTGTTCACGTCGTGCTTCACGTAGCGGAAGGCCACCTGCCGGTGGCGGCGGATGGCCTCGTGCAGCGTGTCCACGTGGTGGAACACCGATTCGTTCTGCATCTTGATGCGGCCTTCCACGTGCACGTTCTTGGAAAGCGCGGCGGCCTGGTGGCAGGAGCCCAGAGACGCCAGGCCTTCGGTGAGGCGATGGGCCATGCGAACCGTGAGAAAGCGCGAGGACTGCACGGCGTCGGTGAGCAGCATGAGCTCGGCGGCGGTGAAGGTGCGCGAGACGAGGGCGTAGCTGACCGGGTACGTGGGAAGCTTCGCGATGTCGAGGCCGAAGTCGCGAAGGGCGTCCAAGTCGCGGTACACCGATTTGCGCTCGGCCTCGATGCCCGCCTCGGCCAAACCCGCGATGATTTCGGGGCAGGTGAGGCCGTGGTTCTCGTCGGTGCGCTCGTAGAGCATCTTGGCGAGGTTGAGCAGCTTCAGTTTCTGGCTCTCGCCCGCCATCGTGCGCCCCTTTCCCCATGATCGCCTACGTTGGCTGATCGTCTTCGTAATCGTGGTCGATGACGACATTGTAGGTGTAATCGGGATATTTTTCCTTCAGATGGGCGATTATTTTGTCGCGGATGGCGTCGTCGTCGGCCTTAAAGCCTATGACCAAATCGAAGTAGATGGTCGAGGTTTTCTCGTCCACGTAGAAGCCGTGCATCTGCAGGATCGCCGGGTCGCTTTTCGCGAGGGCATCGAGGTCGGCATGCAGAGGGGCGAACGCACCGGTCGTGTTGGCGGCGTAGATGCCCACGGTGGCGAGGATGCCGAACTTCTCGGCGAGCCCTTCGCTGATCTGGCGGGTGAGGGCGTGGATGTCGCGGGCGCACATATCGTCGGGCACTTCGATGTGCACCGAGCCCAAAATCTCGTTGGGGCCGAAGTTGTCCAGCACCACGTCGTAGGTGCCGCGCACGTCGGGGAAACTGTTGGCGTAGGCAGTGATGTCGTCGACGAGCTTTTTGTCCTCGGGGCCGCCGATGAGCGGGGAGAGCGCGTCGCCGAGCACCTCGAAGCCGGCTTTCAGCACCACGAGCGAGATGATGAGGCCCACGGCGCCGTCGATGTTCAGGTTCCAGAAGTTCTGGGCCGCCGCTACCACCAGCGTGCCGGCCGACAGCACTGCGTCATAGTTGGAATCGATGCCCGAGGCGATGAGGGCCTCGGAGTTCGTTTTGTCGCCGAAGCGCTTGAACATGATGCCGATGGCGATCTTCGCGAGGATGGCCACCACGATGACGGTGATGGTGATGGCCGAGTAGCTGGGGGTGCCGGGGTGGATGATCTTGTCGATGGACTCGCGCAGGGAGATGAAGCCGGCCACCAGGATAATGATGGCGATGACGACACTGGTGAGGTATTCCACGCGACCGTAGCCGAAGGGGTGGTGGCGGTCGGGCCGGCGCCCGGCGAGCTTGGTGCCCACGATGGTGACGATGGAGGACAAGGCGTCGGTGGCGTTGTTGACGCCGTCCAAGATGATGGCGATGGAATGGGACATGAACCCGACGGCCATCTTGAAGGCGACGAGCAGCGCATTGCCGATAATGCCGTAGATGCTCGCCTTGACGATTTCCCTCTCGCGGTTCATGACTCTCACCCCTGATGGTTTGCGCTTGTGCCTCTTGGGTCGGCGCGCCTCGCTGTATTATGGGCGCCGTTGCTACTGGTGCGGCCGTTGTTGTGGCTGCTGCGCTGGCGCCGATGCCGCCGCTGGTGCCGCCACCGGCGCGGCTGTTGACGCCGCCACTGGTGCCGTTGGCGCGGGCGCGCGTTGTCTCATGGGTCGATTATAGGTCTCTCTCCAGGTGGGCAAGTCCCCGCCCCGTAGCCTTTCCGAAGCAGTTCGGTAACTATCCTGCTCGCCGCCGCCGATTGCGGGCGCTTTGGCAGAGAAGATGGGAAGGCAAGCAGACGGCGTTGACCGCCTGCGGTTGCGCACCCATCCGTAGCCTGAGACGGTTTTCTGCCATCGCCGTTTCCCGTTTGCGACATTTTGGGCCCTCGGGCTATGCTGCTTTGGCAAAAACCCACGTCTGGCTACGGGTTTTTGCCCCTTTTTGAGTTTCGACCCGCAGCCAGAGGGGGCTTTTTGTCGGGAAGGCTGCGGTGGCCTGGCAAAAACCCCTCTCGTGCTACGGGTTAGCGAACGGTGCTCTGCGGGTGGATGGGGTATATGCGCCGATTTGGGGCAAGAGGAGATCGGTTCGAGAAAGAAAGGGAAAGAGAAAGGGAAAGAGAAAGGGAAAGAGAAAGGGAAAGAGAAAGGGAAAGAGAAAGGGAAAGAGAAAGAGAAAGAAAGAGAGAGAAAAAAAGAGAGAAGATCGTTCCAAGAAAGAGAAGGCCCTCCGGCTATAGAGTGGGAGGGCCTTCGTGGCGGGTGATGGCGGCAGCGATGTGGCTTGCCCGCGAGTCGAAGTTAGGCGGTGGGCTTGTCGTTGTCGGCGTCGTCGGTCGCAGTGTCGGCGGCTGCGGTGTCGGCGTCGGAGGAGATCTCCTCGACGACGGCTACGCCGGCCTGGGCGTCTTCGATGTAGTTGTCAGGCAGGACGATGGCCGGCTCGGCTGCGGCCTCGGCGGCTTCCTCGGGAGTCTCGGCCGGGGCGAAGGTGTCCTCCTCGACCGTTTCCACCACGGCGGCGGGGACGGGCTCGGCGACCGTCTCCTCCGCGACGGCAGCTACGGGTTCGTCTGCTGCGGGCTCGGCCGCGACGACCTGTTCGGTGGCGACGACTTCTGCCGCAGGGGCCGTAGCGGCCGTGGCGGGCATCACTGCGCCGGCAACGGCCTCGGCGGCCACGGCAGCGGCCACGGGAACAGCGGCGGCCGGAGCGGCAGGCTGCTGGGGCGCAGCGGCTGCGGGCTGCACGGGCTGCTGCGGGGCTACCGGTGCGACAGGCGCAGCGGCCGGCGCGTAGCCGTAGGGAGCCGCGGGCGCCGGCGCGGCGGCGTACAGGGCGCGATCCTTGTTGGCGAACACGGCCACGATGATGCAGAGCACGAGCGACACCCAGCAGCAGGAGAGAAGGCTCACCACGGCGGCGACGATGTTCCAGATCATGATGCCGCGCAGTTTGTCGGGCTTGGCCGCGCCGCGCACGCCGAGGATGCCGGCGATGAGAATGAGCACGGCGCAGACGATCACGAGGAAGACGAGGAAGCCCAGCATGCCGAGCAGCACTGACACGTCATCGGTGGTGAAATAGAGGCCGTCGTCGGTGTAGAAGTAGTCGTAGCCGGAGCCGGAAATGGCGGCGCCGCCGACGCCGAGGCCTGCCCAAGCGATGAGCATGCCGAAAATGCCGAGGGCTGCGAGCACGATATTGGCAATGCTCATGCCCTTGATGGCCTTCGCATGGTTGGTGTTCATGGTGTCTCTCCTTGAATCGATGCGGTCAATGCGATGGTGACCAGTATAGCGGCGAATTGTTGAGTCGCGTCATCGGCGATCAATTGTGGAGCGTTTGTTGACAAGCGTCAGCAAACGGCGCGCGGGCTCGACTGAGCGCCGGTTCCGTGGTGCGCTTCGGCTAGTCGCGACTCTCGGCATCGAGCATCCGCTTGATGCGCTCGACGGCCTCGCGCGTGTCGTCCGCGTCGCCGAAGGCGGTCAGGCGGATGTAGCCCTCGCCGGCCGGCCCGAACCCGGCGCCGGGGGTGGTGATGACGTTGGCCTCTTCCAGAAGGCGGTTGAAAAAGTCCCAGGAGCCGGTGCCGTTAGGGGTGCGGCACCACACGTACGGGCTGCTGTCGGCGCCGTACACCTCAAGGCCGGCCGCCGCCAGGCCCTCCTTTATCGTGCGGGCGTTGGCGCGGTAGAAGTCGATCGTCTCGTCCACCTGGGCCGCCCCCTCCGGAGTGTAGATGGCCGCCGCGCCCCGCTGGATGACGTAGGAGGCGCCGTTGAACTTGGTGGTCTGGCGGCGGTTCCACATGGCGTTTAAGCTCTGCCCCTCGCGTACCAGGTCACGCGGCACCACGGTGTAGCCGCAGCGGGCCCCGGTGAAGCCGGCGGTCTTCGAGAAGCTGCGGAACTCGATGGCGCACGTCTTCGCGCCGGGAATTTCGTAGATGGAGTGGGGGATGGCGGGGTCGGCGATGAAGCGCTCGTAGGCGGCGTCGAAGAGGATGACGGCATCCGTGGCGTTGGCGTAATCGACCCATCTTTGCAGGGCCTCGCGGGAAAGCACCGTGCCCGTGGGGTTGTTCGGCGAGCAGAGGTAGATGAGGTCGACGGGCGCGTCGGGCAGGGCTGGCGTGAAGTCGTTCTCGGCGGTAGTGGGCATGTAGACGATGTTCGTCCAGCGCTCGGTGTCCGTGTCGTAGTCGCCGGCGCGGCCGGCCATGGCGTTGGTGTCCACGTAAACGGGGTAGACCGGGTCGCACACGGCCACGACGTTGTCCTCGGCGAAGATGTCGCCGATGTTGCCGCAGTCGCTTTTGGCGCCGTCCGAGATGAAGATCTCGTCGGGGTCGATGGCGATGTTGCGGGCGGCGAAGTCGTGCTCGGCGATGGCGTCGCGCAAAAAGGCGTAGCCCTGCTCGGGGCCGTAGCCGTGGAAGGTCTCGGCGGCGGCGAGGTCGTCTACGGCGGCGTGCATGGCGGCGACGACGGCCGGGGCGAGCGGGCGGGTGACGTCGCCGATGCCCATCTTGATGAGGCGCGCGTCGGGGTTCGCTTCCTGGTAGGCGGCGGTGCGCCGGGCGATTTCCGAGAACAGGTAGCTGCCGGGCAGCTTCTCGTAGTTGCGATTGATGCGGGCCATGGGGCCTCCTTCATGGTGCGGTTCTCTGATGCGCTTAGGTTAGGGGGCGAATGTTTCCAATGGGAAAAGACGAGGATAAACCTCATCAATGGGCAGATCAGCGCCGCAATCGTGGACAATTTGTGGGCATCTCGCCTACGGCGCGCGCTCGGGGTTTTTGAGCGTCCGCACGACGGTCTCTTGTGTGAAAATGAAGGTTCTAAGAGACAGGGTGTGAATAGGCTTGCGCTAGCAGGACGCGGGCCTGTGCGAAGGAGACGTTCGTCCATGAAATTGACGCGGAGAGGCTTTCTGGCCGGCGCCGGAGCCGTGGCGGCGGGAAGCGCGGCATGGGGTTTGGATCCGAATCGAGCCTGGGCCGACGAAGAGGTCGCCGAAGAGCCCGCCGGCACCGACGAGGCGCCGGCCGAAGAGCCTGCGGCCCCTGCGGGGCCGGTCGTCGTCTGCGAGGAGTGTCCGGGCGCCTGCACACTGGTGCTCGAGGTGGAGGACGGGCGGGTGGCGGCGGTGCGCGGCGACGGCGCGAATCCGTTCTCTGAAGGGCGGCTCTGCCTGCGCGCTCAGGCGCTGACCGACTTGTGGAAGGCGCCCGAAGGGGCGACCGAGGACGGCGCCGGTGGCGATGGTGGCAATGGCGCGGGCGGCAACGACGCCGCGAGCGAAGGCGCGACGACGGCCAGTCCGGGGCGCTTGACCTCGCCGCGGGTGCGTCGCGCCGGGTCGGATGCATGGGAGGACATCTCCTGGGATCGCGCACTGGATGAGATCGCCAACTTGGTGAAGGACACGCGGGACGCCACCTTCGAAGAGAGCATCGAGGGCGTGGAGGCCGACGATGAGGCGCAGGGCGAGACGGACTTCGACGAATGGGACTGGAGCGACCGCGGCGGCTACGGCGACGATGGCTACGGCGACAACGACTACGGCGCCCGGAAGCGTCCCCGCGGCGTGCCGGTCATGTGCACTCGGGCCATCGGCAGCTTCGGCGGCGCGCGCCTTGTGGCTGAGGAGCAGTTCCTGCTCGCCAAGGCGCTGCGATCCTGGGGCGTGGTGAACATCGACTCCGAAGCGGCTTTCGGTCGGCGTGCCTTCGCAGCCGGTGTCGCCGCGACCCTCGGCATCGCCGAGCCCGACGGGCTCTGGAGCGATATCGCGAACACGGGCTGCCTGCTCACTCTGGGTGCCGATGTTGCCACAAGCCAGCCGCTCTCCCTTCGCTGGATCGAGCGTGCCCGGGATGCGGGCGCGCTTTGGATCGCCGTGGATCCGCTGCGCTCGGCCTCGGCCGAGATGGCCGACATCCACGTGCCCATCCGCCCCGGCACCGACATCGCGTTTCTCGGGGGGCTGGCCAAATACGCCATGGACAATTCCCTCTGGCAGCCCGAGTACGTGCTGAATTTCACCAACGCCTCCTACCTCATGGACCCCGCCTTCTCCTTCGACGCGTCAAGCGGCGCCTTCTTCGGCTGGGATCCCATGACCGGCACCTACGACAAGACCAGTTGGGGCTATCAGACCGACGGCTTCGACACGTGGAACATGCGCTTCGACGGCGAGTTCTCCTGGGTGCGCGGTGAGGGCGTCCCTGCCTGGGCCGTGCCGTCCCAGCCGCGCTGCGAGCGCAATATCACGCTGCAGGACCCGGCTTGCGCCTGGGTGCGCCTGCAGGAGTTTCTCGCCCGCTACGACTTGGACACGGTGGCCACCGTCTGCGGCGTGGAGCGGTCGCTGCTCGAGCGCGCCTACGGGGCCTTCGCGGCCACGGGCGCGGTGGAGGGGGCGGGCAAGGTGCTGGCCGGGCCCGGTCTCGTGCAGCACGGCACGGGGGCCCAGGCGGCGCGCGCGGCCGCTGTGGTGCAGCTGCTGCTCGGCAACATCGGCGTGCCCGGGGGCGGCATCTCCTACCTGGGGGGCGCTGCGAATGAGGGGCTGGCCGATGCCATGGGGCTTTCGCCGGACATGTTCTGCGGCGATCTTCCCTGGCCCACCGAGGGCGAGACGACGCTCCAGGCGTGGCTCGAGGCCCACACCGAGCCGGCCGGCGCGGGTTCACTGCGGCCCCGTGCCCTGGTGTCGGCCCTGCGTGAGTGGTGGGGCGAGGAGGCGGCCTTCGACAACGACTACGGCTACGATTGGCTGCCCAAGGCACCGGCTGGCGGTGCGTCGTTCAGCGAGGCGCTGTGCACAGGCTTGCTGCAGGGGTGTTTCCTGTGGGGCGCCGATCTGGTGGGGAGCGCGTCTTCGGGCGTTACGGCCGACGACGTGGGGCGCCTAGCGTGGCTCGTCGTGACCGACGGCTCGCCGAACCTCACGGCTACGTTTTGGGAACGGGTGGAGGATCCTTCCCAGCAGCAGACGACGGTGTTCCAGCTGCCAAGCGTCCTCGGCTTCGAGAAGGCCGGCATCCGGGCGAGCGGCGGCCGCCTTCTGCAGCATGCTGAGGCGGCGGTTGAGCCGGCGGCCGAGAGCCGCACGGACGCTGCCATCATCGGCGATATGTGGGAGCGCGTGTTCAACCTGTACGACACCAAGGGCGGTGCGGCGACGGATCCGATCCTTAAGGCCCGGTGGGACTACGTGACATCCGACAGCATCGATCTGGTGAAGGTGGCCTGGGCGATGAACGGCTATGTCGTCGAGGACAGCGACTGGGACGGCGGCGAGCTGGTGCTTTTGGAAGGTGCCGACGGGCTGCGCGCCGACGGCTCGACGGCCTGCGGCGCGGCTTTCCTGGCGGGGCTGTGGTCGAACGGCGCCAGTGCGGCTGATGCGGCCGAGCAACCCGTGGGACGTCGCGACGGTGCCGACGAGAGCGGTCTGGGGCTTTTCCCCGGCTGGGGCTTCACGTGGCCCGGCAACGTGCGGGTGCGCGGCAACCGGGCGAGCGCGAACTTGGCGGGCCAGCCCTGGGTGCGCGAGCGCAATCTCCTTACTTGGGAGGGGGAGAGCTGGGCCTGCATCGATGCGCCCGACTTCCCGATTCTGCGCGACGGACGATGGCTCGAGCCGGACAACCAGGCCTTCCCCGGTACCTGGGAACAGGTGGGGCTTTTGGTGTCCGACCGGTTGGGCGACGGGCCTGTGCCCGAGCACTACGAACCGTTGGAGTCCCCGTTGAACAATCGCCTGAACGGGGCTTACGCCTCTCCGGTGCTGCTGGCGGCCGCCGCGAAGGCACCCGGTGCCGCAGGCGACGACGGGGCGGTGGATGCCGCCGTGGCCGATGCGCTGGCGCCGGACTACTCCTCTATGCAGGCGGATCGCGCGGCCTATCCCATTGCGGCGGTCATCAACGGCTCGGACGGCCGCGACGGCGCTCGGCGCGCCCTGAGCGAGACGCTGGCTGCCGCGGAGCCCGGCTGCTTCGTGGAAATGTCGGCGAGTTTGGCTCGCATTCGCGGCCTGGCCACGGGGAAGTGGGCCCGCGTGTTCAACGAGCGCGGATCCGCGGAGGCGCCGGTGCTCGTCACCGACCGTATCCGTCCCTTCCAATGCGAAGGCAACGAGGGCCACTATGTGTGCTTGAACGGCATGGCCCTCGGCAGCGAGGACGCCGCGGCGGCCATGTGGGGCGTTTTGGCCCCTGCGGCGGAAAGCCCCGTGGGGGCGGCCCGCGATGTCAAGGGTTTCCTGGTCGATATCGAGAAGGCTTAGGGGGAGCATCATGGCTGTCAAGGCAATTCTTTTCGACAGCAGTCGGTGCTCTGCCTGCCAGGCGTGCGTCGCTGCCTGCAAGGGCCGCTTCGGCCTCGGGCCTGCGTCGTCGTCGGAGGATATGGCGGCGCGCGCGTTCGGGCGGGCGGCCGTGCTGGACGAGGAGGCGCCGCTTGCCGTGGCGCGCTTCGAGCGCACGCTGGCCGACGGCGGCACCGTGTGGGAGGCGGCCCGCGCCGGCTGCGTGCACTGCGCCGAGGCGCCTTGCGCGGAAGTGTGCCCCACCGGGGCGCTGGCGGTGAGCGGCGAGACGGGTTTCGTGTCTCTGGACGCGGCCCGCTGCGTGGGCTGCCACTTGTGCGCTATGGTGTGTCCCGCCGACGCTCCCCGCCATCGGGGAGAGCGCGGCGAACTCTGCCTGTGCGACGGGTGCGGGGCCGAGGTGGCCGAAGGTTCCGTGCCGGCCTGCGTCGCCGCCTGCCCGCTGGACGCTCTGGCCTTCGACGACCGCGATGCCGTGGTGTCCCGGGCCAACGAGCGGGCGGCGGTGCTGCGCGAGCGCGGCTGGGCCAACGCTTCAGTGCTCGGTGTGAGCGAGCAGGGTGGTCACCATGTAGTGCAGGTGATGAAGTACGGTGTGGGTGGTTCCATGCACGAGGCGCTGGCGTCTACCGGCGAGGTGGAATGGCTCGATGCCGTAAAGGCGGCCGGTCCTGCGTCCGTGGGCGTCCTCGGCCTTGCCGCTGCGGGCGCCGTAGCGGGCTTGGTTTCTGAGTCCCGCAAGCAGCGCACTGCCGAGGCGGAGGCGGCTGCTGCCTCGATGGCCACGTTCAACCCCCTGCTTGACAACGAGAGTGTCGAAGGCGGGGAGGGTGCCGATGGCGATGCGCGTGAGGTCGTGGAAGAGAGCGCTCTTCAGGCCGCTCTGCGCCGTCGCAATGCCCTGCGCACCAAAAAGGGCGCCACGCCTGGTGCTGCCGCTGCGGCCGCGTTGGCCGCGGTGCCCGTGGAGGAGTACCACTGGTACAACGCCGAGACGACGGATGACGACGAGGCGGAGGATGTCGAGCCGCGCCTCGTGAGTTGCGGTCGTGCGCGCTTCGGCATGAAGGACTACGGCGTTGCGGACGGCTGGGGCGAGGACTTTGCCGGCGATGCGGACGACGCTGACGAGATTCTCGTGGTGGACGAGCTGAGCGACACCGGCGAGCTGTACGACGTGGAGGAGTTCAACCGCCTTCTGGCCGAAGACGCCGCCCTTGCCGCGGAGGGCGGGGAGGCCGACGACGCCGAAGAGCCCGGCGATCCCGAGCCGGCCGATGAGCTCGAGGCGATAGACGATTCCGAGCCAGTTGACGACACTGGGGAAGAAGAGTCGGCTACAGAGCGTTCATGACGAATCGTGCATCTTTAGACTGAAAAGATATACGCTCTATGCTACAATGCGAAACTACGAGGGACGGAACCGAACCGTCCCCCGCAGGGTGTCAAGCCCGCTTGGCCTGGTCAGGATCGGCGGGCTTTTTTTGCGCCCTTATGGACGCGAAAACCCACCTGATCGTTTCCCAGACGACTGCGGACGCGACGCCCGCAAGCACTGAGGTGAAAAACTCCCTCATCGGTTTCACCTCCTTCCCATGGCTCGGAGGTGTGTGCTTGTACGGGATTGACCCGCGCCCTGGCTCTCGCATCGAGGGACAGGGCGCGACTATCCCGTGGTATCCTACTTCCTGCGCAGCTGTTCTAGCTTGGCCTTGAGTTCGTTGTAGTGGCGCCGCTCCTCAGAGGTCCAGGGGCCGAAGAGGATGGTGCGCAAAGCTTCCTCGGCGCTATCGCCGGCCCCTTCGCGAGGGAACAAGCACGTTTGACTTCGGTCGTAGAGGGCGATCTCGTCGAACATTCCGCTTGCTTCCAGGACGCCGAGGTTGGAGACGATCTGGTCGATGATCTTGTTGTGGTGCGCCGGATCGGTGGCTCGGGGCGTGGTGCCGGCCACGCGCATCTCCTCGTAGCGTATCTGGCAGCTGACGAGCGATATCTTCGGCTTTACGGCCATGAGCGCGAGGGACACCCCGTAACCGCGCTGGCGCAGCAGCTCCGCCGTTTTCAGGGGCACCTCTGCCGTGCGCAACGTGCTCTCGATGACGAGGTTGTACCCGATGCGCGAAAGCGAGTCGATAAGCGCCTCGGTCATGCGTCCTGCCCATGGCGCAGTATAGTTAACGGCCTCGTCTCCGTAGATGCGCTGAAGCTCCAAGAAACGGGGGTGGAACTTTCGATAGTCGTCCCCGTTGATGCTGATGCCATTGCCGTCCAGTCGGCGATGGATGATCTTGTGGAGCGTGGTTTTCCCTGCCCCGCTCTGGCCCCCGAGCAAAAAAGCCTGAGGTGGCGATTCAAGGGTAGGGCGATAGGCGCTCAGGAGATTCCAGCGCAGCTCTTCGAACTTTTCGCTGAACTCTCTTTCGGTGTATTTGTCTTCATCGCCCATGATTAGGCCGCCTTTGCGAGCTGGGTCGAAAGAAATTGCTGAAAGCCTTTCAGTTGCCCTCGTATCTCATCGATAGCATGTTGGTTGGCCGCTGAGTCCGAGAGAATTTCGGGCACAAGGCGAGCGATCTGTTGCTCGATGTCGTCGTAGATTATCGTTAGCTCGTCATTTCCCTTGAGCTTTGCCTCGGCGCGTGCTCTGGAGATCTGCGCCATGATGTCCCAGGCGGATTCGTTCAACACCTCCTGCTGCAACGTTATCTCGTAGATTTCCGTCGTGTCCATGACGTCTCCTCCCTCGTCAAAGGTCACTTCCGCGTAGACGATCTTCTCGACCGATGCGCGCTGCTTGGGGGTAAGCGCGTCGCCGTCGCGCTCGAGGCAGCCGGCCATGAACGCGGGAATCATGGTGGCGCGAATGAGGTTGGCGTTGGCCTTGGTGGGGGCGATACCCTTCTCGTAGCGAGTGATGCTGGCCTCGCCGATGCCGAGTAGCCGCGCAAAGGCCTGTTGGGAGAGCCCGTAGTGCTTCCGGATCTCCTTAATTTGCTGGGACATGTCGTGTTCTCTCATGATTATCCAATCTATAGATTGCCTAATAGGGGTATTATATCAGTTAGATTAGGACATATTCGACATGAATTCGAGAAAATGATAGAGAAAAACTCAGCAACATATCAATCAAAAGATAGAAAGAGGGCGATCCCTGTGAGACCGCCCTCTTCGATGGGGGAATATGATAAGTGCGCCCTCGTCGGCCCCAGGGCCACTGTCGGCGCCTAGTCGCGGGTTAGTTTGCGGTGGAGGCGGTGGGGCTTGGCGGCTTCCTTGCCGAGGCGTGCCTCGCGGTCGGCCTGGTAGGCCTCGAAGTTGCCCTCGAAGAAGTGCCAGCGGCCCGGATTCTCGTCGTCGCCTTCCCAAGCCAGAATATGGGTGGCGATGCGGTCGAGGAACATGCGGTCGTGGCTGACCACGACCGAGCAGCCGGGGAAGTCGAGCAGCGCCGCCTCCAAGCTGGAGAGGGTCTCCACGTCCAGGTCGTTGGTGGGCTCGTCCAGAAGGAGCAGGTTGCCGCCCTCCTTCAGGGTGAGCGCCAGGTTCAGCCGGTTGCGCTCGCCGCCGGAGAGCACGCCTGCGGGCTTCTGCTGGTCGGCTCCCTTGAAACCGAAGGCGGCCACGTAGGCGCGGGAGGGCACTTCCGTTTCGCCGACCATCATGTAGTCGGTGCCACCGGACACCACTTCCCACAGCTTCTTGTCCGGATCGATCCCGGCGCGGTTCTGGTCGACGTAGGCGATCTTCACCGTCTCGCCGATTTCCAGCTCGCCGCCGTCGAGCGGCTCTAGGCCCACGATGGTCTTGAAGAGGGTGGTCTTGCCGACGCCGTTGGGGCCGATCACGCCCACGATGCCATTGCGGGGCAGCTCGAAGGACAAGTCGTCGATGAGCACGCGGCCGTCGAACTCCTTGTGCAGGTTCTTCGCAACGAGCACCTTCGAGCCCAAACGAGGGCCGGCGGGAATCTGGATCTCCGCGAAGTCGAGCTTCTTCGCCTTGCCGGCCTCGGCCACCATGGCGTCGTAGTTGGCCAGACGCGCCTTCGACTTCGCCTGACGGGCCTTCGGCGAGCTGCGCACCCATTCAAGCTCGCGCTCCATGCGCTTGGCGAGCTTGGCCTGGGCCTGTCCCTGGGCGGCCATGCGGGCGGCCTTGGTCTCCAAGTAGGTGGAGTAGTTGCCCTTGTAGGGGAAGAGCTGCCCGCGGTCCACCTCGCAGATCCACTCGGCGGCGTGGTCGAGGAAGTAGCGGTCGTGGGTGACGGCGAGCACGGCGCCGGGGTAGGTCTTCAGGTGCTGCTCGAGCCAGAGCACCGATTCGGCATCCAGGTGGTTGGTGGGCTCGTCGAGGAGCAGCAGGTCGGGCTGCTCCAGAAGCAGGCGGCACAGGGCCACGCGACGACGCTCGCCGCCGGAAAGGATGCTCACGGGCGCGTCCGGGTCGGGGCACTGCAGCGCGTCCATGGCCTGGGAGAGCTGGGAGTCGAGGTCCCACCCGTTGGCGGCGTCGATCTCGTCCTGCAGTTTGCCCATCTCGTCCATGAGCGCGTCGAAGTCGGCATCGGGAGCGGCCATCTCCTCGCCGATCTGGTTGAAGCGCTCCACCTTGGCCAGCACATCGGCGAAGGCCATCTGAATGTTCTCGAGGACGGTCTTGTCCTCCTCGAGCGGCGGCTCCTGCAGAAGGATGCCCACGGTGTAGCCGGGCGTCAGGCGCGCCTCGCCGTTGGAAACCTCCTCGAGGCCGGCCATGACCTTCAACAGGGTGGACTTGCCCATGCCGTTGGGCCCCACGACGCCGATCTTCGCGCCGGGGTAGAACGACAGCGTAACGTCGTCCAGAATAACCTTGTCGCCCACCGCCTTGCGGGCCTTGTACATTTGGTAGATGAACTCTGCCATGATGCTCCTGTTCCCTCTGCTCGGTCCCTCGGCCCGCAGCGCGAGGCGCATGCGAGAAGGCCGTCTCGCCGAGCGAGCCGTCCAATGCTTGGGCGGTATTTTCCCAGAAGTAACCGACGGGTGCTATGGCGCCTTCGCGATACTGGAAGAAAACCGCGACTTGTGGCTTAGGGCGATGGGGGTTGCTGTGAGATAATATGCGCCGTATCTTTTAAACAATCGGTCTCCTTGCAAAGGATTTCCCCATGCCCCAGTCTCCCATTCGCGTCCTTTTCGTCTGCCACGGCAACATCTGCCGATCGACTATGGCCGAGTTCGTGCTGAAGGACATGGTGGCGCGGCGGGGGCTTGCCGAGCAGTTCCGCATTGAGTCGGCGGCGACGAGCACCGAGGAGATTGGCAACCCGGTGCATCCGGGCACGGCGGCGGTGCTGCGCGAGCATGGTATCGGCGGCTTCGAAGGCAAGCGCGCCCGCCAGCTGCGCCGCGCCGATTACGACGCCTTCGACTTCATCATTGGCATGGACACGGCCAATATTCGCAACATGAACTGGATCCTCGGCGGCGACCCGGACGGCAAGGTGCTCAAACTCTTGGAATTCGCCGGCACCAACCGCAGCGTCGACGACCCCTGGTACACGGGTGATTTCGAAACCACCTATGCCGACGTGTGCGATGGCTGCGAGGGGCTGCTGGCGTATTTGGGGATGTAGTCTCGCCGAGGGACGAGAGGGCGTCGGCCTTATTTCTTTAGCAGATGCCGGATGGCAGCGATTGGGTGGCGCGTGATCATGCGCGGACCGGCGTAACGCATGATGGCGCGGATCTGCTCGCGCTGGGCGGGGGCGTAGCAGTGGTTGCCGCATTCCTCGCAGCTTGTTTTGTGGGCCATGGACCGACAGCGCTCGGTGCGCAGGACGCAGTAGTCGTCGATGGCCTTGCACGCGGGGCAGAGCGCCTCGCCGGCATGGCTGGTCTCGGTGCGTGCGGTCGCCTCGTGGTTGCCGGCGCAATAAATCGCCACCATGTTCGAGATGGTGCGCTTCTCGCGCTCGCGGCGGCGAGCGACTTTGGGGGTGTCAGGTATTCTTGCCATGGTGCGCACTTTAGCAGATTTCCCGCTGATGTGCCGTTCTTGTTAGCTCCTTCAAACTTTCGCCAAAAGAGCGAGCAGCCGCAAAATGACGATGTTGACGTCACAAGCGTCATTTTGCGGCTGCATTTCTCTCAAACGGGGCTGTTTTGGTCTCCGGTCAGTCACGAATTGACGCTTGTTACGGGAAGACCGTGAATTCGCGGCTGGAAAACGGTGGGGACGAGGGTGCGTCTGGGCTAGAGGCGCTGCAAAATGAGGTAGCGGTTGAGGTTGCCCTGCTTGCCGTCGGCGGAGAAGCGGGCGACCTCACGCAAGGGGAGGGAGGCGGTGGACGCGCAGCTGCTGGCAGAAGGTGCGCTGGGGTTGCGGATGGGGGCGAGGAGGGCATCGATTTCCTTCTCGGGCGTATGGTGGCAGAAGCGGTAGACGCCCTCTGCGTGCTGCCAACCGAGGAGAAAGTCGTTTTCTTGGAAGGTGGGCAAGCCGTGGGCGACGCGGCCCTCGGCAGTGGCCGCGGCGGCCTTGGCGGCCAAGCGCGCATCGTTCAGGAACTGCCAGAACGACACGATGGCGAAGCCGCCGGGCCTCAGGGAACTAAGGAGCCCTTCGAGAACCCGGGCCCGCAGGGCGCCTGTCGGCAGGTGGTGCATGAGTCCGAAGGCGACAGCGAGGTCGCAGGAGTTGCGCGGGAGACGATCGGCGAAGGTGCCGTCGAGGAGGGATTCCACGATGTCGAGGGCGCGGAGATCTACGGTGGTCTTTTCGGGGAGGTTCGTGCCCTGTCCTGAAGCATCCCCTCCTTTCGTTTTGGAAGCAGCAGAGGAGCTGCTAGGGCTGTGCGGAAAGGCGGCAGATAGGGCGCCGATTGCGGGAGATGCCAGATCGGGGCAGTTGTCGAGGGCGGTGATGCGCAGGGGGGCGTTCGTGTGTTCGGCGAGGAAGCGCTCGAAGCGGAGGTTGCCGCAGCCAAGGTCGAGGATGGTGAGGGGCGCCCCGGAATCGCCGGCACTGTCATCGGGGACGCGGGCGGCGTGGCTGGGGAAGGGGCCTTGCACGGCATCGTGGGCCGTGATGAGCTCCCAAGCCTTCTCCCAGCCATGCCAAGGGGCTTGTCTCGTGGCCGAGAACGAGGCGGCCTCGCGGGCGTAGAAGTCGCTCGTGAGGGCGTTCAGCTTGCGGATGACCTGGGGGGAGTAGGCGCCGGGTTGCGAGGCGCTCTGCGTGGTCGTTGCTCCAGATGCGGAAACGCGTTGCTCGTCGGCGATGCTCATGGCAGCGGCCGCTTCTGATAGAGCCCGGCGTCCTTAAAGCCGAGGTTGCGGTAGTAGACGCGGGTGCCCACGGCGCTGATGACGTTAATCGCGGTGTACCCGGCCGCCGCTGCTTGGGCGCAGGCCTCTTCCACGAGCGCCCGCCCGAGGCCCAGATGCTGGGTGCCCTCGCCGGTGCGGTGCAGGGCGGCCACCTTCCCGTACACATGCACTTCGCGGATCATGGCCTCCTGCGGTGCGGAGGGGGAAGCAGGCGAGGAACCCCTCGCCTCGCTTTGCTCGCTCTTGATGGGAGGGGTAGCAGGCTCGTTGGCGGTGTCGCGGGGAAGTGGCGTCGGCAGCGACAGGCGGCAGAAGCCGGCGATCTTGTTCTCGGGGGTGATCCACTCAAGGAAGTGTTCTTCGGTGGCGGCGGTCTGGTAGGCGATGGTCTGAAGGGAAAGGTCGCCCACGGTGGCGCCTTCCACGGAGATTTCGCGGGAGCGAATCTCGGCAACCTCCTCGTCTGTGGCATCAACGGCGGCTTCTACCACTTGGCGCAGGTTGGTCTTCTTGTTGCCGGCGAGGATGTCGGTGGCGGAGATGTCGCGGATCATGCGGGAGATGCGTGTCCAGGGCGGGGTGGCCAGCACGTCCTGGACGAGGACTTCCACGAGCTCTTCCTCGGTGTAGGGGCGCCAGCAGCCGTCTTCGAAATAGTCGGTGAGCCGGGCGCTTTCCACAAGGCAGCAGGGGTACAGCTTCACCTCGTCGGGCAGAAACGCCGGGTCGGTGACGAGGCGGCGATAGTCGGCGGCATCGGCAGCGGGGTCGGCGCCGAGCAGGTTCACCATGAAGTGCACGTGGCTTTTGAAGCCGAACTGCCGCAGCAGGGCCATGGCGTCGGCGATACGCGCGGACGTGATGGCGCGGCCGTTGGCGGCGAGCGTCTCGTCGTTCAGGCTTTGGATGCCGATCTGCACCTTGGTGCAGCCCAGCGCGCGCAGAGTGCGGCAGGCCTCGGCGGTGACGAGGTCGGGGCGCGTTTCCACCACCAGCCCGACGACGCGCTTCGGTGCCGTTTCGTTGGCGCGATGCAGGGCGAAAAGATCGTCCCAGGAACAGCTTTGCGGCACCTCTTCCTCGCTGTAGGCCTCCCGCCACGCCTCGTTGTAGGTGAGCTCTCCGGCGTCGATGCGCTGTTGAAGCGGGGCTGCCGCGGCGGCCAGGGCATCGCGGTCGCGGGGGAGGCCGCGTCTCTCGTACCATGTCCGGCGCTCAGTCGCCTCGCGGACGCGCTCCTCGTCGGAAAGGTTCAAGGCGCGGAAAAGCTCGCCTGTGAACCAGCGCTGGTAGCTTTCGGGGTAGTCGCTCCAGGTGCCGCCCAGCACGATAAGCTCCACTTTGTCGGTGACGTGCCCCATGGCGGTCAGCGTCCGCAGGCGCGCGGCCACTTGGAGGAAGGGGTCGAACCAGCATCGTTCGGCCCGCTGGCAGGCCGGCTCGTCGGAAAGATAGCTCTTCGGCATGCGGATATCGTTCGGGCAGAACACGCAGGCGCCCGAGCACGGCCAGGGCTTCGTGAGCACGGTGATGGTGGCCACGCCTGAGGCGGTGCGCCGGGGCTTGGCCTGCAGAAGGCGCACGAGGGCCGCGTCGGTCGCCTCGCTTATGTTCCATGCCGCCCACCGCTCGGGCTCCTCGGCCTTCACGCGCAGGTAGAAGGGGAGGAGCCGCCGCTTGGCTACCTGGCGCGTGCCGTCGTGAGCGGCGCGGTTGTACCGTCGCACGAGCTTGTCGAGCCACGCGGCGTCAACATCCTCGCCTGCTTCCAGAGCAGCGATTATTTCTAAGAGTGCTTCTTCCATAAGAATGCAAAAGATACCAGGTTCGCCCAAGGAAGCCAGCGAGGTTCCGACAGGTGCCTGCAATTCGCTTGAAGCGCGGCCGGGCGGCCTTTGGGCCGTGAGGGAAAGCGCTGAACGCAAAGGGCAGGCGCTTGTCGGAACCGCAGCGTCGACGGATCCGTTCGTCTCGTTAGGGCGAACGGAACTATAGGGCGGCCTTGATGGCGGCCAGCAGCTCGTCGTAGGTTTCCAGGGCCGGCAGCTCCGGGTACTCGGCCTTGATGGCATCGGTGGTGCGGAACAGAAAGCCGGCCTTCGAATCCAGGATCATGCCCAGGTCGTTATGGGAGTCGCCGGCGGCGATGGTTTCGATGCCGCAGGAGTGCAGCGCGCGCACCGTGGTGAGCTTACTTTCGGGGCAGCGCATCGTGAAGTCGGTGATGGCGCCATCTGCGGCTACCACCAGCTCGTTGCAGAACAGCGTCGGCCAGCCGAGCTTCTCCATGAGGGGCTTGGCGAACTGTTCGAAAGTGTCGGAGATGATGATGACCTGGGTGAGGCTGCGCAGCTCGTCCAAAAACGCGCGGGCGCCGGGCATGGGGTCGATCTTGGCGATGACCGCCTGCACGTCGGGCAGGCCCAGCCCATGCTCGGCCAGAATGTCGAGGCGCCACTTCATGAGTTTGTCGTAGTCGGGCTCGTCGCGGGTGGTGCGCTTAAGCTCGGGGATGCCGGCTTCCTCGGCGAAGGCGATCCAGATTTCGGGAACCAGCACGCCTTCCAAATCGAGGCATACGACGTTCATAGGGCACTCCTTCCGTGGGCGGCGCCGGGGCTTAAGGCCTGCGCGCCGCAGGGTTTCGTCGGCAGAAGCGTACCCCACTGAAGGCGCCTTGCCGCCTCGGAAGCGGAAAGATGGCGCAGGGGGCGACTTCAGCGGTAGCGCGGGCGCCCCTCTTGCTATACTGGGCGTTCCAAAAAGAAGGCGTCGGTGCGGCGCCGAAGGCGGCAAGGGCGAGGAGTACGGCTGTGACCAAGGTCATCAAGAGAGAACATGCGGAGCGGGCGCGGGCCCACGAGAGCGTGCTTTCCGTGCCCGAGGTCATGCGTACGGCCCCCGGCATCGCCATTCAGGGACGCAAGATCCGCTCGCTCGTGTTCTCGACGGATCTGGCCGTCATCTGCCACTGTGACGCCGATGCGGTGCTCGCGGTGTACCCCTTCACCTGCCAGCCGGCCATCACCCAGGCGCTCGTGGCCGCGTCCCAGCGCCCGGTGTTCAACGGGGTCGGCGGCTCCATCACCCAGGGCGAGCGCTGCGTGGAGGCGGCCCTGCACTCCGAGATGTCCGGCGTGGCCGCCGTCGTGGTGAACACGTCCATTCCCGTGGAGTCCATCTCGGCGCTCGTGGAGAAGGTGGCCGTGCCCGTGTGCGTGACGGCCTGCGCCGCCGATGACGTGGTGCGCCGCCAGATTGCGGCTGGCGCCTCCATCGTGAACGTGGCCGCCGGCTCGCGCACGCCCCAGGTGGTGGAGGCTTTGCGCCGGGAATATCCCGACCTGCCGATCATCGCCACGGGCGGCCCGACCGACGACGCCATCCGCGCCACCATTGCGGCCGGGGCCGACGCCGTCAGCTGGACGCCGCCGGCCATTGCCGATCTGGAGCGCGAAGTGATGGAGAAGGCCCGGCGCTTGGCCGCCGAGCTGTTGTAGAGCCCTGCAAGTGCGATCCGTAGGGGGCATCATTCCGGTTGGGAGGGCTGACCAAGGTCAGCCCCTACGGGATGTGAGGCAAGCGAGGTTGACCGGCTCCACAGGGTAAACCGGCGGGGCCCTAAAGCATGTGGGTGACGAGGTAGCCCTCGCGGATGCCGTATTTGCAGGGGATAACTTCGGCGGCGCCCAGCTCCTCTGCGAGCGTGCGCACGATGATCATGCCGGGAACGAGGCTGTGAACGCGGTCGGGGGCGGCTTTCACAGCGCGATGGGCGAAAACGGAGACGTCGCCCTGAAGGAGATCGGCGAGCCCTTCCATGTCCTTGCGGCTGATGCTCTTGGGCCGAGTGTCGTCGCCCCACACGGCGGCGACCATCTTCGCGAGGGCGCGCACCGATCCGCCGATGCCGTAGAGCCGCTCGCTTCGGTACCCCTCCAAATTCGGTAGCGCCTGGAGTTCTTTGCGGAACGCGTCGGCGATGGTGCGGCATTCGGCCGGGGTGGGAATGACGCAGCGCACGTAGTTCGCGTAGGCGAGCACGCAGCCGAAAGGTATCGAGATCCCCGCATGGTCGCCATCGGCCGCAAGGGCCGTCAGCTCCGTCGAGCCGCCGCCGACATCGATGAGCGTGCCTGCTGCAAGGGGTGTGCCGATGGAGGCGCCGACGAACCCGAGGTGGGCCTCCTCGCGGGCGGAGAGCACGCGCACCCTATGGTTGATGGCTGTCTCGATGGCCGCAGTCGCCGCTTCGGAATTCGCGCAGTTGCGCAGCACGGCGGTGGCGAAGATATCGACGCGCGCGCAGTTGAGGTTGTCGGCCAGCTTCAGCAGGTCGCCCAGCACGGTTACGGCTCGTGCGATGCCCGCGCTGGAGAGGGCCCCGTCGGTCACGTAGGCGGCAAGGCCGGCCATCTTCTTCTCGTCGACCAACGTGCGGAAGGGCTTGGCGGCATCTTCCCGCTTGGTCTCGTAAACGACCAGGCGAACCGAATTGGAGCCGAGGTCGATAACGCCGAGGCGTGCCATGAGGGTCCTTTCTCGAGGGTGCATTCCGCAGTGATTCCCTAGGGTAGCGCAACCTGCCGGCAAAGAGCCGCCCGATCGGTATGACCGGGCGGCTCGAAAGAGGGGGGCGGGTCGCGCGCTCGTCGCTAGGCGGCGATGACCACACGGTAATGGGCGTTGTCCCCGCAGCATGTCTGCAGAATGATCGACTCGCCGTAGTCGGTCACGCGGGACTGGATGTCCTCCCAGTAGGTGTCGTCGGGCACGATGAGCTCGTCGACGACGGAGTAGGTGCGCGTGTTCCTATCGGAGTCGCACACGGTGACGGGATCCCCGTTCTTCAGGGTCATGACGCAGGTGAAGTCGCCGGGGTTGTGACCGATGAAGTAGCCCCAGCTGCCATCGGTGGTGCTATCGGAGCCCATCCACAGTCCCGCACCGGAGGCGGGAGCCGAGGCGCTTTCGTAGGAGGGGACGTAGGTGACGATGTCCCCGTTCACGTCGATGGAGTCCGCTACCATTTCATCGCCTTCGGGGGAGATGGTCTCGAGGGGCTCGGTCACGTCGACGGCCTCCACGTCGATGGAATCGTCGGAGCCTTCGGGTGTCTCGCCGGCAGCGCTCGCGGCGGTCTTGGCTGTGGCATCGTGGCTCGCGCTGTGCTTGGCGGACAGGGAGGCGCGGCTGGAAACCGCGTCCATGGCCAGCTCGTCGTGGATGTCGTCGAACTCGGAGGCCATGGCCACCGCCTCTTCCTGATCCTCGTAGACGATGATGGAGGCCACCTGCTTGACGATGGACGTGTCCTGGGCCGCCTCGGGCATGGGCAGGGTCGCCGGATCATGATCGGGCTCCATGGCGTAGGCGATGCCGCCGACCAGGGCGAGCGCGGCGGCGCCGGAAACAACGGCGGCTATGAGTTTCGATGCCTTCATGACGCTTCTTCCTTTCACGAGGCCTATCGACGGAGTCGCGGACGGGCTTCTTCTTTGCGAGGCGAACCCTCTCGTGCGGTAAGGGCCAAGAATGGAACTTGACAGTGCCTATCTTAGGGTGTCCAGGTCACAAATAGGCTCTGAACTGGGCATTGTTGGAATCGCGTATGCGTAAGAGAACTTGTTCGGAAGAAAGAAGCCGCCTTGAAATACGCCCGTTTCCATCCCGTCGCCATTGTTGACGGCATGCAAGCGGAAACGGCGCGGGTTGCGCAGAAGTTGTGGGGGCCGCTGCCGTTTGGCTCCCGTAGGGGGCGATGTTGGTCGCCCCTTGCTGCACGTGTTGAGGTTTTCGCCGCTGCCGATTGTTGAGGTCTGAGGGCTTTTCGCGAAGAGGGGAGGTCGCAAGGCGATATTTTGCCTATAATGAGCCCACCTGTATTTCGATGGACACAACCGCACGCAAGCTGCTTTGGCGGCCGGCGTGCTGCCACCAAACGAACACGCGAAACGCACGACGGAAACGAACACGAGGTTGATCATCCATGGGAATGAACCAAGACCCCCGAGGGGATGCCTACGGCCGCAGCCCCGAGCGACCCGATGCGCCGGCTCCGGCCGGCCGGGCTCCCCAGGGCTCGCGGGGCAAGATCACCACGCGCCCCTCGCGAGAGAGCATTTTGCAGTCCTACGCGACCCAAGACGAGATGCGCGCCCGTGACGCGCGCCTGCGCTCCCAGCAGGCGTCCCGCGCCTATACGGCCAGCGCCGCCCAGCGCGATGCCGATCGCGCGGCCCGGCGCGAGGCCCTTGCGGCCCAGCAGCGCGAGCAGGAGGCTCGTCGCGCCGCCCAGCAGCGTCCCGCACCCGCAACCCCGGCCCAGCGCGCCGGCCAGCGCCGAACGCGCGTGGTGCCGCCTTTGTCCTCCCAGGAAAGCTACGACCTCACCCGCTCCTCCATGGAAAGCTACGAGCGCGCCCGCGCCTCTCGCGATGCCCTGTCGGAAGCTCGGCGGGGCCGCGCGCTCAACCGCGAGGTCATCGACGGCCGGGGCAGTATCGACTCGCGCACCTTCAACGAGAGCCACCAGGTTTCCGCCTACTCCCGCGACGACCGCGACCGCCACGACCCGATGATCGATGTCATGGACAACCGCACCTGGCATTCCCGGGCTGGGCAGGGCTTCGTCGCGCCCGCCGAGGGGGCTCCCGGCGCTCCGGCGCCCGCGCGTCGTCCGCGCGGCTCGAGCGCCTCCGACGTCGGATTCGCCGGCGTCATGAGCGGCCGGGCCAACTACGGCGGCACCCAGGGCGGCTCCGGGGTGCCGATGTTCGTCAAGATCGCCGTTCCCCTGATCGTCGTTCTTCTTGTTGTGATCGTTTGCCTCTTAGTGTTCTAAGGGTTCTAGAAAAGGCGTTACATGTACGCGAAACCGACCTGTCCGACTCCGCTGAAGATCCTTCTCGTTGTTGTTATTGTTGTCGAACTTGCGGTTATTGGGCTCTTGCTCGCTGGCCGTGCCGGTGCCTCCGAGGGTCGGGACTCGGCCGTCGAAGCTTCGGCGTCGACGACTCCGGCGCCAACTGACACGCCGGCAGCTCCGGCTGCCTCTGACGGCGGAGAGACGGCCGGCGGGGACAAGGCGTCTTCCGAGCCCGTGACGCTGACCGTCACCTTCGCCGGCGACTGCACGCTCGGCACCGACATCAACTACGAGAACGAGCGGTCCTTCAACAGCCGCTGGCAGGCCGAGGAGGGCGACGCCACCTACTTCTTGCGCAACGTCGCCGACTTGTTCGGCTCCGACGATCTTACCGTGGTGAACATGGAGGGCGCGCTGACCGAGGGCGGCGAGCGGGCCGACAAGAAGTTCGCCTTCCGCGGCAAGCCGGAGTACGCCAAGATCCTCTCCAGCGCCTCGGTGGAGGCGGCGACGCTCGCGAACAACCACTCTCAGGATTACGGCCAGACGGGCTACGACGACACCATTGCCGCGCTGGATGCCGAGGGGGTGCAAAGCTTCGGCTACGACCGCATTGCGTATCTGGATGTGAAGGGCGTGAAGGTGGCGCTCATCGGGTCGTACTTCCCCGAGGACAGCGCCGAGAACACCAAGGAGATGACCGACAACATCGCCGCGGCCCGCGCCGAGGGCGCCCAGCTCGTGATCGTGTACGTGCACTGGGGCCAGGAGCACGAGTACGACATCACCGAGGGGCAGCAGACCGCCGGGCGCGCCGCTATTGATGCGGGGGCCGATTTGGTGGTGGGATCCCATCCCCATGTGGTGCAGGGCTGGGAGGTGTATCAGGGCCGCTACATCGTCTACAGCCTTGGCAACTTCTGCTTCGGCGGCAACACCAACCCCGACGACAAAGATTGCCTCATCTTCCAGCAAACGTTCACGGTGACCGGTGACGAGGTGGCCAAGAACGACGACGTGGATTTCATCGCCGCCTCGGTTTCCACGGAGACCGACCGCAACACCTACCAGCCGGTACTGGCCGAAGGGGATGAGAAGGCCCGCATCGACGCGAAGGTGCAAGAAGCCGCCGACCGCATTGCGGCTGCCTCCTAAAGCATCGATTAACCTGTCCGGCCGCGAGAAGGCGGAGGGGCGCCGTGCTCAAACAGCTTTCTATGGCAGGGTTCGTCGGGAGCTGCCGACATTTCGTTATGCCATAGAAAGAACTGCGCGCGGCACCCCTCCGCCTTCTCGCGGCCTACTGAGCCTTAGTTGCTGGGGTTGCGGGCTAAATGCGGATGACGCAGGAGCCGGCGGTGAGGCCGCCGCCGAAGGCGGTCATGCAGGCGATGTCTCCCGGCTGCAGCTTGCCCTCGCAAAGCGCCTCGTTCAGGGCGATGAGGGCGCTCGCGCCGCTGACGTTGCCGACGTGGTCGATGATCACCTGGAAGCGCTCCATGGGCAGATCCATTTTCTTGGCGGCGTAGCGGATGATGCGCTCGTTGGCCTGGTGCGGCGTGAACAGGGTGACATCGTCGGTGGTCAGCCCGGCGCGGGTAAGCGCCTCCTCGGTGCAGCGCATCATGGCGGAGGTGGCGAACTTGAACACCGCCTGGCCGGCCATGCGCATATAGGGGTCGCTTTCCGCATCGGAGGCGGCAAGACGCGGGGTGGCGGTGGCAGAAGCACCGGCGGCGGTCGTGCCGTTGGCGGCGAAGGGCACCTCGCGGGAGGCGAAGGCGCTGTCGCACCAGAGGGTGCGGTCGACGTCGTCGGTGTTTTCCATGTACGAGGAGAGGATGCCGGGCGCATCGGCTCCGGCGGCTCCGGCAGCTCCGGCAGCACCGGTCTCCGCCTCGTCGCGCCATTCCAGCACCACGGCCCCGGCGCCGTCGCCGAACAGGATGCACGTGGCGCGCTCTTCCCAGTCGACGAGCTTGCTCAGGCGCTCGGCGGCCACCACGAGTACGCGGCGCACGTCGTTGCAGCGCAGAGGCGTCCCGGTGCGGGCGGCTTCCTGGCGTGCGAAGGCGGCGCCGGCCATGATGAGGTCAGCGGTGGAAAGCCCGTAGACGCAGCCGGAGCAGGCGCAGGACATGTCGTAGCACACGGCGTTTGTGGCACCGACGTGCTCGCGGATGCGGGCGGCCTCGGAGGGGAAGTGGGTGTCGGCGGTGAGCGTCGGGCAGATGATCATGTCCAGGCTGGCAGCTTCGATCGCTCCCGCCTCGCGCTGCCAACCGCCTTCCTCAAGCCCCAGCGCTCGCAGCGCGGCTTGGGCGCCCAGATCGGTGCAGGTCTCCTCGATGGCGACATGGCGGGTGTGAATGCCCGTGCGCGGGACGATCCACTCGTCGGTGGTGTCTACGATTTCCGAGAGCTCGTCGTTGGTGACGATGCGCGCGGGCAGCGCTCTGCCCGATCCGATGATGACGCTGCCCAAAGCCGTTCCTTTCCGTAAATGATGCCTCAACCTGCTCTATGATGCCCCATATCGCCAAGTTTTCTGCTCAACGATGAGATGTTTGGTGAAGATTTTAAACGCGCGGTCAGTTTTTGGGACGAATTCCTTAAGATTTCTCAGATAGTTTATCTCAAGGCGCGTGTTGCCGCAGCGAAAGAGAGGACGAGCTGCTTTCATGAAGACCCGTATCACAGAGCTTTTGGGCATTGAATATCCCGTCGTGCAAGGGGCCATGGCCCGCATCGCCGACGGAGGGCTGGCCGGCGCCGTAAGCGAAGCCGGCGGCTTGGGCATCATCGCCTGCGGGGGCGCCCGGCCCGAATGGATTCGCGAGCAGGTGGCCCGCGCCCGCGCCCTTACGAGCAAGCCTATCGGCATCAATGTCATGCTCATGGATCCGCGCGCGAGCGAGGTGGCCGAGCTCGTGTGCGAGCTGGGCGTGGAAGTGGTGACCACCGGCGCCGGCAGTCCCGCCAACTATATGAAGATGTGGAAGGACGCGGGCGTGAAGGTAGTGCCCGTGGTGGCCTCCTCGGCCCTGGCCGCCCGCATGGAGCGCCTCGGCGCCGACGCCGTGGTGGCCGAGGGCACGGAAGCTGGCGGACATATCGGCGAGCTGACCACTATGGCGCTCGTGCCGTCGGTTGCCGCGGCGGTTTCGATCCCCGTCATCGCCGCCGGCGGCATCGTGGATGGCCGGGGGATGCTCGCCGCCTTCGCGCTGGGCGCCGAGGGCGTGCAGTGCGGCACGCGCTTCCTCACCGTGGAGGAATGCGGCGTGCACGAGGCGTGGAAGGAGAAGGTGCTGAAGGCGAAGGACTCCGACACCATCGTCACCGGGCGCGGCACGGGGCATCCCGTGCGCGGCCTGAAGAACAAGTTCGCCCGCGAATGCCGCAAGATTGAGATGGCCGCCACCTCCGGGGAAGAGCTGGAGGGTATGTACGCCGGCTCGCTCGCCCGCGCCGTGGCGGGAGACGTGGAAAACGGCTCGGTCATGGCGGGCCAGGTGGCCGCGCTGGTGACCGAGCGCGGCACGGCGGCCGGCGTCATTGCCGATATGGTGCGCGAGGCCGAGGCCCTGGCCGGCCGCTCCTTGGATGAGTTGGCCGAGCTGAACAGCCGCCGGGCGCGCGTGTAGGGAGGCCGCCATGCTTGATGAGACCCCCTTGGCGCCCTTGGGCCCGGCTGGCCTGGTGTTCATGGCCTCGGGCCAGGGCTCGCAGAAGCCTGGCATGGGCGCCGATATGCTGGATATTCCCGAGGTGGCGTCCGTGTTCGCCTGCGCCTCGGACGTGCTCGGCCGCGACGTGGCGGCGCTTGTGCGCGACGCGTCGCCCGAAGAGCTGAACGACACGCGCAACGCCCAGATCGCCATCGCGGCGCTGTCGGTCGGCATGGGGCGGGCGCTTGAGGCGCGCGGCATCGTGCCGGACGCGCTGCTCGGGTTCTCCCTCGGGCAGGTTTCCGCCATGGTGCTCGGCGGCATGCTCGCCGAGGAGGACGCCTTCGCGCTCATCGCCGAGCGGTCGCGCCTCATGGGAGAGACGGCCGACGCGAACCCCGGCGTTATGAGCGCGCTTCTGAAGATCACGCTGCCCGAGGCCGAGGCGCTGTGCGCCCAGTGCGCCGAGGGCGAGGTGCTCGTGCCCGCGAACTTGAACGGCGGCGGCCAGATCGTCATCGCCGGCACGCCGGCGGCGGTGGCGCGCGCCGAGGAGGCGTGGGCCGCGAGCAAGGGCCGCTTCTCGCGCCTGGCCACCTCCGGCGCCTTCCACAGCCCGCTCATGGCGTTGGCGCAGGAGCCCTTCGCCGACTACCTGGCGCGGGTGGACTTCCGCGAGGCGGTGGTGCCGGTCATCGGCAACGTGCACGCCGTGCCGCTTGACGCCGCCGGCGCTCGCGACGAGCTGGTGGCGCACTTGGTGTCGCCCGTGCAGTTCGAGGCCAGCGTGGCAAAGCTTCAGGAGGCCGGCGCGAAGATGTTCGCGGAAGTGGGCTTCGGCGGCGTGCTCGCCAATCTCGTGAAGCGCATCGACCGTAGCGCGCCCCGAGCCGCCATTCAGGATCGTCCCTCCTTCGACGCTTTCGTCGAGGAATTCGGAAAGGAATAGACGTGACCGAATCAGAAAACCGCCGCTGCGCCGTTGTGACCGGCTCCACTCGCGGCATCGGACGCGCCGTGGCCCGCGAGCTGGCGGCCGCTGGCATGAACGTGGTGGTGAACAGCTCTTCTGAGCGCAGCCTGCCCGCCGCCGAGGCGGTAGCCGTCGAGATCGCCGAAGAGTTCGGCGTGGAAACCCTGGCCGTGGCCGCCAACGTGGCCATAGAAGAGGAGGCCAACGCGCTCATCGCCGCCGCGGCCGAGGCCAACGGGCGGGTGGACGTGCTCGTGAACAACGCCGGCATCACCCGCGACGGCCTGGCCGCCCGCATGTCCGACGACGACTTCGACGCCGTCATCGACATCAACCTGAAGGGCACCTTCCATTGCTGCCGCGCCGCCGCGAAGCTGATGATGAAGCAGCGCTGGGGCCGCATCGTGAACATGTCCAGCGTGGTGGGCGTGTACGGCAACGCGGGCCAGGTGAACTACGCCGCCTCCAAGGCCGGCGTCATCGGGCTCACGAAGTCGCTCGCCCGCGAGCTTGCGCGCCGCAACATCACGGCCAACGCTGTGGCGCCCGGCTTCATTGCCACCGACATGACCGACGCGCTTTCCGATGCCCAGCGCGAGGCCATCGTGAGCCGCATCGGCAGCGGGCGCTTGGGCGAGCCGGACGACATCGCCCATTTGGTGCGCTTCCTCGCCTCGGACGAGGCGTCTTACATCACCGGTCAGGTCATTTGCGTGGACGGAGGTATGTCCCTATGAGTGAGAACGCAAGCGAGAGCATTCAGACCCGGCGGCCCGACGGCACCCATCGCGTCGTCATCACCGGTGTGGGCGCGGTGACGCCGGCCGGCGTGGGCGTCGAGGCGTTGTGGGAGGCGCTCATGGAGCGCGGCTGCTGCATCGCGCCCATCGAGCGCTTCGACACGAGCGAGTACGAGGTGCACATTGCCGGCGAGGTGCGCGACTTCGACGGCGTCGAGCACGGCCTGACCAAGAAGGAGGCCCGTCGCTTCGAGCGCTTCGTGCAGTACGCCATCGTGGCGGCCGACGAGGCGCTGGCCCAGTCCGGCTTGGAAGTCACCGACGAGAACCGCGACCGCATCGCGGTGGTGTTCGGTACCGGCATCGGCGGCATCGACGAGCTGCAGAAGAGCTTCGCCACCTTGGAGGAGAAGGGCCCCAAGCGCGTGAACCCCCTGTTCATCCCCACGATGATCGGGAACATCGCGGCGGGCAACCTGGCCATTCGCTACGGCATGCGCGGCGAGTGCCTGAACGTGGTGACCGCCTGCGCCACCGGTGCCCACTGCATCGGCACGGCGCTGCGCGACATTCGCCACGGCTACATCGACGCGGCGCTCGTGGGCGGCACGGAGGAGTCCGTGAGCCCCATCTGCATCGCCGGCTTCACCAATTTGTCGGCCCTTACCCGCGCCGAGGATCCCAAGGAGGCCTCGCTGCCCTTCGACGCCCGCCGCGGCGGGTTCGTGGCCGGCGAGGGGGCGGGGGCCCTGGTCATCGAGTCGTTGGAAAGCGCGCTCGCCCGCGGGGCTGAGCCCATCGCCGAGATCACCGGCTTCGGCAGCACGGGCGACGCCTACCACATGACCGCGCCCGACCCGGAGGCCACCGCCATCACCGCCGCCATGGCCGCCGCTCTGGCCGAGGGCGGCTTCACCCCGGCCGATCTGGGGCACCTGAACGCCCACGGCACGGGCACGCCGGCCAACGACGCCACGGAGTCGAAGGCGCTCGCGAATCTCATGGGCGCCGATGCGGCGGCCGAGCTGCCCGTCACGTCCATCAAGGGCACCACGGGCCACATGCTCGGCGCCGCCGGTGCCGTGGAGGCCATCGTGTGCGCCCTGTCCGTGGCCCGCGATGCGGTGCCCCCCACGGCCGGCTTCGCCGAGGCCGCCGAGGACTGCCCGGTGGCGGTGGTCACCGAGGCGGTCACCGACTATCCGCAGAAGGTGGCCCTGTCGACCTCGCTGGGCTTCGGCGGCCACAACGCCGCTCTGGCCTTCTCGCCGTATCGCGGCTAGGTCGCTCCGCGAGGGGCCTTCTCGGTGGGTTGATCCCCGTAGGGGCCGACCTTGGTCGGCCCTGGGATCGGAGCCCGATGGGGCTGACGTGAAGCGCCGACGTCCTCGCGAGCGAGGGCCGACCAAGGTCGGCCCCTACGGAAGGCGAGATGAGGATCGAAAGATTGTTGCAAGGAGAAACGTATGACTGAGGAGAACGCGATGGCGCCGCTGCCCTGGGGGCGTGAGGTCATCGAGGGGATTCTGCCCCATCGCGATCCGTTCGTGTGGGTGAGCCGCATTATGGCCATCGAGCCCGGCGCTTCCATCGAAGGCGAGCTGGACGTACCGGCTGATCTGGATATCTTCCGCGGGCACTTCCCCGACCATCCGGTGCTGCCCGGCGTCATCATCATGGAGGCGCTCGCTCAGTGCGCCTCCATCGCCGTGCTTCAGGCGCCCGAGCTGCGCGGGAACATCGGCTTTCTCACCGGCATAGACGCGGCGAAGTTCCGCCGCCAGGTGGCCCCGGGCGACACCGTGACGCTGCGCGCGACCATCGTGAAGTCGTCGCGACGCCTCGTGGTGGCCGAGGTGGAGGCCTCCGTGGACGGCGAGATCTGCGCCACGGCCACCCAGAAGTACGTGCTCGCACCCAAGGAGTAGCTATGGCCAAAGCGGCTTCCAAGTACATCAGCTTCGACACGGCGGGGAACTTCGTCTCCGAGCTTGAGGACGGCTCTGCGGCCCCCGAGGCGCCCGAGGACGGCTCGCTGAAGTCGGCGGTCTCCTACGCTCTGGACGCCATCGTGGAGGCGGCCGGCACCTTGCCGGATACGGCGGCGGCCCTGGTGGGGGCCCGCCCCGGCGCGGCCCATCGCGACCCGGAGGAGAAGGTGGCCGACGTCTCCGAGCACGTTCGGTCCACCATCGGCGACGACTTCGCCGTCGATGCGGCGCGAACCGCCGAGAAGCCCCGGGCCCTCGTCATCGCCTCGGCCAAGAACGCCCGGGCCTTCGTGGTGCCCATGGAGCAGGCGGGCCTCGATGTGGTCTTCGCCACGGTGGACAACCGCTCGCTGGACGGCTTCGCCCGGCGCATGCTGCCCACCTACAACCTGGGCAGCACCACGGCCGACGTGGACGCCGACACGCTTTCCGCCAACATCTACACAGTGCTCTCGGCGGCCAAGGCCTGCGGTGCGACGCTTATCTTCCTCGACAGCGCCAAGGCGTCGCTCGCGGAGGACGCCTATTTCCTGCGTCACGCCGCCAAGCGCGGCCTGCGCGTGTTCGCCCCGGCCACCGAGGGCACTCTGCGCACCGGTTGGGTGGAGCTTCTGCCCGCCGGCGTCGCGCCCGCGCTCGGTACGGCGTCGCCCTCCGAGGCGCCCTGGGAAAACGAGCCGGCTCGGGTGGCGGACGACGACGAGGGCCCCACCCATTGGCGCCGCTGCCACAAGTGCAAGCTCTTCTTCGACAAGGAGGAGATCATCGAGCTCGGCGGCTATTGCCCGGCTTGCGGCACCTTGCAGCGCCTGCGCTCCGACGAGCGCCTGGCCGCCACGGTGGACGCCGGCTCGTTCGAGGAGTGGAACGCGGTCATGCCCGACTCCAACCCGCTGGACTTCCCGGGCTACCCGGAGAAGATCGCCGATCAGCGCGAGAAGAGTGGCCTTGAGGAAGCGGTGCGCACGGGACGCGCGACCATCGCGGGGCTGCCTTTGGCCGTAGGGGTCATGGAGTCCGGCTTCTTCATGGGCTCCATGGGACACGTGGTGGGCGAGAAGGTGGCCGCGATGATCGATCGCGCCATCGCCGAGCGACTGCCCGTCGTCGTGTTCTGCGCCTCCGGCGGCGCCCGCATGCAGGAGGGCCTCATCTCGCTCATGCAGATGGCGAAAGTGTCCTGCGCCGTGGAGCGTTTGGGGGCGGCCCGTCTGCCCTTCATCACCGTGCTCACCGACCCCACGACCGGCGGCGTGACGGCGTCGTTCGCCATGCAGGGCGATATCGTCTTGGCCGAGCCCGGCGCGCTCATCGGGTTCGCCGGCCAGCGGGTCATCCGCGACACCATCAAGCAGGAGCTGCCCGAGGGCTTCCAGACGGCGGAGTTCGCGCTCGAGCACGGGCTTGTCGACGCCATCGTGGAGCGCTCCCAGATGCGCAGCGTGCTGGCCCAGCTTCTGGCCCTGCACGCCCCGCCCGACGACCCGGGGCGCATCGTCACCTACCACAGCGTCATGGACGCGCTGTCGGTGGGCGCGGACGCCTACGGCTCGGTGGACGTGGCGCCCGAGGCCCGAGCCGTTGGCGAGCGCATCCGCGACGAGGAGGCCGCGGGGCTGTGGCGCAGCCTGGCCGAGTCGGTGCCGGTGGTGGGCGAGCTCATCGGGCGCCCGGAAACCCCCGAGGAAGCCGAGGAGGCGTCCCGCCGCGAGCTGGAGCGCCATGCCCGGCGCGAGGCCCGCAAGTCCGGGGTGAGCTGCGAGGCCGCTTCGGGCAGCGCCTGGGAGTCCGTGCAGATCGCCCGCAACGTGCGCCGTCCCACGGCCCGACGCTACCTCGACGGCATCGTGGAGGGCTTCATCGAGCTGCACGGCGACCGCGCCTTCGCCGACGACGGGGCCATCCTCGCCGGCATCGGGTGGATCTCGGGGCATCCCGTGACGGTCATTGCCCAGGAGAAGGGCGTGAACTTGGCCGACCGCGTGGCCCGCAACTTCGGATGCCCCCAGCCCGAGGGCTACCGCAAGTCGCTGCGCCTCATGCGCGAGGCGGAGAAGTTCGGCCGGCCGATTCTCTGTTTGGTGGACACCCAGGGCGCCTTCTGCGGCACCGAGGCCGAGGAGCGCGGCCAGGGCAACGCCATCGCCGACAATCTGGTGGCCATGGCGGGCCTTACCGTTCCGGTGGTGAGCGTGCTTCTGGGCGAGGGCGGAAGCGGGGGCGCCTTGGCGCTGGCCGTGGGCAACCGCGTGGCCATGCAGGAGCATGCGGTGTACTCGGTGCTCTCGCCGGAGGGCTTCGCCTCCATCCTGTGGAAGGATCGCACCCGCGCGCCCGAGGCCGCCGAGGCCATGCGGATGGACGCCGCCTCGGTGCTGGAATGCGGCATCATCGATGCGGTCATTTCGGAAGGGGAGGGCCCGGCCCACGAGAATCCGGAAGAGGCCGTCGCCGCCGTGCGCGATTACGTCCGTGCCGCCTACAAGGAGCTGGCCGACCTTGCTCCCGACGAGCTGGTCCGCCAACGCCAGGAGCGCTTCGCGAAGTTCTAGGAGTGGTTTCTGCCGCTCCTTTTTTGCCCGGAGCAATCTCGTTGCCGTTCTGGTCGCAGAATTTCGATTTGTTAGACATGGCTGGGAGCGGCTTGGTGAGCTGGGGTTGAAAAACAGGCTGAAAAGAGGCCGAAAAGCAAGAAAAGGACTCGTGTCGAGCCCTTTTCTTTTGCTTTGCAGGATGTGGAAGTCTAACAACTCGAAAATATGTCCCCAAATTGAGAGGAAGATTTGCTGGAAGGACCTCTTACAGCATCTTCGCGCGGAGCTCTTCGGGGGTCATGGGCGAGAGCAGCGCCGGGGCGATGTCGAAGATGGTGCAGCAGCCCGTCTCGCCCGCGCAGGCCATGCGCCAGCAGGCGCGGGCGCATGCGACCAGCACGCTGCCGGTGAACTCCGGGTTGGAATCGAGCTTCAACGAGTACTCGATCACATGGGTGTTCTCGCCGGCGGCACCCGTGGTGCCGGTGCGGATGACCGAGCCGCCGTGGGGAATGCCGGCGTGATCGCGGTCGAGCTCTTCCTGAGAAATGAAGGTGACCGTGGTGTCGTAGTCGGCGAAGTAGTTCGGCATGGTGACGATGGCCTTTTCGATGGCGGCCGTATCGGCGCCCTCCTCGGCCACGACGAAGCACTCGCGGGTGTGCTTCTGGCGCGTGGTCAGCTCCGGGTTGGCGCCGGAGCGCACGGCCTCAAGCGCCTCGGGCACGGGCACCGTGTACTGGCGGGCGTCGGCCACGCCGGGAATGCGGCGGATGGCATCGGAGTGCCCCTGGGAGACGCCGCGGCCCCAGAAGGTGTAGTCGGCGCCGTTGGGCATGATGGCGTTGGCGTAAACGCGCGAGACCGAGAACATGCCCGGATCCCAGCCCACCGAGATGACGGCCACATGCCCCGTCTCGCGGGCCACCGCGTCGACGGCGGCGAAGTGCGCCGGGATGTTGGCGTGGGTGTCGAAGGAGTCGACCACGTTGTAGAGCGCAGCGGCTGCCGGGGTCTGCTCGGGCAGGTCGGTGGCCGAGCCGCCGGCGAGCATGAGCACGTCGATGTCGTCGGTGTGGGCGGCCAGCTCCGTGGCGGGCCAGACGGCGACGTTCTCGCCGAGCGGGTGCACGCTGGCTGGGTCGCGGCGAGTGAACACGCCCACCAATTCCATGTCGTCGTTGGCGGCGACGGCCAGTTCAATGCCGCGGCCGAGGTTGCCATAGCCGAGAATGCCGATGCGGATGGGGTTCAATGGTGCCTCCTTGGGTGTTCGCTGAGTAGGAAAACGGCGCTTCGGGCTGACGCTCGCTTTGGTTTTGAAGCTAGCGGGACAGGCCGCGCCGCCGGGGTGTCGCATCATTATCGCGTACCGTCTTACGCGCGGGAACCTGTCCATGGCGAGCGTTACGAGGATTTAACGGAGAGGTACCTTGGCGCGGCGCGTGCGTCCGTTCGCCGACGGGGTGCTGCGGATTCGGACGGGCGGAGGCCCCGCGGCGCGTCGTCGCGGAAGGCGGCGTGGAAATTGCCCGCACGCCCGCCGGCCGCGCGGTGCGGGGCGGCACGGGCGCAACCGGCCGCTGGAGGCCCTCGGGCGCGCCCGGGATGCGCGGCGCGGCGGCTGCTCCTTCAATCTCCTCCCCCTGGGTGGGAATGCGCAGGGTGAACACGGTGACGCCGCGCTCGCTTGCCGCCTCGATGTCGCCGTGGTGCGCCACGACGATTTCCCTGGCAATGGCGAGCCCCAGCCCCGCACCGCCCTTCTTCGACGAGCGCGCCCCGTCTTCGCGGTAGAACTTCTCGAAGATGGTCTCCAGATGGGCGTCGGATATCTCGCGTCCGCGGTTGGCCACGGTGATGGTGGTCGTGCGGGCGTCCTGGCGCGCGGCGATGGCGATGACGGAGTTCGCGTCGGCGTAGGCCACGGCGTTGCGCAGCACGTTGCCCAGCGCCCGGGCGAGCTTGTCCGGGTCGATGAAGAACTGGCCGGCGCCGGCGGCGTCCACGGTGATGCGGATGTTGCGGGCGGCGGCCTCGGGGAAGAACGCCTCGGCCACCTGCTGGCAGAACAGGCGCACTCCCACAGTCTCCCGCTCGATGGGAATGGCCGACAGGTTGTAGCGGGTGATCTCGAAGAACTCGTTGATGAGGCTTTCGAGGCGCTCGGCCTTCGAATAGGCGATGTCGGCGTACTTGCGCAGGGTTTCACGGGGCAGATCGGTTGTCTCGTGCAGCAGGTCTAGGTAACCGAGCACCGAGGTGAGCGGCGTGCGGATGTCGTGGGCCAAGTAAGCCACCAGCTCGTTCTTGCGCTGCTCGGCGGCGTGGGCGGCGCGCTCGTCGGCCAGCGACTGCGAGCGGATAACCGCCAGCTCGTTGCGGGCGATGGACAGATCGGCCGGCAGCTCGATGGGGGCGTCCTTGTCGGCGAGCAAGCGGCCCACGGCCCCGGACAGCTCGTCGAAGTAGCGCAGCGACCGGTTCAGGGCCCGCAGGATGATGACGAGCCAGCCGGCCACGAAGACGAGCAGGGCCAGCGGGAGCTTGAACGACTTGACGAACGTGTAGGTGGCGACGTCGCGCATGCGGTAGACGCCGTCCTCGCCGTACTGGACTTGCCAGACGGGGTGGTCGTCGGAGACGCCCAGCGCCCGCGCCTCTTCGGCGGAGGTCAGGTCAAGCCAGGCGCTGTAGGCCTGCTCCTGGGATTGGCGAAAGGCGCTTTGCAGAAGGTCGTTCAGCGTTGGCTGATCGTAGCCCAGGACGGCGGCGCTGACGAGAATCCGCGTGGCCACGTCCACCGTGGTCTCCGGCGGCATGAACGTTTGGGCCTCGGGCAGGGAAAGCCCCAGCTCCTGCAGGGATGCTGATACGCGCAGCGCCGCCATGGCATGGGCGGCGCTCGCCTCGTCGGTGAAAATGCCCTCGGCCGTCAGAATGGTCTGATAGGGAAGGAGGGGAACGGCCCAGAGGGTCTTGTTGTCCGGGGCGCCGTCGGTCTCGGCATCGAGGGGCGCCACGTCATCGATGAAGGCGCTCGTGTCGCCGATGGCCGCGGCGTTGGTGCCCGAGGCGACGGCCACATCCGCCCCGAGCTTCTCAGCCCGTTCCTTGGCGTAGGCCGCGGCCGCCTCGGCGTTCTCGGGCGAGTCGGCCATCATGCTTGCATACTCCGCCAGGGCGTCTTCCATCTCGTTCACTTCGCCTTGAACCTCGGCGATAGTGCCCGCATCGTTGGAGTAGCCGCTCTCGACGGCCTCGTTGACCCAGAGGTCGAAGAGGTTGGCATCGTCGAGCAGTCCCTGGTCGGTGAGGATCTGCTGGAACTGCTCGGAGGAATTCAGGGTGCGCCAGGACGAGGTTGAGTCGGCTACCCAGTTCGCGATCGAAGGCACCATGAAGGTCTCGATGGCCAGGCAGGCCAGGGCGAAGGCCCCGCTGAACAGCAGCAGGTTGCGAATGAGGCCGCCGAGCACGCGCCGGCGCAGGACGCGGGCCTGCTCGCTTTTAAGCGCCATGGCCGGTGTCGCCGGGCGCACCGCGCAGCTTGTAGCCGACGCCCCAGGCGGTTTCGATGAACGTCGTGGAAGCGTCGATATCGGCGAGCTTCTTGCGCAGGCGGCGGATGTGCACCATGACCGTGTTGGCCGCCGCGTCGTCGAAGCGCTCGTGCCAGGCCCCTTCGAACAGATCGGCCGCCGAGACCGGTGAGCCGACCGACTGGGCCAGAATCGCCAGAATGGCGAACTCCTTGGGGGTGAGGTGCAAAGGCTCGCCGTGGAGCGTGGCTAGATGTGTGCGCAAGTCCACCTCGATGGCGCCGGCGGAAAGCAGGGTCGAGGAAGCCTGGGGCGCTGCTTGGCGTCGGCGTAGGCGCGCTTTCACGCGGGCCACCAATTCGCGGGGCCGGAAGGGCTTGGTGACGTAGTCCTCGGCGCCCAGGGTGAAGCCGACGACTTGGTCGGCCTCCTCGTCTTTCGCCGAGAGGAAGATGACGGGAATGTCCCGCATCTGGCGCATGCGAACGCAGAGTTCGAAGCCGTCGATGCCCGGCATCATGATATCCACGATGGCCAGGTCGAACGGCGTGCGGGCGAGCATGTCCAAGGCCGCCTGTCCGCTGTAGCAGGCCAGCGCGTCCATGCCCTCGGCCACGAGCAGGTTGACAACCAGATCGGCGATGGCCTGCTCGTCGTCCACCACCAGTATGTGCGCGCGTTTTTCCATAAGGGCTATTGTACGCGATTCGCCCCGGGTTTTGCCAACAGGCGTGCCATCCCGTGACAGCTTCAGGAAAAGTTAAGGTGCCCTGCCGGAAATGTCAGATTTCGCTATGGGACGCGTAAGCCGGCTCGTCGGTAAGGTGGAGGTGCAACGTAAGGAGGAAACCCATGGACACTGCTGCCTACCGTTTTGACGAGGGGAACTTTTACGGAGGAGATGCGCCCCTAAGCCGCACTGGGAGAGTGGACGCTTTGGATGTTTCAGATGTTTCGGATGCTCGGGGTGCTTCGGGTGTTCGGAATGTTTCGGGGGTCGCCCCCAACCCTTTCGGGCGTGATGCCTGGGTGCGGCCGCAGGGCGCGGGGGGCCGGCCGGGCAATGGTGCGGGATCAACGACCGCCCGGAGCTCCTCGCCGCAGCGGAGGCAGACTCGCGGGTCGGCCGTAGCCCCGACTGCTACGCCGGGCGTGGTGGCGGCCATGCTGGGCGGTCTGGTTCGCACGAGCCGCGCCGCGCGGGGCCGCCGCATCGGGCGGCGACGCTGGCATCTGTGGTCGGTGCTGGGCGTGGCGGCGCTTTCCGTCTTCGTCGTAGTCGCGCTGTTCCAGATGGCGAACCTGTACGCCGAAGGGCTGGGGCTCGCGGGGCCGGGCATCGCCTCGCCCACGGCCGACGCCTCTGTGGCCGCTGCGGACGCGGGTGGCGGAGCCGAGGCCGCTAGCACCCCGCGCGACGAGTGGCGCGGCGGCGAGCTGCCCTTTCTCTACCAGACCGACCCCCAGTACCGCGACGCGCCCTATGCCGGCGCCACGGTGGGAGAGGCCGGATGCGGGCCGACGAGCCTGGCCATGGTCTACATCGCGCTGACGGGGAAGACCGACAAGGATCCCGCCGCCATGGCCGCCTTCAGCGAGGCCGAAGGCTACGTGGAAGAGGGTCTCACCGCCTGGCGATTCATGACCGACGGCGCGGCCGATCTGGGGCTTTCCTCCCACGAGGTGCCGGCAGACGCAGGGCGGCTTAAGGAGGAGCTCGCCCAGGGGCATCCGGTCATCTGCAGCATGCGCCCCGGCGATTTCACGAGCACAGGGCACTTTCTCGTGGTGGCTGGTGTGGCCGACAACGGCGAGCTGGTCATTCACGACCCCAACAGCCCCGCCAACAGCGCTCGCACGTGGGATGCCGAGCGTGTGCTCGCCCAGTGCGCCAACCTCTGGGCCTTCGAGCGAGGCTAGCGGGAGCGATTCGCTCATTCGGTGGGGTTCCTGCTTGGAGATCGGCGTCCGTGCTAGGATGGGGCCAGTGATTCCGAACGATGAGGAGGCTTCCCGTGGATGCCTTTGTCCCCGAAGTCGCGCCGCCGCCCTTGCTCGAGTGCCGCGACCTCACTAAGCGCTATGGCGCCACGGTGGCGCTCGACCGCTTTACTGTCAGCTTGGCCGCCGGCCGCATCGTAGGGCTGCTCGGCCCGAACGGCTCGGGCAAGACCACGCTGCTGAAGATGATCGCCGGCGTGGCCCATCCGACGGCGGGCGACATTCGCGTGGCGGGCTATGAGGTAGGCCCGGAATCGAAGGCGCTCGTCTCCTACCTGCCCGAGCGGCCCTACTTCTCCCGTTCCATGCGCGTGCGCGAGATGATCGCCTTCTTCGCCGACTTCTACGAGGACTTCGACGCCGCCTTGGCCCGGGACATGCTTGCTCGGCTCGGCGTTTCCGAGGGCGCCCCGTGCGCGGCGCTTTCCAAGGGCACCGTTGAGAAGGTGCAGCTCACGCTCGTCATGGCCCGTCACGCGGCGCTGTATCTTTTGGACGAGCCCATCGGCGGCGTGGATCCGGCGGCCCGCGATTACATCCTGCAAACGGTTATTCGCGCCTATCGGCCGCAGTCGTCCATCATCCTTTCCACCCACCTCGTGCGCGACGTGGAGGCGTTTCTGGACGACTTCATCCTGCTGCGCTATGGCCAGATGCTTCTGCACGCGCCCGTGGCCTATGTGACCCAGGGGAAGGGCACGACGCTGGACGCGTTCTTCCGAGAGGAGTTCCGATGCTAGGAAAGCTCTTCGCCCAGGAAATGCGGGCGCTTGTGAAGCCTGCGGCCATCATGCTGGCCATTATGGTCGTCGCTGGCGTGGTGGGCATCGGCTGCATCGAGGCCACCGACGCCGTGAGCCGCGCGGCGGGATTCGCCTCCCGTTATGTCAACGAGGCGTCGGCCGCTTCCAACCTGACCGTGGTGCTCGTGATGGCGGCGCTGTTCTGCGCCTTTCTCGTGTGGGCCAGCCTCGTGGCGGTCTACGTGTTCATCGCCATGCGCTTCTATCGCACGATGTTCACCGACGAGGGCTATCTCACGCTCACGCTGCCGGTGCGCACGGGCGCGCTGGTGACGGCGAAATTCTGCGCCGCCTTCCTGCTGGCGGCGGTGTTTACGCTTGCGGCCTGCGCGCTCGCCTCATTGGCCGTGCTCGCGATCTCCGACGGCGATGGGGACATGGTGTCGGTGGTGCTGTCGCTTTTGGGCGGTTGGTCGGCGCTGACGGGCAGCGGTGGTGTGGCCTCGTCGGTCATAGGCGTGGCGAACGCGCTCGTGTCCGCCGCCTACACCGTGGGGCTGGCGTTCCTCTCGCTGACGCTGGGCGCATGGTGGGCGCGGCGGCATAAGGTGGCCGCGGCCGTGGCGCTGTATGTGGGAATTGGCTGGGTGATCTCTCTTCTGTTCTCTATCGTTGGCGTGCTGGCCATGATGGGCGACACGGGCACGGCATCGTTCATGCTCGGCACGGTGTCCGTCATGCAGACGGTGGTGAACCTTGCCGTGGCCGCGGGCGGCGTCGCCTTGTCCGCCTACCTCGTGCGCGCCAAGGTCGATCTGAGCTAGGGAAAAATTGCCGTCGCCTTAGCTGGCAGCTAATGAAACGGTTAACGAGAACGGATACCCTTCTTCCTTGTCCGTTAGGAATAGCGCGTTTAGAAGAAGGGAATCATCTATGGAAACGCAACCTCGCTCGGCCATGGCCGTGGCTTCTCTCGTATTGGGAATCGTGGCACTGGTCACTTCGATTCTGCCGATCATCAACAACCTCTCCTTCCTTTTGGCCATCCTCGGCATCGTCTTCGCCATCGTCGGGTTGGTGGGCATTTCGAAAGGGAAAAAGAGCGGTAAGGGCTTAGGCGTCGCCGGCCTCGTACTGTCTGTGATCGCCTTCATCCTTGTGCTCGTGATGCAGAGCGCCTTCAGCGCCGCCCTCGACCAGGCCATGGAGGAGAGCGGGCTTGACACGGCGACGGCGCAAGGCGTAGCGGCCGGAGATTCCGGATCTGCGGCCGAGCCCCAGGCGGCCGAGCAGAGCGAGGCGACGCAGGCCGCTTACGGCGTCACCATCGACGGCTGCCGCGTGACCGAGGACTATCAGGGAAATCCGGCTGTCGTGGTGACCTACACCTTCACGAACAATTCCGACGAGGCGACCAGCTTCATGGTGGCGCTTTATCCCAAAGTGTTCCAAAACGGCGTTGAGCTGGGCACAGCCATCGGCAGCGATTGGGATTCCGAGAAGTACTCGAGCGATGTGAAGCCTGGTTCCTCTACGACGGTGGAGATGGGCTACGCCCTGGAGGACATGAGCGACATCACGGTTGAGGTCGAGGAGCTTTTGAGCTTCAGCGACGCCGTCTTGGCCGAGCAGACGTTCTCGCTGAGCTAGCGTGCCCGATGGCGCACGTCTCGGGCGCCCGTCTCCGAAGGCGGGCGCTCGAGGCGCTACAATAGGGGCTTCGTGATATGGGTCGAAGGAGAAAGAAGCGCGTGGAGGAACCGCTGACAGAGGATATGCTGGCCGAGCTCTTGGACGCGCCGGATCCGCGGGCGTTCATCAAACGGCGCGAGGTGGGCGAGCGCAGCTTGGCGGAGTACCTGGACGCCCTTCTGCTAGAGAAGGGGCTGAAGCGCTCAGTGGTGGTGAGAGAGGCCGGTATCAACGAGACCTTCGGCTACCAGATTTTCACCGGCGCTCGGCGCGCCTCGCGGGATAACTTGCTGAAACTTGCCTTCGCTATGGGATGCTCGTTGCGCGAGACGAACCGTCTTTTGCAGGCGGGAGGCGCCAACGAGCTGTATTGCAAGAATCGGCGAGATGCCATTGTCATCTTCGCCATCAGCCATGGCTATACGCTGCAGAAGACTGAGGAGGAGCTTTACCGGTTCGGCGAGGCGACCATTAGCTAACTTTGGTACCATGGCATTTATGGAAAACGACCCTCTTGCCGCATACCTTGACGCCCTTGCCCGCGACGTGTGCTATCGCGTCGATGAGGTATTGAAGACGGCGCCCCACGAGACGACCGAGGTGGTGTACTTTGTGGGGGCCAACGCGGCGGAGCTCGGACCGTTCGTTCGCAAGCGCATCGCGGTTGATGCGGCCATGGGGGATGCCTACGGCCACTTGTTCCAAGCGCAGCGCGCCGGGCGTCGCTTCCGACATTTGCCGCGCATCTACGATGTTCATACCACTGGCAACGAGCTGGTGGTGGTCATGGAATACATCCAGGGACGCGCGCTGCGGGACGAGGTGTACGAACGCGACGGATCGGTCGCCCTGGCGGCGCAGTGGTTTCCACTCCTTTGCGACGGGGTGATGGAATTGCACGAGCAGTTCTCGCCGCCTTTGATCCATCGCGATTTGAAGCCATCGAACATCGTGGTGAGCGATGCGGGTCTCACGATCATCGACTTCGGCATTGCCAGGGCTTTTCGCGAGGGGGCTGCGGGGGACACGGCTCATTTCGGCACGCGCTGCTACGCGCCGCCCGAGCAGTTCGGCTACGGGCAGACCGACGAGCGCAGCGACGTGTACGCGCTGGGAATGCTGCTCTACTACCTGCTGGCCGAGCGCGATCCGTCGCCGTCGGTGGCTGCGGCGGGATTCGCGGGGCCGGAAGTGCCTTTCGCGCTGCGCCCCGTGCTCCAGCGCGCCTGCGCCTTTGATCCGGCGGCCCGCTTCCAGACGGTGCGCGACCTGAAGGCGGCGTTCCTCGCGGCGCTCGCCCCAGCCGGGGCTTCTCCTGCAGACCGGGGTGTCGTTGTGACCCAGGTCGCCGGCGCGGGTCGGGTTTCCCCTGCGGATTGGGCCGCGACGGCGGTGAGTGCCGCAGCTCCGATCGATGACAGACCGCATGGCGTAGTCGTTTCTCGGGTAAGGCGTGCTTTCTCGACGCTCTCCTCCGGTGAGACGGCAGGGCTCGTGGTCGATGTCGCCCTCTTGGTGGTGTGGCTGCTGTTCATGGCAGTTCTCATCGCAATGCCGTTCACGCCCGACGAACGTTACGCCACCTGGCCGTTCTGGCTGCTCGCCTTTCAGTATTGGACGTTCGGTATTCCGTTCTTCACGGGCTTTCTTTTCATTTTGACCGACGTCCGCGTTTTACGTCGGGCGGCTCCGAGGCTTCGCCTTCTGCAGGGAGCTCGTTTGCGAATCTTGGGCATCGCGCTGGTTGTCGTGGGCGTGATAGCCGTGGGCGTGACGATGGCGATCGCGAACGCCATGGGACTTCCGACCGGCTCGTAGGGGGCCGAGCTTCCGCTCCATCCGTAGGGGGCTACCTCAGTCGCCCCTCACAAGAGGGATAACCTTGCCTGATGAGGGCTGACCAAGGTCAGCCCCTACGGGATGAGGCTGCGCGACGCTAGTCTTCCCAGCTACGGGATGTGGCTGCGCGACGCTAGCCTTCCCGGCGGGTTTCCCAGAAGGCGACGGCGCTGGCGGCGGCGACGTTCAGGGAATCGACCCCGTGGTGCATGGGGATGCGCACGGTCCAGTCGCAGGCGGCGATGGTGGAGGCGGCCAGGCCGTCGCCTTCCGTGCCCAGTACGAGGGCCAGCTTGTCGGTCGCCTTCAGGCGCGTATCGGCGATGGAAAGCGCGTCGTCGGCCAGGGCCAGGGCGGCTGTGACAAAGCCGGCGTCGCGCAGGCGCGCCACGCCCTCGCACGCCCAATCGCGCGCGCTGCCGATGCGGGCCCAGGGCACTTGGAACACCGTACCCATGGAAACGCGCGACGCGCGGCGAAACAGCGGGTCATGGCAGGCCGGCGTGAGCAGCACCGCATCGATGCCGAGGGCGGCGGCGCTGCGGAAGATGGCCCCGATGTTGGTGTAGTTCGTGACGTCCTCCAGCACGGCGACGCGGTGGGCGCCAGTAAGCAGGGCGGCCAGGTCGGGCTCGGGCGGCCGGTGAAAGGCGGCCAAGGGCCCGCGGGTCACCTCGTAGCCGGTGATGGAGCGCATCTCCTCCGAGGAGACCACGGCCACGGGGGCGGCCGGATTGGCCGTGTGCACCTTTTCCAAGAGCACTTCGGAGGCGGCGAGCCAGCGCGCATCGGTGAGCACGGCGAAGGGGACGCACCCGGCGTTAAGGGCGCGGTCGATGACGTTCACGGACTCAGCGACGAACAGGCCCGACGCCAAGCGCTCCGGCGCGCCCTCCGGGTCGATGGCGCGGGCCAGGCCCACGAGCTGCTTGGGGTCGCGCAGCTGCCCGTCGGTCATAGACGAGAACGGCGCCAGATACGGGTCGCCCCCCGCCAGGAAAGATGTTTGCGACTTGTTCATGGGCCCTAGTATACGTTAGTGCGGCGTCTTCCGGAGCATGGTGGCCGGCGCGGGCGGCAGATAGCGGGCCGGATACACGATGATGCCGGCCTTCCCAAGGCGCGAAAGGACGGCCATGATCAGCACCGGCATGCCGTAGCAGACGAGCGCCGCCCCCACGGCCGCCATCCACGGTGCTGCTGTGACGGAGATGCCGGCCGCCTTCCAAAGATGGAAGTACAGGGCGAGGCAGATGCCGTGGAAGAGCCAGATGGCCATGGTGTAGCGGGTCACGAAGTCGTAGAAGCGGTTCTGCCGCCCGCTGCGGAACACGGTGGAGAACAGGGAGGTCGCCCACAGCACGCCGAGCGCGTCCAGAACGGCGTGGGACGTCTCGCCGGTCCAGCCGGCGTAGAAGGCGATCACGCTGGTGGCCACCCACAGGGCGCCGAGGGCCCAGGCCTTCTCGGATCCGCGCACGAGGGGCAGGCCCCGGTAGAGCGCCATGGCCATGCCGCCGGCGACCCAGATCCAGTTCTCGGCCACGGAGGTGACGGCGTAGGGGAGGCGCGTGGCCATCTCGGCGGTGGCGGGCAGCGAAGCGAGCGCCACGATGGCCGCTTTCGCTGCGACGGCGGCGAACAGGAGGCCGCTGGCGTTGCGGCGGCTCTTCACGGTGGGGGTGATGGCGTAAATGATGAGGCAGGTATAGAAGTAGCCGACGGGAATGACGGGCTCGATGAAGAGCGCGCGGAGGAGATCGGCGACCGACAGAGGCGGCTTCGCGCCGACGATCGAGTTTGTGAGCAGTACGAGTACGGTGAACGCCACGAAGGGGATGCCCATGAGCGCCAGCTCGCGGCGGAGGTTCTGGCCCCAGGCGCGAGGGGTGCGCGTCGTACGGTATCGCTGGTAGAGAAAGCCCAGGCAGAAGTAGAAAATCGGCAGCTGGAAGGGAACGAGGTACTCGAGAATCCACCGACTGGCGGTCGAGGGGGTGAAAAGGCCCTGGGCGCTGCAGGTGGTGATGAGGGCGCCGAAGGCGATGAGGAGGGACGCGGTGGCTTCCACGTTGTGCGTCCAGACGTCCTTGGGGCCGCCGGAGCCGTGGCCGTGCATCTCGCCTTCGGGGACGTCGGGCGTCTTTCGAGAGCGGCTTCCCGCAAATGTTGCCGAGTCTTTCGGGCGGCCGTCAGGGGAGGCGGTCGTTGCGCTTTCGAGTTGCGGCGATGCAGGGCACGCTATGTCGGCGAAGTTGCTCATGGGTTCACGGTAGCACGCGGGCACCACGACGAAGGCGGCGCGCGGGCGTCTGTTTCCCCAATGATGACCTCTCGCGGACGCGCCTGCGAGTGCCGGCGCCGCCTAGCAGATGGGCGGGCGCGCTAGCGAACGGCGCTGGCTATGGCCGTCCTCCCTCCTGCCTGCCGTGGCGCAGGGCCGCCCTGCTGCGGAGGGTCGTGGGGCTGCCAGCGGGACGGTCGGGATCTCCGCGCTCTTGCTCGCTGCCAGGGTTTTGCGCGGGGAGGCCCGTCGCCGGGTTGTCGGAGCCGCCCCCGGGCAAGCAGGTATTTTGGCCGCGGAGGGCGCATCCGGGGCGCGCGGCGCCTCGGCCGTCGGGCGGTGTCGTTTGGTTGCTGCGGCAGCAGGGAGTGTCGCGACGGCCGCCGTCGCTCCGGTCGTCGTTGCGCTCGTCGGCCAGGATGACACGCTCGAAATCGCGCCGATTGCTGACATAGGCCTTCCGGAAGATATTCGTGGCATGGAATTGCACCGTGCGCACGGCCAGGTGCCGCTCGGCGGCGATGGTCGCATAGCTTTGATGCTGCAGGATGAGCTTGGCAATGGGCATCTCCTTGGGCGTGAGGCCCAGACTGTCCAGCTCTCCCTGGATCTGCTCGGCACGGGTGACGCGGCGCATTTGCTGCGTGCGCAGGCTTCTCTCCCGCAAGGCCAGCATCATGCCGAGTGCCGCCAGGGCGCAGGCCGCTGCCAAGGATCCGAACACGAGGGTCGACTGGTCGAGGTTCGCCGGCGCTGGCGCTCCGGCGGCGAACGAAACGGCAGCGCCGATGAGCACGAGAGCTAGCCCGAAGGAAGCCACGGCGCCTGCGAACAGGAGCGCGCCCGTCCGGTCGGTGCGCTCGCCGGTGTTTTCGCGGTTGAGCGGGGAGGGATGGAGGATGGGCGGGATCAGACCGCCGGGGTGGGCAGCTTTCAGCATGATAGTATCCTTTTGTCGGAAGGGGGAGACCCTTCGGTTGGTGGGCGCATCCGTGATGAGGCAAGGACGTCCGTGCGCCGCGGGTTGTGCCGCAGTGCGCCTGAGCGCCAGGAAGAGGGCGAGGCCTGTTGAGTTGAAAGCTGCGTTTGCCGGGCCGGAAAAACATTTCGCTTCCGGTCTCTCGCGGGTGTCCCATGATACCCCAATGGAACTGACATCGTTGGTAAAAGTGCGATCTTCGATAGTTTTATTACCACGATGCTTGGTGTTCGTTGGCGCATCGTTGCTTTCGAAAAGAGGATTTGAGTAGGGAAAACGAACCTGCTTTCTATGTTGTATCTGACATGAAATCGGCTACGTGCACAAGCCGTGGTGGAATGGGCGGCACGCGCGACACGACGGGTTGTGTCGCGCGCTGCGAGCGCTGGGCTGGCCGGCGCCTCGGTAGACCAAAGTGACAAACGTGGACTTTCTCCGTAGGAATCCTGACGATTCGCAGTGCCGTGATAGCATTTCCGAGGCTCGAAAGAGGGAGTGCCCCTTGTGCGCTTTTCCTCGTGTTGGCGGCGTGCTCTGGCCTGGGTTGCCGCTCGCCGCTTGGGCCGACAGGCAAGCAAATCGTACGGAGGCAGTTTCTGTGGACATGTTCATCGAAGTTCTGAAGGCGTTCTTCATCGGCGTCGTGGAGGGCATCACCGAATGGCTGCCCATCTCTTCCACGGGCCACATGATTCTCGTGGACGAGTTCGTGAAGCTGAACGTGTCGGCGGAGTTCCTGGAGCTGTTCTTGGTGGTCATCCAACTGGGTGCCATCATGGCTGTGCTCATCCTGTACTTCCATAAGCTGAATCCGTTCTCGCCGAAGAAGACGTCGGCCGAGAAGCGCGGCACGTGGCGGCTGTGGGGCATGGTGGCCATCGGCTGCATCCCGGCGGCGGCCATCGGACTTACGCTGGACGACTTCTTCAACGAGTACTTCTACAACGCGTGGACGGCGGCCATCGCCCTTATCGTCTACGGCGTCGTGTTCATCCTGCTGGAGCGGCGCAACCGTCGGCGCGAGGCAGCCTACCTGGCCAGTCGCGCCCCTCGGCGTCCCCGCGGCGCCCATGCGCGTCCCGTGCCCGAGGTGGATCCGGGCGACGATGGCGACGACGCCGAGATGGCCCTGTTCCGCGTGCGCACCGTGGACGAGATCGACTGGAAGACGTCGCTGAAGATCGGCTGCTTCCAAATGCTCGCCATCATCCCCGGCACGTCGCGCTCGGGCTCCACCATCATCGGCGGCATGCTGTGCGGCTGCTCGCGCACGGCGGCGGCGGAGTTCACGTTCTTTCTCGCGATTCCCGTCATGTTCGGCTGGGGCGTGCTGAAGCTCATCAAGTATCTGATGGCCGTGGGTCTGGCCATGACGGCCACCGAGATCGCCGTGCTCGTGGTGGGCATCGTGACGGCATTCGTGGTGTCGGTGATCTCCATCAAGTTCCTCACGGGCTACATCAAGAAGAACGACTTCACGGCGTTCGGCGTCTACCGCATCATCGTAGGTTTGGTGGTGCTCGCCTACTTCGGCGTGAAGGTGCTGCTGTAGCCGACGCAAAAGCGGCGCGATTTCAACGTGAATTAACCGTGCGAATCGGGAACGAAGGCCTTCTCGGAAAAGCTTGCCGTCGGATTCGGGCTGTTTTTTCGAGTTGTTAGACTTTAGGTACGCGCGATGGTTCGCTCAAAAACTGTGGCAGAACAAAATGTGTAAGAAAAGTAATAAAATACGATATATGAGAAGACAAGATGGAAGCAGGCAATCACCTGCGAGCGCGTTGGATGTCTAACAACTCGAAATTCTTGGTGCTGCTCTCCCTGAATCTTTCCTGACGGACGCATCGCTTCTTCGATTGTCTTATGATAATCTTAACGCCGGAATGCGGGGTCGGTGGGTTCCGTAGGCATTGTCTAGGGCAAGAGGAGGAGTCGTGTTCAGCGAACTGGTGGTTGCTTACCTCTTTCTGGGAGGGACAGGGGCGGGCGCGCTCTTGATTGCCGCAGTGCTGATGCTCCTCGCTGACGAGAGAGCCGTGAGCCGCGGAGTGGTTGTGCGCTTCAGAGACAACGGAAGCGCTGCCTATCGCCGACTGTTCGTGCCGATACTCGTGGCCTCGCTGGTAGTCTTAGTGCTGGGGGCCCTGTGCCTTGCGGCTGATGTGGGGCGCCTCGATCGCATCCTTTTGCTGGCGGTTTCATCCCCTTCGAATTATCTGGTCGTAGGATTCTGGGCACTTTTGCTTTGTGGCACGCTGGCGGCAGCCATGCTTCTTGTGTGGCTCGGAGTGCCGTCGGTGCCTCTGCCTCTGTTCAGAGCGCTCGCTGTCTTGCTTGCGGCGGTGTCTTTCGTCGCGGTGATCTATACGGGACTGTTGCTGTCGGGTATGCCGTCGGTGCCGTTGTGGTTCGGCCCGTGGTTGCCGGGGCTGTTCGCGATCTCGGCTCTCTCGTGCGGAGTGGCGCTTGTGGGCATGGTGGCAGCATTTTCGGGAATGGCGACGGTTTTCGGCCGAACGATGCGGCAAGTCGTTCGCGCCGATATGATTCTCCTTGCCCTGGAGGCGGTCGTCGTGACGCTGTGGCTCGGCGCAGCGTGGTTGGAGCACGGCGGCTCGACTTCCTCGGGGGCAACGCCTACCGATGCGGCCGCATTGGCGTCGGTGGCCTCTTTGCTGAACGGTGCGTGCTCTCTGCCGTTCTGGGGCGGCCTTGTGCTCGTTGGCCTTGCTGCTCCTTTTGCGATAGAGGCTGTCCTCGCGCGTTGCAATGCGAGAAAGGACGTCGCCGAGGCGTCCCTCGCCTCGCGCGCGGGGCTCCTTGCCAGCGCCGGGTGCGTTCTTGTCGGCGGCGCGTGCCTGCGCGCCGTCGTGGTGGCGGCCGGGATGCTGCCCGTTGTTTCCATCCCCTTCTAGTCCTTGAGAGAAAGGTCGTCCATGTTCCCCTTCGAAGTTGATCCGGCGAGCGACTTGCCCCTGTGGGTGCAGTTGCGCAACCGCATCGCCTACCTCATCAACGATGGCACTCTGGCGCCGGGCGACAAGCTGCCCACGGTGCGTGGGCTGGCCTCGGGGATCTCCATCAACTACAACACGGTGAACAAGGCTTACCTGAGTCTGGTGTCCGACGGGTATTTGGAATCGACGCGTGGCCGTGGCGTGTTCGTGACCGATTTGGGTGCGAAGATGGGTGCGGAAGGGGAGGGCGAGGCCGATGCGGTGCTGGACGAGTGCATCGTGAGCTGCCGCGAGCTGGGCATGGGTCTGGACGATATCGAGCGCGCCATGAGCCGCAAGATCAAGCGCCTGAAGTACGACGAGGCCCGCGAGCGCGGCGAGGTGTCCGCTCGCATCATCGATTTCGAGAAGCCCGACGCCCGAGCCGAGAAAGGGGCGTGACAGCTCGCGCCTCCCGTCCCTGTTTGCGTCTCTGACCGCGCCGAATGACGCCGTCCCGCAAGTTCCGACCTGAAGGAGTTCCCATGTTCGGCAAAGAGAAGTCTTCCGACGAGCGCCGCTTCCGCGTGGCGCCGGATGTGTCTACGGAAATGGTGGGGGAGCGCGCGTCCGCGGCGGGCGTGCTGCTGTTCTCCGCCGTGCTGTTCGTCGTGGTGCTGGCCTGCGTGCTGGGCGTTGGCGCGCTTGCGACCGGCCGCGTGACGCTAGGGCTTGTCGTCGTGGCCGCGCTGGCGGCGCTGCTCGCCATCGGCTGCTGCCATGTCGCCCAGCAGTGGGAGCGCGTGGTGGTGCTGCGCCTCGGGCGCTTCAACCGCGTGTCGGGGCCGGGGCTGTTCTGGACCATCCCCGTCATCGAGTCGAACACCATGCGGGTGGACACGCGCACGCGGGTGACGACCTTTTACGCCGAGGAGACGCTGACAGCCGACCTGGTTCCCATGAACGTGGACGCCGTGCTGTTCTGGCACGTGTGGGACGCCGCCGCGGCCTGCACCGAGGTGGGCGACTTCACCCGTGCTGTGGAGATGGCCGCCCAGACGGCCCTGCGCGACGCCATCGGGCGGGCGAGCGCCGCCGAGGTGGCCATCCGTCGCGAGCAGCTGGATCGGGAGCTCAAACGGGTGCTGGAGGAGAAGGTGGCGCCCTGGGGTGTGACCATCCTTTCGGTGGAGGTGCGCGACATCCTTTTGCCCAAGGAGCTGCAAGAGGCCATGAGCCTGGAGGCCCAGGCCGAGCAGCGCAAGAAGGCCCGCATCATCCTCATGGAGGCCGAGCACGACATCTACGAGATCTTGGACGAGATGGAAGAGCTCATCGGCGACCATGAGGCCGTGGCGCGCCTGCGCACCATGCACCTGCTGAACGAGTCGCTGCGCGAGGGCAAGGGCACGGTGGTCATCCCCAGCGCCTTCGCCGAGGGCTTCAACGAAGGCGTAGGCGACCTGTTCAAGGGGTAGGCGTCAAAAATATTTGACATTCGTCCCATTTCTCATTCATCAAGAGTATTTGACATTTTATGCGACGGCGCTCCGAAATGCCGTTGCGATTACGGGAGCAGCGAAATCTAATGAGTGCCCTTAGACTCTAGTTCGAAAATAGATTTACTAGACTTCGTAGTTAAAACTAGACTTACTAGATAATTAGATTTATAGATTTGCTCTGTTGGAATAGATTTCTTAGAATCTCTTGAAGGTAGCTGTATCTGGGAAGCAACGCATCGCCTCATCTGGAGGTGTCCTATGTTCGACAACCCGTTCACCCCTCTCTTTGGGGGAAGGCCTGGGTTCTTTTTTGGGCGCGAAGGTATTTTGCGGCGTTTCGATAGGGCTATGAGTGATTACGGAAGCGACGACCGTGCTCTTTTCATAACGGGTAGCCGCGGCTATGGGAAGACGGCCCTGCTTGAGCAGTTGTCTACGCGCGCGAGAGCGCAGGGACGCAAAGTTATCGATGTGGGGTCCGACAATCCCATAGGCGGTATCATGCGTCACCTCGTTCCCTTCGACGAGGCCACTAAAACGATTGATCCCGAGGTGGAGATTAGCGTGATGGGCACGGGCGGGAGCCTCCGCGCGGGCTCCAGCTCGAAGACGGTGCGCTACGAGCGTGACGATTTCGAATACGTGTTCCTGAATGCCTGTCTGGAGGACGGATTCAAGCTTCTTGTCACCATTGACGAGATTCAGAAGGTCTCCCTTGATGGCGTGTCGCTGATCTCCGAAGCTTTCCAGATGGCGTCGCGCAAGGGCTGCGATGCAATGATTGCCATCGCTGGGTTGCCCTATGCCTACGAACCGATTATCCAAAAGAACGGCTGCGCGTTTCTGCGCCGCGCCTCTTACGAGCAGCTGGGGCCGCTCAGCGCCGATGAGGTGCGCGAGGCGCTCGAGGAGTCCTTTGGGAGCATTAAGGGTATCTCGCTCGAAAAGGATGCCCTTGAACTGCTGCTTCGGGAATCGAAAGGACATCCCTATATCATGCAGCTGCAGGGTTATTACTTGATTGACGACATAAACGAAAAGGTGCAGAAGCGCTCCTATCGTATTGAGGTGAAGGATGTCGAGTGCGCAATGCCGGCGGTGCGGAAAGCCTATGACAGTCGGGCCCTTGAGCCATTAGTCGCCGCCATGAGCCGCAGTGAGGTGGAGTATTTGCATGCCATGGCTGGGCTCCTTGGAGAGGAGCGAACGGCTGAGACGGGGGCGATTGCCCAGAAGATGGGGAAGTCCCAAAAGCAACTGAGTACCGTACGGGCGAATCTTGTTGACAACGGCATTGTCGGAGCGCCTGGACGAGGGAAGCTGGCGTTCATCATTCCTTACTTAGCCGATTATATACTGAGGACGGAGGGTGACGCCAATTCTGTTGTCGCATCAGCTCTCGAGTGGGGGATGTAAGCTAACTATCCTCAAAATAGATAACCTGTGCTGAAAAATTGTCCTATGATAATCCTTGCATTGTCATAGGACAATTTGCTATAGTGCCGTCAGAGGAATTTGGCCAATTCTCGGGAATACCAGTTTGAGGGGGCTGACGGCAACGAACATCGACAGGTGTGGTTGCGATGAAAAGTTCCCCGATGGTTTATTTGAAATACTTGGAACAAATCTGGTTAAACAACATCTCGCTTTTTGGACCCAAAAGAGTGGAGGAGAAGATAATGAGGAAAACGAAACGAGTTTCCCCTGAACTCACTCGGCGCAGCTTTCTCGCTGCAACGGCGGGGGCGGTTGCAGCTGGATCGCTTGCTGGATGCGCTTCGGGCAACACTGTAGGCGAGGAGGGTGAAAGTGTTTCGCTCGCCGGCACGGCGCCCCAAGTCGCTGAAGAAGTATACTTCAGCAGTTGTATGGGTAACTGTTCGGGCTGGGGATGCCCCATCAACGTTACCGTCCGCGAAGGGAAAGCGGCCAATCTGACTCGTCCCGATATGAAACTACCCGACGGATCTCCGAGTCCTTATCAACGTATCTGTTTGAAGGGCTATACCAACATCGAGCGCATGTATGCTGATACGCGCCTTCAGTATCCTTTGAAGCGCAAAGGCGAGCGAGGTGCTGGGGAGTGGGAGCGTATTTCCTGGGATGAGGCCATTGCGGAAATCACGGATACGTGGAAGAATCTGCAAGGAGATTTTGGGCCGGGCGCTGTAGGATTCTTGGCCGGATCGGGCAACGTGGACTCAACGGTTAAAACGTACGCTGATCGCCTGATTGCTTGCATGGGTGCTACGGTACTTCATAATTGTTACGACAATACAGGTGTCTATTGCCAGTACAACCATGGCGCTCTCGGTGCGACCACTACAGGAGGCCATAACGAGTATCGCGACATCGTCAATGCGGAAAATATCTTTGTATGGGGCTCCAATCCGTCTGAGTCATTCATTGTTGACTATCATTTCATCTCCGAAGCCTGCGAAGCGGGAGCCAAACTTGTTGTCATCGATCCCATTTTTACCACTACGGCAGCTAAGGCGGACCTCTACGTTTCCATCCGTCCCGGAACTGATGGTCTTCTAGCGGCAGGTATTGCCCAGATTGCCATTCGCGATGGCAAAATCGATGTCGAACACATGCGCACTAAGACGGTAGCTCCGTTTTTGGTCAAAGAGGATGGCTTCTACCTTCGCTTGAGCGATTTAGGTCGGGCAGAGGCGGGAAGCGACCAAGATAGGATTATGGTTTATGATGGCGTCCAACTCGCGCCCTTCGACGAGGTAGAGGAGCCTGTGCTCGAGGGCTCGTTCGAACTCGAGGGGTTTAAAGTCAGGCCAGCGTACCAGATTCTCGTCGATAGGTTCTCGGCGTGGACTTTGGACCAGATTTCCCAATACACTGACATTCCGCTCGACGTTATCGAGGAGGTTGCGAGTATCTATCTCTCGGGCCGATCGATGGTACTGCTTGGCTTTGGGCAAGATCATTACGCAAACGGTCAGACGTTCTACGACGGTGTGTTTGCGCTTGCGGATATCACCGGGCAAGAGTGCAAACACGGAGCCGGAAGCACCTGCGTCGATTTGACTGGAGCTGTGGCGCAGGGCGTTCAGAGTACTGCCGGTATGAACCTGGATGGTGCTGTGGCTGGGCCTACAGTGTATGTGAACCATCTTCCTCAGTTAGTGGAGGAAGGATCGATTGGGGAATTCGACACGGCGCCGCGATCGATGTACATCTACTATTGCAACCCGCTGGCTAACATGCCCGATCGCCAAAGATGGCTTTCGATGCTCGACAAGATGGATCTTGTCGTGGTTTCGGACATGGTCATGTCCGAAACGGCGGAATACGCCGATATTGTTTTGCCTGTAGCCTTCCCCTTCGAGAAGAGCGATCTTACTTTTCGTCAGACTGGCTTCGTTAAGCTCATAGATCAGGCAGTGGAGACTCCCTTTGAGGTGAAGAGCGACTTTGACGTGATTACTCTGCTAGGCCGCGCAATGGGTTTCGAGCAGTACTTCACCCAGACTCTTGAGGATTTCCTTTCCTCATGTGTAGATAATGAAGTGGCTCAAGAAGCCGGTGTTACGTGGGATAAGCTGCAATCGGAGCATGCGGTATGGTCTCATCCCGAGGAGCCCAGCGTCATTGGATTGAACGCTCCCATCCTTACAGCGACAGGGCGTCTGGAGTTCTACCATGAGGGCATTAAACCCATGATGGATGTTGGCCAGGAGTGGGATATGCTCAAAGAGTCCTGCTGGTTCTGGGAACCTCCGTTAGAGGCCTGGCACGAAAATCCGCTTTTCGAGCGGTATCCGCTTACTTTCATAAGCGAACGATGCAAGTATAAAACTCACACCATCTTCAACAACGTTCCTGCCTTGCTCGAGATCGACCCAGAGCCGTTCGTAAAGATGAGTCCCTCCGATGCGGCGTCGCGTGACATCAACACTGGCGATATAGTGCGTCTCTATAACGATCGCGGGCATGTGGTCCTTAAAGCGGTTGTCAGCAACGGATGCCGCAAAGGCGTGTTGGTGATCGATCACGGTTGGGAAGAGCGGAATTTCATCGAGGGGCATTACGGCGATCTCTCCAGCATCGCTTCGTGGCCACGCTTTGAGCAGGACAATTGGTTCGATTGTCTGTGCGAAATGGAAAAAGTTCAATAGGAGGACGTCATGCGATACGGAATGGCTATTGATTTGAAGAGATGCATGGGGTGCCAGACGTGTATGACATCCTGTCGGACGGCGAATAATCTTCCGACTGGTAATTGGTGGAATCGGGTCATCACTGACGGTGGAGAGAGTCTCGATTCGCCGGACGGTGAGTATCCGAATTGTACGCTCCAGCACTATCCGGTGACCTGCCAGCATTGCGAGAATGCCCCTTGCGTGGAGGTGTGTCCCACGGGTGCTACCATGAAGGATGAAGAAACAGGCATTGTGACCGTGGACGCGGAAACTTGCATTGGGTGCAAAACGTGCATGCAGGCTTGTCCTTATGAGGTGCGTGTGTACAACGATGGCGAGCCGAAGTACGCCATGGAGTTCGCCGTGGGTTTCGCGGACGCGCCGCAGCATGTGTCGAACACGGTGGAGAAGTGCACCATGTGCTCGAACTTGATTGCGCGCGGCGAAAAGCCCATGTGCGTGCAGGCGTGCGTGGGCTACGCCCGCTTCTTCGGTGATCTGGATGATCCGAACTCCGAGGTGTCCAAGCTCATTGCCGAGCGCGAGTGGGAGCAGCTGCTTCCCGAGCAGGGAACTAATCCGTCGGTGTACTACCTCAAGTAGCTTCTCGGCTTGTCCGACTAGGCTTATGGACCCTTCGCCCCCTCCCTCTGCGAAGGGTCCATTTCGTGGATGGCGTCTGGCCGTTGCTCCGAATGCGATTAAGGCGACTTCTGCTCCGGGCTCTGCACGTTTCAGATGGAGGGCGTGAGCTACGTGTTGCCTGGCATTCGGTTTCCTTGCAGATGAATTCATCTTTGACGAGGAATGGCGTTGGCGTCATTGCGCCCACCCTCCCCGTCAGGCTCCCTGTCCTTTTTGTGCGCGTCTCATGCCATACTCGCTTTGTAACTTGGAACCAAGCGCTTGGTGGGGGAGCTATGGGGGAGACGGCTCGTATGGCGCCACAGCGGGTCAAGGTGTCCAGCAGGCGGCAGATCGCTATTTCCGCGAAGGCCTACAAAGATATGGGGTTCACCGAGTATGCCCTCATTGAGCAGACCGACGAAGGGCTTCTCATCAAGCCGCTGAAGGTGGAGGACGAGAGGATCTCCCTCGATGTGTTGCGCCGGCTTATCGTCGAAGGCTGCGAGGGCGAGGCGCTGGTTGGATGCTAAGGCTACCGATCTCGCTCGTATTCAGGAGACGTTCGATCTCGTCACGGAGACCCAGGGGCAAATCAGTTGCCTTGGCATTACCGAGGTGCGTTTCAAAGATCCGGCGATGGATGTGGACCGCCTTTTCTTGGAGGCCATCATGAATCGTGTGCTTCGCATTACCGAGGGGTCGGCTCGCTCAGCGACGAAGCTCTTGCGCACTACGACTTCGAGCGTAGAGCCGTCAGGGGCGTTCGTAATCGGTTCGCCCACGACTACGGCGATGAAGTTGGGTCTGGAGCTGGAAGCGACGCGATTCTAGGGCGTTGCCGTTGTTGACGGAATGGTAACGCTATCTTTTCGCAATGGTGGTCTTATTAACGGGTTGGTGACGGCGGGCGGCCTTCTTCAACTGATTGTTTTCAACGCTGATCTCAAGGCCCACCGTTTTGTGCGAGCGCTTTAGCATGTCGCCAGTAAGAGAGATCCGAAGGGCGCGGTCGCAGGGGAGGGTGGCGCGTGACCGGGGGTGTCGGATCCGAAGCAGGGGCGCTTAGGCGCCGAGCGAGAGGAGCAGCTGTGGAGAAGTTTCTGAACGTTGTGCGATCGAACAACATGGTGCAAGCGGTGCTTTGCATCGCGTTCGGGCTTTTCCTGATGATCTACCCGTCCATTACCGTGCAGGGCATCATTATGCTTTTCGGCGTGGCCCTGGCTTTGATGGGCGCGGCGGGGCTGCTGTCGTACTTCCGTCAGCGCAGCGTGCGCTACCGCGACTCGGGCACGCTCATGGCGGCGGTGTTCTACGTTATCATCGCAATCATCGCCTTCGTCTTTCCCAAGGTGATCGCCGGGTTCTTCTCGGTGGTCCTCGGCGTGGTGCTCATTTTGCTGGCCATCGTGAACGTGGTTCGCGCGTTCGGCCTGCGTGCGTTCGGCAGCAGCATTTGGATCGCTGTGCTTGCGGCGGCTGTGGCCGTGGGTATCGGTGGTGTGCTTATCGTGGTGAACCCATGGGGTGCGTCCATGACTTTCGTGCTCGTGCTCGGTGCGACATTCGTGGCCAACGGCGCGGTCGACCTGTTCATCGAGTGGTATACCCGCGATTCCGAGAAAAAAGTCGGCACTTTCATGCGTCGCTAGCGGTTTTTGCTGCGTAGTCTTCTCCGGGCTTTCCGTCTGCGCGAAGGGCGTGCGAAGGGCGTATTTGAATAGGCGTGCCCTTCGCTTTTGTCGATGGCGGGCGGTCGGGGGCTTCTATATCCGTTTCCCTTTGCGACCTCGGCGCGGACCGGGGTCTTTGCTATCATGAACGCCACGCGAGGGCGGCGGCGCTTTTAGGCGGTGCGGCCATGCTCGTTCAAGTTTTTGGTACATGAAAGGAAAAGCGATGTCTGAAGAGAACAGCAATCTTGCCGAGATTCAGAAGCATCGTGAGCAGATCGACGAGATCGACCGCGAGATCGTCGCGCTTCTGAACAAGCGCGCCGGTCATTCGCTGGTCATTCGCGGTTTGAAACCCGGTGCGCATCTGGGTCTGTACGACGCGCGCCGCGAGGAGGAGATCTTCGCGCGGGTGGATAGCTACAACGAAGGACCGCTCTACAACGAGAACCTCCGGGAGATTTACGCTACCATCTTGAAGATCATGAAGGAGACGCCGTCCGTATGAGCGAAGTGAAGATTGCCCCCATCCCCGATCTCGGCCAGCGCACGGACGAGATCACCATTTACGCCGGGCCCTGCTCGGTGGAGTCCGCTGAGCAGTTCGACGAGGTGGCCGAGTGCATCGCCGATCTGGGCCTCACCTGGATCCGCGGCGGCGCCTTCAAGCCGCGCACCAACCCGCACTCGTTCCAAGGCCTCGGCGAGGAAGCGCTCAAGATCATGAAGAGCGCCGGCGACAAGTACGGCCTGAAGACGCTGACCGAGGTGATGGATTCGGCCCACTGCCAGCTGGTGGCCGACTACGTGGACGGCCTGCAGGTGGGCGCCCGCAACTTCCAGAACTTCAGCCTGCTGAAGAAGATCGGCGAGGTGACGGCCGACACCCACCAGATGGTGCTGTACAAGCGCGGTTTCGCCGGCACCATCGCCGAGTGGCTCGCCGCCACCGACTACATCACTGATCACGGCAACACCAACGTGGTGCTCTGCGAGCGCGGCATCCGCACCTTCGAGACGGCCACGCGCTTCACGCTGGACATCGCGGCGGTGCCGGTCATCCACAAGCAGTCGCTGTACCCGGTGTGCATCGACGTGTCGCATCCGGCCGGACAGCGCGACCTGGTGCCGTCGCTGGCAAAGGCCGCCGTGGCCGCCGGGGCCGACTCGCTCATGATCGAGGTGCACCCCAACCCGCCCGTGGCGCTTTCCGACGGCCCCCAGCAGCTGACCCCGGCCCAGTTCCGCGAGCTCGTGGCCGAGCTGCGCGAGTTGGCCGCCGTCCTGGGAAAGAAGATCGTGTAGCGCGCTTTTCCGCTTGCAGGTTCATTATGCGACTGCGAAAAAGTGACCGTCCCCTTCTCGGGTTCGGCCACTTTGCTGTATAGGCCCCGAGATTGTTGCAAATCCTTTGTTTCTGTCTATTGAGCAAGAAAAACACGGCAATAATCGGGGGTTTGCGGCTCTGTTTTGGCAGATAAAGGTGCTTTGCAACAGGAATTCAGCCCCCATAGGGCGATTTAGCTGTTGCAAAGCGCTTGTTTTTGTCCAAATTATGCTGCGTGTTTGGCGAATATTGCCGATTTGCAACAGAGCGGGGTGCAGTTTGTCTGGCGTGATGCGCTATTCTTCCTTTCAGCCGCGCCGATTCTGCTATTTCCTCTGTGGTTTCGGTTGCTGTTGGGTGATGCAGTGGATGTTGCCGCCGCCGTAGAGAATCTGCGTGGTGTTCACGCCGACGATTTCGCGGTCGGGGAACATGCCCTGGATCTGCTCGATGGCGAGCTCGTCGTTGGGGTCGTCGTATTGGGGGACGATGACGCCGCCGTTGACAATGAGGAAATTGAGGTAGGATCCCATGACTTCGTAGTCGCTTGTGCGCTCTTTGGCCGTGTCCACCGTATCGATGGTGGCCGCTGCAGCCGGGTCGAGCGCTATGGGATTGGCTCCCATGCAGAGCTTGTGGACCTTCAGCTTGCGGCCTTTGGCGTCGGTGGCGGTCGAAAGGGTTGTGAAGGCGTCTTGGGCCACTTGGTAGTAGGGATGCTCTGTGTCATCGGTCCAGATACAAGCAACTTCGCCCGGGGCAACATAGGTCGCAACACCGTCGATGTGCCCGTTGGTCTCATCGGGATCAATGCCGTCCTTTACCCAAATGACCTTCTCGCAGCCAAGATAATCGCACAGGTGCTGTTCGATCTCGCCCTTGGTATAGTGCGGGTTACGACCGGGCGAGAGCAGGCACATCTCGGTAGTGATGACCGTTCCTTCCCCGTCAACGGTGAACGAGCCTCCCTCGAGGATGAAGTTGTCGGGCTTGTAGCGGTCGACGTGAGCCAGGTCGCACACCTTCATTCCGACGAGTTCGTCTTGGTTCCAGGGGAAGTAGAGGCCGTCGTGCAGGCCGCCCCAGGCATTGAATCCGAAATGAACCGCGCGCAGGTCTCCGGAGTCGTTGACAACGAAGGCGGGCCCGCAGTCGCGGATCCACGCATCGTCGGATTCCATCTCCACGATATCGATAAGCTGGTCGTTCTTAAAAAGGCAATGGGCAGCTGCGTAGTCGACGGGCTTGACTCCGATTGTCACGGGTTCGAAGTGGGCAATGGCGCGCGCCACGTCGGCGAAAACTTGCTGTGCGGGTTTTGCCCCGTATTGCCAGTTGTCGGTTCGATGAGGCCAAAGCATCCAGATGCGCTCTTGGGGCTCGTGCTCGCCGGGCATATGGAACCCGTCTGCTTTGGGCGTTGACTCGTTCTCGTAAATTGTTTTCTCCATAATGCATCCTTTCGTTCTGGGACAGTATCGGGGCTATTCTTTTCGCAGGCAGTTCATTTTTCGCTAATTTCTCGCCAGGTGCTCCTCTCTCTGGGATCGCTCTTCCTCAACTTCGGCTCCAGGTAGGGAACGGGCCGGTGGTTCGCCGCTCTTGCCCATGCCAAGGTAGGCCTGGGGACGTTTTTTGCCCGCGACGATGCGAACGACCTCTCCCAGTATGATGAAGGCGATAACGGTGATGAGCATGGGCAGTTTCGCTAGCTCCGACTCCGAGCCGTCGAGGGGTACGATGGTGATGAAGGCAGCTAGCACGAGGATCACTACGGGTAGCCACGCCAAGACGCTGAGAACGGCGCGCGAGCCGGGCACGCGGAAGAGTCGGTTTCGATTAGGGTCGATGCGCCGCAGTTTCAGGAAGGCCGGGAACATAGGAATGTAGCTGAAGAGCAGGAATACGACTCCCACGGAGAACAGCACCCAGAAAAAGTCCCCGATACCGAACGCCTCGGCGACGGGCAGGAGAAGCACGACGATGGATGCGATGATGCCGTTTGCTATAGTGACTCCCTTCGGCATGTTGCTTTTGCGGGTTTCCGTGGAAAACGCGGTCGGCATGTTCCGGTCTTTAGCTGCGCACACAACAACGAAATTAACGCCGAACGACCAGCTCACCATATTGCCGAACAGTGTAAGGAGGAAGACGACGCCGACGATGATGAGCGGGAGCGACCCGTCGCCCGTCATGATGGCGACGGCGTCCATGATGCCGGAATCGAGGCTCAGTTCAGTCGCAGGAATGGCGGCGCCGATGCCGAACGAGCCAGCCATGTAAATGGCGGCGATGACGATGCCCCCGATGATAATGGCCTTGGGAATCTGCACGCGTGGGTTTTCCGTGTCGCTTGCGTAAGTGGCGACTACCTCGAATCCCAGGAAATTGAAGAGGATGATGGAGAGGTACGCAAGAGCGTTCATATCGAACGACGGCATGAACGTTGCCGGGGCCATATCGCTGGCGAATCCCGAAGTTGCCGCAAAGTAGATTCCGAGCCCTCCGAGGCACAGGGCTATAGCGACTTTGAGGACTGCGGCCACGTTCATGATCCAAATGGCGTCAGAGGCGCGGGAGAAGCTGATGAAGATGATGATCCAGATAAAAGCGAGCTCTATGGCCAAAGAGGGAACGAGACCCAGCTCTATACCTGCCATGGCTCCGAGGGTGCTGGGGAAGAGCACGGCCAAGCTGGCGATCCACAGGGGGAAGTTGATCCAGTAGTACCAGCTGACGCGGGCGCCCCACTTGTCGCCGAAGGCACGGCGCACCCAATCGTACAGGCCTCCCTCGTCGTCGGCATAGGCGGTTCCCAGCTCCGATACAATAAGGCCGTAGGGCAGAAGGAAGGTGATGATCAGGAATATCCACCAGAAGAACTGCTGGTTTCCGATGGCCGCGGCGGGAGCGATGGCTTCGGCAACGAACACCACGCAGATCACCGAGAGGATCACGTCTAAAAGCTTGAACTTCTTCTTACCACTCATAGTGTGGCTCCTTACTTGGAAGATGAAGGCGGGGGAGCCGCAACTCCCTCGACCCGGTACGTCTTACAGACCGTGCTTGCCCAGCTTTGCCATGCAGCTGTCGATGGTGGCGCGGTAGGCAGTCGCCTTCTCCTCGTCCGGCTCGCTCTGGGGGCACAGGGTGGCCAGGATGGCGCGGATGGAGTGCTTGCGGTTCTCAGCCTCGTCCCAGCACAGGCTGCGCGCGGGGTCATCCATCACCTCGTCCACCACTTCCTCGCCGCGGGTGGCGGGCAGGCAGTGCATGAACTTGGAGTCCGGGCCGGCCGCGTTCATCAGGTCCCAGGTCACCTGGTACTTCGGGTAGAACACGTCCATGTAGTTCTCGCCGGAGACCTCCTCGTCGTAGAGGCCGTACCACACGTCGGTGTAGACGAAGTCGGCGCCCTCGATGCAGGAGATGTCGTCGGAGACGGTGATGGTGCCGCCGGAGACCTTGCAGTTCTCCTCGCCGATGGCCATGAGCTGCTTGCCGAAGGCGGCGCGCTCCTCGTCGGTGCCCACGTGCAGGGCGCCGTCGGAGATCTGGTGGCCCTTCGGGCCGAACTGCACGAAGTCCATGCCCATCTTCGAGGCGATGAACATCAGCGACACGCACACCTGGGTGGCGTCGCCGATGAAGGCGAGCTTGCAGTCCTCGATCTTCTTGCCGGCGGGCAGGTTCTCGATCATGGTCATGAGGTCGCCGAGCTCCTGGGTGGGATGGTTGAACTCGCTCATGCCGTTGATGACCGGCGCGGCGGAGTACTTCGCCAGGTCCACCACGTCCTTGTGGCGGTCGACGCGGGCCATGAGGATGTCGACGAGGCTTCCCATGACGCGGCCGGAGTCCTCGATGGACTCATGGCCGCCCAGCTGGATGGAGCCGGGGCCGAAGAACTGCGCGTGGCCGCCGAGGTCGGTCATGGCCGTCTCGAAGGAGATGCGGGTGCGGGTGGACACCTGCTGGAAGATCATGCCGAGGGTCTTGTTCGCGAGCAGCAGCGGGTACTCGCCGCCCTCCTTGATGAGCCCCTTCATGGCGATGGCGAGGTCCACCATGCCGAGCAGTTCCTCCTTGGTGAAGTCGTTGGTGTCGATGTAATCCTTGACCATGGAAATCCTCCTATCTGGGGATATCGTCCGTAATATGGCAGAATCCCCCATTGGCTCGGCGGTTTGAGATACCGCTGCGCTTATGGTAAATTTGAGCGACGAACTATGAAATTCTTTGAGTTGTGCATCTTTTCATTCTGCATAAATATATGCAGCGCGGCGGCGAGTCCTAGAGTGCGGAGGCGTTATGATCTCGGAGTCGGAATGGCGGCAAATAGACGATGTAGTTTTTGACATATATCAGGCGGAGAACGTGAGGGACTTGCGACTCCGTTTCCTCGAGAGGATGAAACAGCTGGTTCCCCACGAGATTTCCGTGTTCGATCTCAAAGGCCGACGCCGAGGTCGAGATGTCTTCTTCGACCCGGTAACCACCACCATCGAGAAGAAGGCTCTTGATAGCTATTACGACGAATTCATCGAGAAGGACTACACATCGTGGGCGACGAGTCAGATGGGCGATATCGTTGCTTATCGAGATTCAGATTTCATTTCAGACGGAATGAGGCAGAAAAGCGAGTTTTACCAGAAATGGATGAGGCCCATGGGCGTCGTCTATGGCTGCGGTATCAACGTCTTCAGCCATGGCGTTGGCTTTGCGACGGTGACGTTTGCACGTGACGAAGGGGAGGGAGATTTCACCGATAAGGAGTTGGATATTCTATCGGTGACGGCTCGCCATCTCGGTGAAAAATTCCACCAACTGTATCCAGTGGGAGTTTCGTATCGCGGCCGAGGCGGGTCGCTCGAGAATTTTAACGAGTTGTATGGTCTTACGGCGAGAGAGGCGGAGATTTGCGAGATGGTATGCAGCGGCCTTCTTCCCGCAGAAATAGCCGCAAGCCTCACGATATCGACGAGTACGGTCAACCGACACTTAGCCAACATCTATCAGAAGACGGGAGCGGGGAATCGCTCAACGCTCCTGCGCAAAGCCCTGCGCTCTCTAGGGAAGGATGCCGTTTTCGACTGAATCGCGCAGTTGGGCTCTCGCAACGCACCCGTTTTCACCCCTCAACCCTTTCGCTCTCGCTTTTGCCCTCCAAGTCTTGCCCTTCAAGGGCCCGTTGGCGGGCGGTGGGGAAATTGGGGGTTGCGCGGTTGGTTTTCTGTGCTAAAGTACACGCAGCAATTGAATATACCTTAAACCGATGAGGCGAAAGTCAAGCCATCCGGGCACTCACAGAGAGCGGGCGCAGCTGAGATTCCCGCAGAACGCCAGAGGGTAAATGGATCGCCGAGGGAAAGGGGAAAGGCCCGACGTCGTTTGTTCCGACGAGGCCGAGTATCTGGACCGTGAGCCTGCGTTAAAGGCAGAACGGGTGATGGCCCGTTCATGAGAGGGTTCGCATCGCGCGAATCAATTAAAGGTGGCACCGCAGATCGAGGGATCTGTCCTTTAAGCGAAGGACAGATCCTTTTTTGTTGGGGTCGGCCGGGAACCTCTCGAAAGGCGTCGGCGAAGGAGCAATTGCTACGAATTGGAAGGCCCGTAAGAAGCGGGCACGAGGGGCGGTGGGGAAACCGCCCGAGAAAGGACTGATCGACATGGCAGAACTCCGTATGACCGCCGACGCTGAAACCGCAACCCCCGCCGCCGGCGCCAAGCGCACCGTGGCTGCGGCTGAGAAGAAGGGACTGGCCATCCAGGATCTCATCTTGGTGGCCGTGCTTCTGGCCGCCGGTGCCGTGCTGAAGCTCACGGTGGGCAGCCTGCTCGCCTCCTTCGGCATGAAGCCGAACTTCATTATCGCCGCCTACTGCCTGGCCATTATCATCATCCGACCGAACGTGGCCCAGTCGCTCGTCATCGGGCTCATCGCAGGCCTTGTGTGCCAGATTCCGATGCTGAACGCCACGCCGCTGCTCAACATTCCCTCGGAGCTTTTGGGTGCGCTCGCCTGCGGGCTGCTCATCCACGTGCCCATGAAGATCGGCAAGCTGGACGTGAACCCGCTCGTGAACACGTTCATCTCCACCTGCGTGTCCGGCTTCACCTTCGCGGCGCTGTCCGTCTACATCAACGTCGTGTCCGTGGGCGGCGACTTCGCCGTGGCCATGGCGGCCTACGTGGCCATCGTGCTGGGCACCGCCACCTTCAACTGCATCTTCGTCGAGGTGCTGGCGACGCCCCTGAAGAAGGTGCTGAAGCGTTAAACTGCTGGTCCGGCACGAGCAAGAAAGGTCATCATGATCGAGTTCAACGAGTTCAGTTTTCGGTACCGGGAAGGGACAGAGCCCGTGGTGCGCGATATCACGCTTTCCATTCCCGACGGCTGCTTCGTCGGCATCACCGGGGCGGCGGGCAGCGGGAAGTCCACCCTCACCTACGCCATCAACGGCATCATTCCGCATTGCTATCCGGGCGACTTCTACGGCTCGGTCACTGTGGAAGGGTGCGATACCGTGGACACCTCGCTGACCGACCTGTCGCGACTGGTGGGCAGCGTGTGCCAGGACATCGACTCCCAGATGGTGTCCACCGTGGTGGAAGACGAGATCCTCTACGGCCTGGAGAACTTCGCCGTGCCGCGCGAGGAGATTCCCGCGCGGGTGGACGAGGCGCTCGCCTCCATGGGCATCGCGGATCTGCGCGACCGCACCATCGACAGCCTCTCCGGCGGCCAGAAGCAGAAGGTGGCCGTGGCATCGGTCATCGCGCTGCATCCGAAGGTGCTCGTGCTGGACGAGCCGACGGCCGAGCTGGATCCGGCCTCGTCGGTGGCGGTGTTCGACCTGCTGGCCCGCTACGCCCGGGAGCACGGCACCACAGTCATCGTGGTGGAGCAGAAGATCGCGCTTCTGTCCGACTACGCTGACATGCTCGTCATCGTGGACGAGGGCCGCATCCGCTTCGCCGATACGCCGGACGCGGTGCTGGCCCATTCCGAGGAGCTGCTGGCGCTGGGCGTGAACGTGCCGCGGGCGACGACGCTCATGAACGCGCTTTCCGCCCAGGGCCTGTACGCCGGCCCCACGGTGCGCAACGTGGCCGGCGCCGCGGCGGCGCTGAAGGAGGTGCTCGCATGATCGAGTTCAAGAACGTATCGGCGTCCTACGACGGCGAGCTGGCCGTGCTGAACGACGTGAGCTTCACGGTGAACGACGGCGACTTCGTGGCCTTCGTCGGCACCAACGGAGCGGGGAAATCCACCACGATGCGACTTGCGAACGGGCTTTTGAAGCCCACCTCCGGCGAGGTGCTCATCGACGGCGTGCCCACGACCTCCCTGAAGACGAGCGAATTGGCCCGGCGCATCGGCTTTCTCTTCCAGAACCCCGATCGGCAAATTTGCTGCAACACCGTGCGCGAGGAGCTTATGCTCGGGTTCAAAGCGCTCGGCGAGGAGGGGTCGGAAGCGGAGGCGCGGGTGGACGCCATGATCGAGCGCTTCGGCTTCGACGCGGATGCCGAGCCCTACCTGCTGAACCGCGGCACGCGGCAGCTGCTCGCGCTGGCCTCCATCATCGTGCTGGCGCCGCCCACCATCATCCTGGACGAGCCGACCACCGGTCTCGACTTTCGCGAGTGCGTGAAGGTGATGGATGTGGTGCGCGAGCTGAACGAGAACGGCACCACGGTCATCATGGTCTGCCACGACATGGAAGTGGTGGGGGACTTCGCCCGCCGCGTCATCGCCATGACCGCTGGACGGGTGGTGGCCGACGGCCCCACCTTCGAGGTGCTGCGCGACGGGCGCGTGCTGAAGGAGGCGCACATCCTGCCGCCTCAGGTGACCGAGGTGTCGCTCATTCTCGGGCGCGAGGCGGCCTGTCCCGCGGCTGCGGCCGAGGCGAACACCGTGGCCCAAATGGTGACGGCGGTGGCCCAGGCATGCGATAGGGAGGTCGAAGACGTGGAAGTGGAGGCGATCGACTAATGGCCAAGTTTCTGGAATATGTGCCGGGGGAGAGCTTTCTGCACCGTATGAACCCCTGTGTGAAGCTCATCGGCGCGGTGCTCATCGCCATCGCCTGCTTCGTGACGAGCAATCTGGTGTTTCTGCTGATCCTTCTGGCTGCCGCGCTCGTCATGGCCGCTTCGTGCGGGCTGGGTCGCGAGACGGCCGGCCTCTGCAAGGCGGTGTTCGCGTTCTCGCTCATTCTGGCCGTGGTCATCCTGCTCACGACGCCCCACGGCATGCCGCTCGTGCCGCTGCCCTGGGGGTACATCGGCACCGGCAGCCTGCTGGCGGCGCTCACGGTCGTCGTGCGCCTCATGGCGGCGGCGATACCTTTGTTCCTCGTGTTCTACGTCACGAAGATGAACGACCTGACAAACGCGGCCGTCAAGCAGCTGCACGTGCCCTACAAGTACGCGTTCACCTTCACGAGCACGGTGCACTTCATTCCCGTGTTCATGAACGACATGGCCGGCATCATGGAGGCCCAGACAGCCCGCGGCGTGGAATTCGACGGCTCTTTTGCGAAGAAGGTGCGGCTCATGATTCCTCTGTGCGTGCCGCTTCTGGTGAGCTCGGTGCGCAAGACGAACTCCGCCGCCATCGCCGCCGAGGTGCGCGGCTTCAACCTGCGCACGCGCACGAGCGGCTACAAGGACTACCCGCTGCATGCCGAGGACTTCGTGGCCCTGGCCGTGTGCGTGGCGGTGCTGGCCGCCGCCATCGTGCTGGCAGTGGTGGGGTAGGGACTGGAGACAGGTGGCCTACCGCAGCGAGAACAGCTTGCGGGCTTCGGCGGCCAGTTGCTTGCGGCCGACCAGGAGCAGGATGGCCAGCAGGGCCGCGGCGGCTGCGCCGGCGGCTATGGCCAAGGGCGGCCAGGTGATGAGGCCGGCGGCCAGAAGCGCCAGGGGAACGAGCCCGAGCAGCACCTCGTAGATGAGGTACTTCGCGTATCCGGTGACAAACGGTCCGCGGAAGGCGATGAGGAGCACCGCGTTGAACGCGAGGGCCAGCATGCACAGGCCCGGCACCACGTAGGTGGTGACGATGAGGTTTCCCGTGGATGCGAACCACAGCCCCGCCACGGCCAAAAGCACGAGGAAGTAGCGCTCAACCACGCGGATGAAGTCGGGGGCGTGCACGATCATGTTCCGCACGAACAGCCAGTTCAGGGCCACGGCCGCACACGGCGCCCCCACGGCCAGCGCGCTGCCGCCCGCAGTGCCGCCCAAAAGCGCGATAAGTGCGATGCAGATAAGGGTGAGCACCGCCAGAACCGTGCGGACGCGGGTGCTCTTGCGCTCGAAGGAGTTCGGCGGGAACACCGATGGTACGGGAGCCGCCTTGCGGGCGGCCGCCAGCGGACCGGGGCGGTGGAACGCCGGCGCGTCGCGGTTTGCGTTCAGATATCCGCGCATCCCCTCGTCTTCCAAAACCTCTGCCAGGGCGCGGGTCACCTTCTGGCCGAGGAAGCGGCTGGAGATGCCGATGGATAGATCGTCGCCGTAGGTGCACACGATGAAGTTGAGGCCGGAGGTGGACGTGAGCGCGCTGATGCCTTCCACGTAGGGGGCCGTGCATTCGTCCAGCGCCACGCGGCCGAGGCTCGAGACGGTAGTGGTGACCTCGCGGGCGGCGCGCGCGTCGGCGACGGCCAGCGCCGCATCCTTCACGATGAGGGGCGCCGCGCGCAGAAGTGGGTTCTTCTCCAGCTTGATCATGGCCATCATACGGCGCTTCAGGGATGCGGGCTCGCATCCGGCGGTCAGCTGGCGCTGCACTTCGACGGCCACCTCGGCCACCGAGGCATTGGCGGCGCCGGGAGCGTAGGAGACGAAAGCGAGCCCGAAGAAGTTGCGCAGGGTGGCCGAGCCGAAGAGGCTGCGCAGGTCGACGGGGACGTCCAGGTGGATGGCCCGGCGCCGGTCGCGGGCGGTCATCGTGGCGCGCACGGCGCAGATGACCGCCGCGATGAGGTAGGAGGTGACGCTGACTCCGGCGTCTTTGGCGGCGGCATGCACGGCGCTGGCCGATAGGTGGTATTCCAGGTAAAGCGGGTCGGCGTCGGTCTTCAGGCCCGTCAGATGGAAGACGCGCGGCTTTTTCGCCTTTCCCGCCGCGGAGCGGTCGTAGTTGGTCGTGAAGCTGTCCTCGGTCTTCTGCGCCTCGGTGCCCGCATAAGCGCAGGCGGCGGCTTCGGGCAACCCGTAGCGCTCGGCCACGTAAGCGCCGAGCAGCGCTTTTAGGAACTCCAGGGCCCCGCGCCCGTCGGAGATCATGTGGGACACTTCGACGTTGATGCGCCGGCGATAGTAGCTCACGCGGAAGAGCACGCTTTGGGGCCCGGCATGCAGGCCGTAGCAGATGGGCAGGTTCTCGGGAGTCACGCGCGGCGCGGTGCCGGACGGTTCCAAGTAATGCCAGAACATGCCGGATCGCAGCGATACATTGAAGCCGGGGAACTGCGCCACGGTGGCGTCCAGCGCGCGCTGCAGCGCCTGCGCGTCCACCTCGTCGACCATGGTGGCCGCCAAGCGGAAGATGGTCTGGTTCGGGCTTCCCGCCTGGGCGGCGTAGAACTTGCCGACGTTGTCTAGTCGGTACCAAGAAGCGTCAGCCATGGCCGGTCACCGGGTTTCGGGAGCGGGTCGCCATCGAGGAAGTGCGCGATGAGGCGGTAGGTGTCGCGCACGAGCGAGAGCACGGAGGGGTACAAAAAGTAGCCGTGGACGCCGTCGTTCATGCGGAAGCAGGCCACTTCGTTGCCCTCCGCATCCAGGCGCGCAGCGAAAGCCTCGCCCTCGTCGCGCAAAGGGTCGTACTCGGCGGTGATGACGAGCGTGCGGGGCAGGTCGGCCAGCGACGTCGCGATGAGCGGTGCGAAGCGGGAGTCGTGGAAATCGGCGGGCGTGCGCAGGTACAGTTCGATGTAGTCGACGATGGCCTGGCGGGTGAGAATGTAGTCCTCGCCGTTGTCGCGCACGGAATCGAACAGCGTCGTTTCGGAGTGGTCGTTGTACACGAGCGGGTACAAGAGGATCTGGGTGCGCGGGCGGAAGTCGCCGCGCTCGCGGGCGAGAAGGCTCACGGCCGCCGTGAGGTTGCCGCCGGCCGAGTCGCCCATGAGCACGATGCGCCCGGGATCGGCGTCGCGGATAAGCGTGCCGGCGAACAGCTGCCGCGCCACGGCGTAGCAGTCCTCAAGCGCGGTGGGGAAGCGGTGCTCGGGGCTGCGCCGGTAGTCGACGGCGATGACGCGGCGCTCGAGCTTCAGCGCCGTGCGCATGCAGGCGTCGCTGTAGAATTCCACGTCGCCGTTGGCCCAGCCGCCGCCGTGCAAGTACAGGATGGTGCCGCGGTGATCCTCGTTCACGTGTAGGCCCCGCTTCAGGGAGAAGTCGATGTCGAGGGGCGTGAACACGCGCAAGGGAATCTCGTAGCCGTCGTCGGCTGTGGCGGTGATCTTGTCGATGCGGCAGCGCGGGTCGGCAATGGTGAGTTTGCCGGCGGCGTCCTCCACCTTGCGCTGGGAGTTCCAGGAATTGGCCACGTCGGGCTGCAGGCGCGTGATGGCCTTGATGACCGCTTGGACGGCGGGGTTCATGGGCATGAGCGCTCCTTGTCTCGGGGTCGGCGGCGTCGAGCGCCGCGGTCGACAGCGGCATCGGGCGCCGCAGTCGGCGACGCTTTTGACGCCACGTAAACGCTGAGTTCCATGCTAAGGGAAGTTGTCCCTGCTGACGTCTGGCTGCTGCCCCTTGGCATCAAACGGTAAACGACTCGCTACAGCCATACCGTCTTAGCATGGGAAGCGAAGTTGCGCGAATTTTGTGGAGGTCGGTGCGGTGGCGACTGGTGCTCAGGCGCGGGGCCGCTAGCATAGCGTTTCCCCTTGACGTCGGCGCATCTCACGGCTTCGACCTCTCAGGTTTCCCGGACGGGGCTCAGCGAGGGCCGAGCCGTCCGCGTTTCGCGAAATCTGGACGAGGAAGGAGAAGGCTGTGGATGCGGAACATGACGAAGCCCTGCTTCGGTCTGCAGACGCAGATGCCGATGCGGACACCGATGGAGGATCCCCTAGCATAGAAGCGGAAGAGCAAGCCCACCTTGACGAGGTGTTGGGTGCGGTGCGCGCGGCCGTCGATCGAGCGCGCGGGTTGGCCGAGCGTACGGAGGCGAGCCATCGCGAGGCGGGGGCGCAGCTGGCGGCCTCGCGTGGCGAATTGGCGCCGGAGGAGGCGCATCTTTCTGCCTATGAGCTGAACCGCATGGACGCCCAGGCCGCTTTGGCCCATCGCTCCCGAGGCCGGTTGGAGAAGCTGCTCGATTCGCCCTACTTCGCCCGGGTCGATTTCGTCGAAGGCGAGGAAGGGGCGTCCTCATCTGCCGGTTCGGCCGAAGGCGAGACGGCGGCCGCACGCCAGATCACCTACCTCGGGCGCTTCGCCCTCACCTGGGAGAACCAGGCGCTCATCTCCGATTGGCGAAGCCCGGTGGCCGCGCTGTTCTACGACTTCGAGCCGGGGCCGGCCGCCTTCGAGGCACCGGCCGGGCACCGGGAGGGAACGCTCGCGCTCAAGCGGCAGATCTCCATCGAGGAGGGGCAGCTGCGCTACGCGGTGGACTCCAGCTCCAGCGTGCGCGACGAGGTACTCGCGACGGTTCTCGGGCGCACGTCTGACGCGAAGATGCATGATATCGTCTCCTCCATCCAGCGCGAGCAGAACGCCGTCATTCGCGATGAGGCGCCCGGCACGCTTATCATTCAGGGCGTGGCCGGCTCGGGCAAGACTTCCATCGCGCTGCACCGGGTTGCCTACCTGTTGTATCGCCAGAAAGAGCGGCTGACCTCGCAGTCGGTGGCCATCCTCTCGCCGAGCCGGGTGTTCTCCGACTACATTTCCGGGGTGCTGCCGGAGCTGGGCGAGGAGCCAGTGCGGCAGTGGAGCCTGCACGACTTGGCGGCCCTCCTTTTGGAAGGGATCACGAAAGTGGCGCTCCCGGTGTCGGCTGCCGATGAGGCCGACCCGGTTCGGGCGGCCCGTGCTGCCGCCAAGGGCACCGAGGCGTTCGCTGCCTCGTTGACGGCGTGGCTCGGCGCTCAGCTGGGGGAGAAGGGCTCCGGCGATGGGAAGGTGGCGGCATCGGAGCTCTTCGAGCCGCGCGACTTGGCCGTCGGGGGCGACGTGGCCGAGGCGTCCTGGCTCGCCGAGCGCTTTGCGGCTTACGCGCCGGTGCCCTTCGATGAGCGCCTCGACCTTATCGCCGGCGACGCGTTGGAGTTGGCCCATGGCAAGACCTTCGGCCGCTATGTCCACACCATGCCGACGCGCCGCGAGCTGCGCGGGCGGCTCCTGCGCATGATGCGGGCCAAGAACCCGCTGGCGCTGTACAAGCGCTTTTTAGCCGACACGGGCCAGAGCGCCCTGTTTAAGGCGCCGGCCAAGGGCGTGGTGGAATGGGAGGACGCCTTCCCCGTCGTGCTGTGCGCCCTGGCCTTCGCGGGCCCCGACGGATTCGCCCCCACTTCTGCCGTGCGCCATCTGGTCATCGATGAGATGCAGGATCTGACGCCGGTGCAGCACGAGGCCATCTCCCGCCTGTTCCGCTGCGATCGCACTATCCTGGGGGATGTGAACCAGCTCGTGGACGGCCGTGCGGTGTCGGCGCCCGAGGCGGTGGCGGCCCATTATCCGGGCGCGCGGGTGGTGCGGCTCATGACGAGTTACCGTTCGACCAGCGAGATCACCGAGCTGGCCGCCCGGGTGATGCCCGTTGCGGGTCTCGTCGCCGTCCAGCGCCATGGGGAGGCGGTGCGCTTTGCGCGCTGCGGCGACACCGTGGGGGTGCTCGCGGCGGTGGACGAAGCCATCGAGCGGTGGCGTGCCTCGGGGCGGCGCACCTTGGGAGTCATCGCGAAATCGGACTTCCTCGCCGCCCGCTACGCTGAGCTCATTGCGCGCGATCACGACCTTACGCTGCTCACCGATGAAACGGACGCCTACCCGGGCGGTATCGTCGTCAGCTCGGTGCGCCTAGCCAAGGGCCTCGAGTTCGACGAGGCGGTGCTGCTGGACGCCGACGGCCGCCAGTACGCCACCGAGGCCGATCGCAACCTGCTCTACGTGGCCGTCACCCGCGCCATGCACGCCCTGACCGTCCTCTACCGCGACGAACCGAGCCCGTTTCTGGGGGAGAAGCGGCTGCGTTAGGCCAAGCGCGGGCGGCCAAGCGGATCGGTTCTATTGCCCCAGCCCCATATCTGCAAGCGCTACGAGGCGGCACCCGCAGGCGGCGGCTTCGGCTCGGCAGGCGTCGGTAAAGCCGCTTTTCGAGAAGAGGAACAGCCGCTGTTTGTCGGCGCTCCCGATAAGGGTTTTGTATAGTCACGATTATAATAAACGTAACTATACAAAACTAGTACCGCTTGTACAGGAGAATCGGCCTCAGCACTTGCCTGGAATGAGGCGATGCCGCAGCTCTTTCTAGGGAAGAGACGGACGCGTTGGCCAAGCTTGTTATATTGTGGCGGGTCGACGCGCTTGGATCCGCTAAGAGCCAGTATGCGAAATTGGTCGGACGCCGAGTTGTCAGAATTTGTATCAAAATCTGCACTTATCAGCGTCCTGGGGGTGCGGACAGTTACTTGGACAGCGGCCTACGCCGCCAGCCCCAACCGCCTCCTGCGGTTGTCTATCGTATCGTAGACGGTCCTGCCGCCCTCCCGGAAGGCCTTTAGACGGACGGTCGAGTAG
>NZ_JANGBP010000090.1:0-437 GCF_024462535.1 Adlercreutzia sp. DFI.6.23
TGATGCCTCCGTAATAGTGAGTGACCAAAAGCGCGAAGTCGTTGGCCTCGTACAGCGGGTTCTGCTTGATGTCCAGCCGCGGCGAGTCGATGTGCGCCCCCAGGATGTTCATGCCATCGGAGATCGGCGCGGCCCCCACGTGCACGAGGATGACTGCCTTCCCCTGGGCGCAGGCCCACAGCTTGCTGCCCGGCCCCACGGGCGTGCCGGCGGCGATGCAATCGGCCAGCGAGTCGTAGCCGGCGTCCTCGGCCGCGGCAATGGCGGCCACAGCACACTCGCGCTCGGTCTTGTTGTCGGAGATGAAGTTGATGTAGTCAGCAGCCAGCGCCTCAACCTCGGCCGATGCTGCCTCGTCGTACTTCTTCCAAGCTACTTCGCGTTCCACGAGACTTCCTTTCTCTTGTGCGATCGAACACAGTATGAACCAATCTGTG
>NZ_JANGBP010000091.1:0-436 GCF_024462535.1 Adlercreutzia sp. DFI.6.23
CTGGATTTGCCCCGCCTTTTGCCCAAGCGGCCTTCGTGCCGCGCCGTGGCAAAAACAAGGGGCAAGGCCAGGTGCCTGTCGGACCCGCAGCGTCGCGTAATAATTCCTCAAGGAATTATTACGTGGCAAGAATGGGGGCCGCCACCTGCTTCTTGCGGGACAGCACGCCGGGCATCCAGTTGCCGCCCTCGCAGCACTCGATCTCGAAGACGCGGTTCACACGGGCCGGATCGCCCTCCACGATGAACTGCGAGCCCTCGGCCAGAAAATCGGTGACGAGCAGCAGGGCGAACTCGTAGCCGTTGTCTTCCACGAGCTTCTTTATGTGATCGCGAATCTCCGCCTCGCGGGCCATCACAGTCGGCAGGTCTACCGTCTCGCGCTGGGCGATGAGTACCGTCACGTCGTCGTTGACCTTGAACTCCTTGGAATCGGC
>NZ_JANGBP010000092.1:0-436 GCF_024462535.1 Adlercreutzia sp. DFI.6.23
TACGCCGTGACCGATGAGTTCCACCAGTCCTTCGTCCCCGGCCGCATGTGCGACCCCGCCGACTGGCTCACCGATACGCGGGGGGCTGCATTAGGAGCTGGCACTGCTGTTCTTGCGCTTGAAAAGATGTTGGCAAAGAGGCAAATGGGTTGATCGGGCGAGGCAAGCGGCGGGATCAGAGAGCGAAAGTCTCCGGCAGATCTGGAGGGCGATTTCGGGCGGAAATTTCGACTTGTTAGGCATGTGCATAGGTTCAATTACGCACCGAATTGCTATGTATAATGTAATTCATGTATTAATATGCGAATCGAATACGATCATCTAATTTTCGGCCGTGGTGTCGCCCAAATCGTAGCGCGTCCAATGCTCGCCGTTATCGAGCGAGAACTCCACGGCGATGATGCGCTTGTCGAAGTCGTGGGCCCAGCCGGAAAAC
>NZ_JANGBP010000093.1:0-436 GCF_024462535.1 Adlercreutzia sp. DFI.6.23
TCCTCTGGTTCGTGCCGCTCATGCTTGCGTGCCTCGTGATGATGCTTCTTCTGAAGCGCCACCCCCTCGCCACCACCATCAACCACGGCGGCGCGGGAAAGTAGGACGCTAGTGGCCAAAAACGACTCGCGAACTGCATGCGAAAGTGTCTCTAGAGCATTTTTTGGTCAAAAAATCTGCGCTGGCTGCGTCAGCGGCTTGCGGTTTCGAAAGTGCGGTTTCTCTTGATCATAGTTTTACCTGGTAAGAACATTATTGAAAAGGACGCGCGAATGCGTAGATGGTGAAAGTCGGGGAAAGAGGGCTGAAAACCGCAGTTAGCGCGTCTTTTTTTGGCCATCTGGCGAATGCGGCTGAAAGGCGCTGGGGTGCAATCGGCTTGGGCACAGAAAGAAGCCCCGAAATGGCACTTTTAAATCAGAAATATCATTTCGGG
>NZ_JANGBP010000094.1:0-434 GCF_024462535.1 Adlercreutzia sp. DFI.6.23
GAGCGGAAAGGCACCGCCCGCCCCACCGGGCAGGGAGAAAACGCCCTTGCGCAGATCCATGCGGGTGAGCGGCACGACGCAGGCGAACAGCAGCATACCGAGGAGAAGGCCGGTGAAGGCAAGGTCGTGCACGATGTCGTGCATGCCGAACATCGCATCGGGAGCGCCGGCGTTGATGCCGGCGAAGATGGCCGCGTTGATGATGCCGTTCACCACGCCGTAGCCGATGAGGCACTTGTTCAGCGCGTAGGACTTGATGGACTTGGGAGCCTTTGCGATCTTGGAGGTCTTTGCCATGAAGCATTCCTTTCTTCTTGTTGCGCTCACTTGCGACCGCGCGCCCGCTCGCAACGTTTCACTGGTTTGAGCTGCCGCGACAGCGGGCCGCACGGAAATTGACCGACAAGCAGTATAGGAACCCGTGTTCCCTTTTC
>NZ_JANGBP010000095.1:0-434 GCF_024462535.1 Adlercreutzia sp. DFI.6.23
GTCAGCGGAGATGTCTATCTCGGCATCTTGGACAGCCTGCTCCGCATCGTCGGCCCAAGCCGCAGGGGGCATGCGGCCATCGAGGCCCAGACCAAGATCACAGCTGCGGCCAACCTGAGCGTCAACGCCCTCAGGTCAATCGCAGATCGTCTCGCTCCGCGCACTTCCCTTGATTCCATAGTCACCACTCTTCCCGATTCACACTTCCACGACCGCGCCGACCCCCGTGCATCGAACCTTCCTCCGACAACCTCCCAGCGACCCCGCTGCACGGCCACACGCATCACCGCTTTTGCGTCGAAGAGCCGATGCACCAGGCGGGCGGAGCTATGCGCCCCGCCCGCCTGACGAGATGCCTTTTGCAACTCGCACTATTCTACCGCGAACATTTTAGTTCTGGGCGAGCTCGAAGCCCCACTTCTCCCAAATCTGGT
>NZ_JANGBP010000096.1:0-434 GCF_024462535.1 Adlercreutzia sp. DFI.6.23
TGGAGGTCAAAGCCGGGCCGCCCAGGAAGCCGGAAGCCACCGTGCCAAGGCCGTTGCCGAGCAGCGAAGAGGAGAGGTACTTGTTGAAGTCCTCGCCGGAAAGATTGGTCACCGTCATCAGGTGGCCGATATGCTCGACTACGAGCACCAACGCAATGGGAGCGATAACGAGCAGGGCATTCACTCTAAACGTGGGCAGCGTCACTTCGGGAAGGCCGATCCAAGCTGCCTCGTTGATAGCGGTAAAGTCCACCATACCCAGGGGAATGGCCACGATATAACCCACCACGATGCCGATGAGCACGGGCACCATCTTAAGGCAGCCGCGACCCCAGGAAGATGCCACCACGGCCGAGAGGAACGTGATGAATCCGACAATGCAGCCCATCGTGTCGAAGGTCTCCGACGCACCGCCGTCGAACATCACGGAGTTG
>NZ_JANGBP010000097.1:0-434 GCF_024462535.1 Adlercreutzia sp. DFI.6.23
GCTTCACGTGGCCCGGCAACGTGCGGGTGCGCGGCAACCGGGCGAGCGCGAACTTGGCGGGCCAGCCCTGGGTGCGCGAGCGCAATCTCCTTACTTGGGAGGGGGAGAGCTCACCCGCTTCCCGAAGCACGTGCACAGCACGACCACGAAGAAGGCCACCCCCGCCACAACGAGCGTCTGACACAGCGTCTCGCCCTCGGGCACGGTGAGCGCCTCCGAAACCGCCGGGGTAGCCAGGCCGCAGCCAATAACGAAGATGATCTCGGCCATGACCACCGTGGGAATGAGCCGATCGATCCAGCGCGTCCCCGTCTTGCGCACCACCAGAGCGCACACGACGAATACCAGACCGGCCCCCACTATGGCCGAGCCGACCCCGGCCGCCCCCGCCGTAGCGCTCGCAATAACCACTGGCCCCACGAAACTGAAGGAAG
>NZ_JANGBP010000098.1:0-433 GCF_024462535.1 Adlercreutzia sp. DFI.6.23
CGTCGCCGCACACTGAACAAGCTCGCCGCTTGGCCTGCAGACATCCCCGTAGGGACCGGCCTCGATCGGCACTCCCGTGATTTGGTGAGTCTTTCGCCGGGGCGCCCGGTCTTGCGGGAGCCCGGTATTATCATCGCAGCAGCGTCTCTCCTCGTTGATGAGAGATTAATGGCCGCATCTGCGCTGCGATGACCAAAATGAGTGGTTGCCCGACGGCGCGGAGCCGGTCGAGGCGTTTTGCACGCGGCATTGTCGGTTGCGCGGGCGGGAAGGTGGGGCATGGCCCAGCAGAAGGGGAGAACGAGCAAGGCGGACGCCACCCGGCGCCAATTGCTGGATGCGGCTATCGAGGTCATTTCCGAACGCGGCTACGCAGACACGACGGTGGAGCGCATCGTGGAGGTGGCGGGCGTTTCGAAGGGCGTGGCCTACT
>NZ_JANGBP010000099.1:0-433 GCF_024462535.1 Adlercreutzia sp. DFI.6.23
CGTCGTGGAAGTTGCCGCCCGGCGAACGGAACACCTTCGACGCCTCGGCGCCCGTCGCATCCGCGATGGCCTGCTGGCCCATCTGCACCTCTTCAATCTGCTTCTCGGGACTCTGGTGCGTCATGTCCACGCCGTTGCCGCCGCCGGTGGCCGCATGGTCGTAGGAGTGGGTGCCGATCTGGTGACCCTCGGCTTCCATGCGCTTGATCGTCTCCACGTAATCGGTCTTATCGGAAATCTGCTCGCCGATCGTGAAGAACGTCGCCACGGCGTTGTTCTCCTTCAGCACGTCGAGCAGTTCCTGGGTCGTGGGCCACGGGCCATCGTCGAAGGTGAGCGCGATGACTTTCTCGCCGTTCGTGTTCGCGTTGTACTTCTGATAAACGTTGTCGGAGCCCTCCTTCACGGTTTCCTCCACCGTCTTGCCCGACAC